>JBGTLY010000287.1:0-21553 GCA_041743865.1 Woeseiaceae bacterium
GTGACGAGCAGATTGTGGCAGTCCTCGATCGCGTGGAGCTCGGGCAGCGGCACGCCGCTGAGATCGGGTGCCGGCGAGTCGATGTCCGGGCGTCGGCGCTCGCCGCCCTCGACCGTGACGAAGCTCGGGCAAAACCCGTTGAGGCAGGAGTAATCCTTGTTGCAGTTGTTCTGGTCGATCTGCCGCTTACGGCCGAACGGCGTTTCCTTGGGTACGACGGACAGGCAGTTCGATTCAACCGAGCAGTCGCCGCAGCCTTCGCAGACCAGGTCGTTGATGACGACGACGCGTTTTGGGTCTTCGATGAGACCCCGCTTGCGCCGGCGGCGTTTCTCCGTCGCGCAGGTCTGCGCGTAAATAAGTATGGTGACACCCGGGATCTCCCTGAGTTCGCGCTGCAGGGCGTCCATGTCGCGGCGGTGCGAGAGCGTCGTGCCGAGAGGGAACTCCCCCAGATCGAACAGCTCCGGTTCATCGGAGACCAGGGCGATGCGCTCGACGCCTTCCGCGCGCACGCCGTGCGCTATTGATTGCACGGTAAGCGGCCCGTCGACCGGCTGCCCGCCGGTCATCGCGACGGCATCGTTAAACAGGATCTTGTACGTGATGTTCGTGCCAGCCGCGACCGCCTGGCGGATGGCGACAGACCCCGAGTGGTAATACGTGCCATCACCCAGGTTCTGGAAAATGTGCCGGTTGCCGTTGAACGTCGAGCGCGACACCCAGTTCACGCCTTCGCCGCCCATCTGGATCAATCCGTCCGTGTCGCGGTCCATCCAGTTGGCCATGAAATGGCATCCGATTCCGGCAAGCGCCTGCGAACCTTCCGGCACTTTTGTCGAAGAGTTGTGCGGGCAGCCGGAACAGAAGTACGGTACGCGGGTCGCGCCCCTGATGTCGATGAGATGCGACGAGCGGTGCACGAGATTTTGCGCCCGGGCGTGGAGGCCGAGCCCGGGAAAATCGGCGTCCAGCCGCCGCGCGACGATGCCCGCGAGCTGAATCGGTGCGAGTTCGCCGACCCAGGGCACCAGGCGATCGCCGTTATCGTCACTCTTCCCCACCATCCGCTGGGGTTTGCGCCCCGGGTAATCGTAAAAATACTCCTTGAACTGCGACTCGATGATGCCGCGCTTCTCCTCGACGACCAGGACCTCGTGTTTGTTTTTTACGAATTCGAGGGCGCCGTGATGTTCGAGCGGCCAGACCATGCCGACCTTGTACACATCGAGACCGATACGCCGCGCCTCCCGCCGGTCGATGCCGAGGAGCCTCAGCGCCTCCATCAGGTCGAGATGGGCCTTGCCCGTCGTGACGATGCCGTAGCGGGCATCCGGAATGTTGAAGATCTTGTGGTCGATCGGGTTGGCCGCGGCAAACGCGAGCGTCGCCGCTTTCTTGGCCTCGAGCCGTTCCTCGATCTGCGGACCCGGAAAATCCGGCCATCGGTAGTGCAAGCCTGTCGGCGGCGGTGTGTACACAGGCGAGGCGAACGATGGGCAAGGTGGCAGCTCCACGGACCTCGCCGACTCGACCGTTTCCGAGATCGCCTTGAAGCCGACCCACATGCCGGAGAAACGCGACAGCGCGAACCCGTAAAGTCCAAACGCCAGGTACTCGGCGACGCTCGCCGGGTTCAAGTGCGGCATCATGAAGGTGAGAAACGCGACGTCGGACTGGTGCGGCATCGACGAGGAAACACTACCGTGATCATCGCCGGCGACGACCAGCACGCCGCCACGGGGTGAGGAGCCGTAGGCGTTGCCGTGCTTCAGGGCATCCCCCGCCCGATCGACGCCGGGACCCTTGCCGTACCAGATGCCGAATACCCCATCGACCGTCCGGTGCGGGTCGGTTTCAACCTGCTGCGTGCCGAGAATCGCCGTGGCCGCCAGGTCCTCGTTGACCGCCGGGAGAAAACGGATGTCGCTCTCGTCCAGGTAGCGCTTCGCACGCCAGAGTTCCTGGTCGTAGGCGCCGAGTGGCGAACCGCGATAACCGCTGATGAAACCGGCTGTGGCGAGTCCCGCTGCGCGATCCTGCGCACGCTGCAGCAGGGCGATGCGGACCAGGGCCTGGGTGCCGGTCAGGAAGACGCGCCCGGTTTCCCGGCGATAGCGATCCTCGAGTTCGTAGTCATCGAGCGGGGTGCGGGGTATGAGGCGGGCGCGGGCGGCCAACAGCGGGCTCCGGGGCGGTCGGGAAACAAGCCAGTCTCGCAAACTTCTTCTGCAAAAGGCTTTCGATTTTTCCCCATAGTCAACCTACTTTGGAGAAAAATTCGAAAAAATGACATAAAATCGGATAGAATTGCCAAATGTCAAAAACGACGACTCCGTCCCTGACGGCGCGCGACCGCGAAGTGCTGATCGCGCTGCAGGAAGACAGCCGCATCACGATGCAGGAACTGGCCCAGCAGGTCGGGATGTCGACCTCGGCGTGCTGGCGACGGGTCAAGGCGCTCGAAGAGGCGGGCGTCATCGAGCGCTATACGGTCATCGTCGATACCCGGAAGGCCGGCTTCGGTTTATCGGCCATGGTGCATGTCTCGCTCGCCCGGCACGAACAGGCAAACGTCGAGAAGTTCGTGCGCGAGGTCCAGCGCCACCCCGAGGTACTCGAGTGTTTCGCGACCAGCGGTGAGGCGGACTTTCACCTCCGGGTCGTCGTCGAGGACATCGATGCCTATAACGTGTTTCTCGACAGTTTTATTTTCCAAGTCCCGGGCGTCTCCCAGGTACGTTCGAACATCGTGCTGAAGGAGATCAAGACGGACACGGCACTGCCGTTTCGCTAATCGGCGCCTGGCGTGCGCCAGACGACTTCGCGGATCTCCGTCAGCCCCGCCTCCCGGAAGCGCGGCGGCGAAGTGTCGAGATCGTCGGTGGCATCGACGTGTACGAGCGACGTCCAGTACGAAAGCACTTCGTCGCCGGTGACGGAGTAGGGCGGACCGTCGACGATCGATTGGTCGTATTCCACGGTGATGACGAGCCGGAAAGCATCATCGGCGAGCAGCCTGTCGACCTTGCGGGCGTAGGCTGGCCGCAGGTCTTTCGGCAGGGCAATGATCGCAGCCCTGTCGTAATGCGCGTCGAAAGGCTCGTCATCGAACGCAAAGAAATCGCCGCAATGTACTTCGACGTCGACATCGCGCGCGCGAAAAATTTTCCCGGCACGGTCGTACGCCAGCCAGTTCTCCTGGAAGAAAGACTGCGCACCGAGCTCGGAGAGTTCGACGCCGACGACCCGGTTACCGTGGACGGCGAGCCACAGCAGGTCCACCGACTTGCCAGACAATGGAACCAGCACGCGTTTCCCGGTGACGTTCCAGTGCTGTTTCAGCGCTGCGTTGCCGGCGGACTCGTGCCAGCCGGTGCGGCCTTCCGCCCAGCGCCCGAGCCAATCCTCCGTCATAGTTGTCCCTGTCGTTCCGACATCAGGCTGCCAGCATAGACGAACGATGGTTCAACCACAGCCCGCGGTTATTGTTCGGCGCAGGCACTGGCCGGTTCCAAAATGAGCTTGCGAACGATTTCGGGGACTTCGCCTGCGGCGGGACTCCCGGCGTCGAAAACAACCTGCCAGCGTCCGTCGGCCTGGCGCTGCCAGGTGGAATTGAAGGTGCCCCATTGCTCGACCGGCGAACCGTCCTCTGCCGTAGCCTGCAGGCGGAAAGGACCGCGGGAGAAGGCGAGATCGCCGCTGTCCAGTACCTCGACGATCATCGGCCGCCAGGTAATACGCGGACCGTCCGGGGCGAAAAACGGCGCCCATGCCTCGATTACAGCATCCCGCCCGCGCGAAACGCCATCGCCGACGAAGCGCGCATCGGCATGTATGGATTCGGCGAAGGCGTTCCTGTCGCCGTTCTCGACCGACAGCGCGAAGTCGATTTCGGCACACCTGACGGCGTGTTGCAGCGATTCGTTGTCGGCATCCTGCGCTGCAGCGGTCATTGCGATGATCGCCAGCGCCAGGCTGGCGAACCGAATCATCCTGGACATTTCTTGCCCCCTGTTCCTGATGTCCTGCCTGTGGCTTCGACCGGGGGGTCGGTGGAAAGGTTCATCGCTGAACTATGTTACGGCTTGATCTCTCGACCAGGTGGCAGTACCGCCCGAGAAGAGCGGTTTCGGCGATCGCAGCGTCGAATAGCAAGATGCGCGGCACAGCGTTCCAGCGGCTAATGAGCGTGGGATGCGGGCTCCAGCGGATCGGCATGCTCCGCGTAGTGCTCCTTCAGCAGGTCGCGCCCGAAATCGCCGGCGAAATCGCGCCAGACGGTGTGAATATGATTGGCGTTGTTCTGTGTGTTGTCGTATTCGATGAGGAACGTGGGCCCCTGGATGCGATAGTAATGCTTCCCGCCGCGGTTCAGCCCTCCCATCCACGCGAACTTCACGTTATCGATGCCAGCGCTACGAATCTTTTCGACTCGCGCAGTTGCAACTCCGCCGGCATCACTCGTGCCAGCTCTTCAATGAGGCTGATGAGCACGCCTTGCTGGTCGGCCGTGAGCTCTGGCCAGGAGACGCCGAGGTGTTCGAGCATGGCGACTTCACGCTGGTTCGAGGTAAGGATGTCGTTCTGCGCTTGCTTGTCGAGCAGGGCCTTCATCAACTGGACGAGCAACGTCGCACCCTGCGCCATCGCTGTTCCGCTCATGTGACGTTTCGCATCTTAGGGACGGCGCGATCGCCCGGGCGACAGGTTCCGGTCCTGGTTCAGGGCGCCGTATTGCTCAAGAATCCGCTTTACGTCATCGAGCGGAATCGCTTCGAGTTTGCCGCGTGTGCTTTCGACGGTCGTCGCTTTCAGGATGGCGTTGTAGATCGCTTCCTCCGTGGCCTCGGCCGTCGCCGCGAACAGCGGCGACATCGCCTCGTTGGTCAACGATGGCGTGGTAACGGGCGCGTCGCCGTCGCGGGGACGTCGCACGTCGGGGTGCGCCGAGAATGCGATCACGTAATCGCCCGAGCCGTTGCTCGCGTACGACCCGGTCCGTGCCAGTCCCAGCATCGCCCGCATGCCGAGCCGGTCCAGGCTCCTGGCGTTGAGCGGCGCGTCCGTGGCGACGACCATCATGATCGAGCCGTCGTCCGGATGCGGATCCGCACCCGTTGCCTCGAGTTCGTCGTGATACGCGTAGTTGCGGAGTTCCCGCCCCACCGGCGCCCCGTTCATCGACAGGATACCGCCGTAGTTCGTCTGCACGAGCACGCCGACCGTGTAAGCGCCGAGCGACTCCGGCAGCACCCGCGAGCTGGTGCCGATTCCGCCTTTCCAGCCGAAGGCCTGGGTGCCGGTACCCGCGCCGACACTGCCTTCCGCAACGGGCCCGCCGGTGGCGGAATCGAGTGCCGTGAACACTTCCTTGCGCCGCACGGGGTCCGACCACATGTCGTTGACGATAGCGTCATTGGTCTCACCGACGACCGGGTTGAGGGTGTGCTCGCCCATCCCAGGCTGTTCGTAAACCCACTCCTTCAGGGCATTGGCGGCGCTCCAGACGCAAAGCGTGCAGGTCAGGAGGATGGGCGTTTCGATTTCGCCGAACTCGCGCACCTGGGTTTCCCCGATCAGCTTGCCGTAGCCGTTTCCCACATGGATCCAGGCCGGCACCGGGTGTGTGTAGAGATTGCCAGGGCCCGGGATGATTGCCGTGACCCCGGTACGTATGTCACTGCCCTCGATCCGTGTGGCGTGACCGATTTTGACCCCGGCCACGTCGGTAATTGCATTCAATGCACCGGTGGGGAACACGCCGACCGCGAGGCCGATGTCACGGGCGCGCGGCCGATCTTCCGCACCGCAATCGAGCGGCTGCAGGAACAGCGCGGTGGCCAGGATGCAAAACACGGCTGATTTCATGATCGTCCTCCGATGAATTCTTCGCGGACCTCGTCCGCCGTTGCTGGCCGGCGCTTCGATCGAACCAGCACTGCCGTGAATTGCGCGACGAGCGCCGTGTTGTCGGCTGCGAGGCTGCCGTCTGCGAGCAGCAGGTTGTTTTCGAAACCGATGCGGACGTGACCGCCTCTGTCCAGCGCGGCGAGGGCCGCGTCGTGCTCGCGCGGACCGAAACAGCAGACCGACCACGACACGCCCGGGTCGAGCGACGACAGTAGCGTGTCCAGCTCCGCGGGCTCGCCGCGCTGTTGTTCGCCATAACGGCCCAGAACCAGGAGGCAGGACGGTTGGTCGTCCGCGAACAGTCCGCTGCGGCGCAGCGCTTCGAAACGCTTAAGGTCTGCGGCCGAATGCAGGATGTATTGGGGCCATATGCGTTCGGCGACCAGCCAGGCAAAGAATGCGGCGGCGGCCGCTTCGGATGCGTGGTCCGGGCACAGCTCGCGCAGGGCCAGCGAAACCGCCTCTGGCCGCAACTCGCGCACGACCGCCATTTGTTCGTCCGCCGAATACCGGCCGATGGCCTCCGTCGTGACCTGCACGATCAGCGCATCACCCGTGCGTGCGCCAATGCGGCGCATCGCCGCGCGGTACGCATCGGGATCGAGGGTATGCCGCCCTTCACGGTCGCGCACGTGCAGGTGCAGTACTGAAACTCCTTGGTCCGGCAGAGTGGCGGCGCAGTCAGCCAGCTCGTTTGCAGTCACCGGCAATGCCGGGTGGTCGGCGTGCATGCGCCGCGCGCCGTTCGGCGCCGCGATGACCATGACCCGCGTTCGAGCGAACTGCTGGTGATCGGGGAGCATCCTCAGTGCACGTCGACCCGGTCCAGGGCCCGACCCAGGCGTTTCACCAGTTCTTCAACATGCTCTTCGCTGTAGATGAAGGGCGGCGCCAGCAGGATGTGTGCGCCGTCGTGGCCGTCCGCCGAGCCACCCGCCGGGTAGCAGATCAGTCCTTCTGCCATGGCGCTCTCCCGCAGGCGTACGGGCAGGCCGAGCGCCGCAGCCGGCGGCGTTTTCTTCTTGCGATCCGTGACGAGCTCGACGCCGACGAACAGGCCACGACCGCGCACGTCACCGACGTTCGGGCGGTCGCAAAACGCGGTCTGCAGGCGCTCGCGCAGCAAAGCTCCCATGTGCCGCACGTTTGCCAGCAGGTCTTCCCGCTCGATAACGGAGATCACGGCGCAGCCTGCGGCGCATGCGGTAGGGTGGCCCACGTAAGTGTGACCGTGACTGAAGCTGCCGAAACGGTCGACGATCCCGTCATAGAGCCGCTCCCGAACCAGCACCGCGCCGAGCGGCTGGTAACCGCCACCGAGCCCCTTCGCCAGGGTAACGATATCCGGTACGATTTCTTCCTGCTCGAATGCAAACCAGGTGCCGCTGCGGCCGCATCCGGCCATGACCTCGTCCATGATCAGGAGCACGTCGTGCCGGTCGCAGATCTCGCGGATCTCGCGAAAATATCCGGGAGCGGCGGGCACGGCGCCCAAGGTTGCGCCGACGATGGTCTCCGCGACGAAGGCGGCGATGTTGTCGGCGCCATGTTCCTGAATCGCATCGAGCAGGAAACCGGCCGCGCGCCGCCCGTATTCTTCGGCGGTCTCGCTATCCTGCCGGTGCCGGTACTCATAGCAGGGCGGCACCTTCGGCCAGTCGTGCAGCAGCGGCCCGAACAGCTCCCGCCGGCCGGGATTGCCGGACAGCGACAATGCGCCGAGCGTGTTGCCGTGGTAGCTCTGCCAGCGGCTTACGAACAGGCGTTTATCGTCCTGTCCGCGCGCTACCCAATACTGGCGCGCAAGCTTGATGGCCGCCTCGTTGGCTTCGGAACCGCCGGACACGAAATACGCGCGGCTGGCCGGCTCGGGAAAGCGCGCCGCCAGGAGGCTTGCGAGCGTTTCCTGGGGCGCGTTCGTGAAAAACGCGGTGTGCGCAAACGCACAGCGATCCAGCTGTTCCCGGATGGCTGCAAGCACCGCAGGATGCCCATGGCCGATGGCGGAAACCGCTGCGCCCCCGCTGCCATCGAGATACTCGCGGCCGTCGGAGTCATAGAGGAACACGCCCTCACAGCGTTCGATTCGTGGATACTCGTGCAGCGGCTCGCGATAAAAAACGTTGCTCAACGAGGGTTCCTGCGAAATGGCGCCTGGTCCGGCGACCATTCTATATTCGATCGCCCTGGTTACCGAAGAATTTTCCGTCGCTGGCCTCGCAGACAGGGGTTTGGTCGGCGGGTGCCCGCGAGGAGGAGGAGCAGGCAGGATCTCACTGGCGCGTCCCATTCGCGCCCATGGGGCGCTCCTACAAACGAACTGAATTCCAGTGGGCGTCGGTGGCGACCATCGTCAGCACGTCATATTGCGCAAGGCTTTCGCCGTCCTGGTTCGTGACTTCCGTGTCCCATCGGACTTCGCCGTAACCGCTGTCACCGCGCAGGGTTTTCTGCTTGCAGGTCAGCCTGACACGCAGCGAGTCACCGACATTGAGCGGCGTCAGGAACCTGAGGTCGTCCACGCCGTAGTTCGCGAGCACCGGGCCGAAGTCCGGGTCGACAAACAGGCCGGCGGCAAACGAAACGATGAGATAGCCGTGGGCGACGATGCCGTCGAAAAACGGATTCTTTTTCGCCGCGGACTCGTCCGTGTGTGCGTAGAACCGGTCACCGGTGAATTCGGCGAAGTGCTCGATGTCTTCCGCCGCAACGGTGCGCAATTCGGATCGGAAGGTATCGCCAAGTTCGAGTTGCTCGAAGGTCCTGCGAAACGGGTGCGTATCGGGGATGTGTTCATCAGCGCCGCGAATCCAGCGCCGGCCGATGACCGACAGGGTTTGCGGCGAGCCCTGGAGCGCGGTCCGCTGCATGTAGTGCAGGACGCCGCGTATGCCACCCATCTCCTCACCGCCGCCTGCACGGCCGGGGCCACCGTGGACGAGATGCGGCAGCGGCGATCCGTGTCCCGTCGATTCGTCCGCGCAATGCCGATTCAGGAGCAGCATACGGCCATGGTACGCGGCTGTGCCGAGGATGAGCTCCCGTGCGGTCGTGTCGTCATTGCTTACGATCGACGCGACGAGACTGCCTTCGCCGAGGCGGGCCAGTTCGATGGCTTCATCGATGGTTTCGTAAGGCAGGATCGTGCTCACCGGGCCGAATGCCTCGATCGAATGCACCGCCTGAGAGGTCAGCGGCTTTTCGCACATCAACAGCGTCGGCATGAAAAAGGCGCCCCTGGCGGGGTCGGCATCGATGAGTTCGAAGTCATCCGTGCCGCCGTAGACGAGAGATGTTTCGCGCCTGAGCGCTGCGACACGCTCGCGGACTTCGTGCTTTTGGCCATGGCTGGCTAGCGCGCCCATGTCAACGTTTTCGTTCGCCGGGTTGCCGATACGGATCTTGCCGAGCGCCGCGGACAGTTCACGCACGATGTCGCCGGCATGGGACGCCGGCGCAATGATGCGCCGGATGGCCGTGCATTTCTGGCCGGCCTTGCTGGTCATCTCCCGCACGACCTCGCGCACGAACAGCTCGAACTCGGGTGTTCCGGGCACCGCATCGGGCCCGAGTATCGAGGCGTTCAGGGAATCGGTTTCCGCGGTGAACGCGACCGATTCCGCGATGACCCGCGGGTGCTGCTGCAGTTTCTCGGCCGTCGCTTTCGAGCCGGTAAATGCGATCGTGTCCTGGCAGGTGAGATGCTCGAACAGGTCGCCGACGCCGCCGCAAACCAGTTGCAGGGCACCGGGCGGCAAGAGTCCGGAATCGACGATACGCTGCACCATGCGCTCGGTGAGGTACGCGGTACTGGATGCCGGCTTCACGATTGCGGGTACCCCCGCAAGCAAGGTTGGGGCAAGTTTTTCGAGCATGCCCCAGCAGGGAAAATTGAACGCGTTGATGTGCACCGCGACGCCGCGTTTCGAGGTATAGATGTGTTGCCCGACGAAGGTACCGTTCTTCGACAGGGCCTCGGGCGGGCCGTCGAGGAAGACTGTGTCGTTCGGCATCTCACGCCGGCCCTTGCTCGAGAACACGAACAAGGTGGAGATGCCGCCGTCGATATCGATCCAGCTGTCCGAACGCGTCGCACCGGTGAGTGTGGACAGTGCATAAAGTTCGCGCTTGTGCCCGGTCAGGTATTGCGCGAGCGCCTTGAGCATGTCGCCGCGTTGATGAAAGGTCAGCTTGCGCAAATTTGGCCCGCCGACCTGGCGCGCGTGCAGGAGCATGTCTTTGAAATCGAGCCCGTCGCTCGTGATGGACGCCACTTCGCGGCCGTCGACGGCGGAGTGCAGCGTCTGGCCGGCGCCGCCGCCTTCGACCCAGCGATCACCGGCGAGATTGGCGAGTTTCATCGTTACAGAATCCGGAGGCGATTGAAAAATTATGTATCGCATTGTACGGTCGACGCAATCGAAAGCAAGCGGACCGGCGATGACCCCCGAGCGTGCTGCAAAAAAACT
The DNA here is from genome assembly GCA_041743865.1 of Woeseiaceae bacterium. Taxonomy (GTDB): domain Bacteria; phylum Pseudomonadota; class Gammaproteobacteria; order Steroidobacterales; family Woeseiaceae; genus UBA1847. The sequence goes on from JBGTLY010000287.1 coordinate 10,386, forward strand.
CGTCGCGGAATTTCGCTCCCGTCCAACGCTGAGGGCGGGTTCACTGATCACGACGGTGTTCGGCGATTCCATCGCGCCGCGTGGCGGCGTGGTCTGGCTCGGCAGCCTGATCCGTTCGCTCGCGCCCTTCGGGATCAGCGAGCGCCTGGTCCGCACCTCGGTGCATCGCCTCGCGAGGGACGGCTGGCTCGAGTCCGAACAAGTCGGCCGGCGAAGTTATTACCGACTGAGCGAACCCGGCCGGGAGCGCTTCGCGCAGGCGACGCATCGAATTTATGGCGACCCGGTGCGCAGCTGGGACGGCGAGTGGTGCCTGGTCCTGCTGGCGGGGCTCGATACGGCCGCGCGCGAGCCGGTGCGAAAAGAGATCGGCTGGCTCGGCTTTGCCGCCATGTCACCCAACGTCCTCGCACATCCCACACCGGATATGGCGGACCTGGATATCACTCTTCGCCGCCTGGGAGTCGAGAGCGAGGTCGTCGTCATGCGCGGCCGCACCGGGCAAAGCGACGCCGCACTGCGCCGGCTCGCACAGGCGGGGTGGAACCTTGACGACATCGACGCCAGCTACGCGCGCTTCGTCAGCCGATTCCGGCCGGTCCTCAAGGCGCTCCAGCCGGACCGGCGGATGGGGCCCGAGAGCGCATTTATCCTCCGTACGCTCCTCATTCAGTATTACCGCAAGATCCTTTTGCGGGACCCGCACCTGCCGCTGGAGCTGCTGCCGCCGGACTGGCATGGCCGGGCCGCGTACCAGCTGTGCCGCAATGTCTATCGGGGTGTGTACGCGCATGCCGAAGCGTACCTGACCGGCATCATGGAAAACGCGGACGGCCCGCTGCCGCCAGCGCATCCGGGTGCACAGGCTCGCTTCGGCGGGCTGGATGACACCGTCGTGAGCCTCGTGGGCTGAGCGCCTGCGCTTGCCGGGATCGGGGCAAACTGATACAGAATAACTTGAGAAGTGTGAAAGTCTGTGCCACATTGTCCGGAGGAGCGGGCCATGCCCCCGAATGGATTACCCGCCAGGACACGAACCGTTCGCGGTTAGATTTGACCCCGGCTTATTCGCGGGCATGGCCCGCTCCTACGGCGGGCATGGCCCGCGCCGGGCATCCTCCGCTCCGACGAGGCTAGGCTATGTACACACAAGGACTCGATCAGAAAGACAAAGCCATCGTCGGCGCCGGCGTCGAAACGGAGGCGCAGCTCGCCGTGTTCCAGCGGCGCGTTGATGCCGAAGAAAAAATCGAACCCAAGGACTGGATGCCGGAGGCGTACCGCCGCACGCTCGTGCGTCAGATTTCGCAACACGCGCATTCCGAGATCATCGGCATGCAGCCGGAGGGCAACTGGCTGACTCGGGCGCCGAGTCTCAAACGCAAGGCGATCCTGCTTGCCAAGGTGCAGGACGAGGCCGGGCATGGACTGTACCTCTACAGCGCTGCAGAAACGCTTGGTGTCTCGCGCGGCGAAATGGTGGGCGACCTCCTGGCCGGCAGGGCCAAGTACTCGAGCATCTTCAACTACCCGACGCTGACCTGGGCGGATATCGGCGCCATCGGCTGGCTGGTCGACGGAGCGGCGATCATGAACCAGATCCCGTTGTGCCGTTGCTCCTATGGTCCTTACGCCCGCGCGATGGTGCGGATTTGCAAGGAAGAGAGTTTCCACCAGCGGCAGGGCTTCGACATCATGGTCCAACTGGCCCGCGGCAGCGACGAGCCCAAGGCGATGGCGCAGGACGCGCTCGCTCGCTGGTGGTGGCCGTCGCTCATGATGTTCGGGCCGAACGATGCCGAGTCGAAACATTCGGCGCAGTCCATGGCCTGGAAGATCAAACGCTTTTCGAATGACGAGCTCCGGCAGAAATTTGTCGATGTGACCGTGCCGCAGGCGGAGTTCCTGGCACTCCGCGTGCCGGACGATGACCTCTGCTACAACGAGCAGACCGGCCACTATGAATTTGGAACGATCGACTGGTCCGAGTTCAACGAGGTCCTGGCCGGCAACGGGCCCTGCAATCGGGAACGCGTCGGCGTGCGGCAGAAGGCACACGACGACGGGGCATGGGTCCGGGACGCCGCGGAAGCCTACGCCGCCAAGCAGGCGTTGCGCGCCGCAGCGTAGGGGAGACAATGGTGAACGGAACGGAATGGCCGCTGTACGAAGTCTTCATCCGCAGTAAGGCCGGCCTGAGCCACCGGCATGCGGGCAGCGTGCATGCCGCCGACGACCAGATGGCGCTCGATCACGCGCGCGACACGTACACGCGCCGCATGGAAGGCGTGAGCATCTGGGTTGTGCGCTCCGACCGGATCGTCGCCTCTGACCCGGGCGAGAACGCTTCGTTCTTCGAGCCGGCGGAGGACAAGATCTATCGGCACCCGACCTTCTACGAAGTTCCGGACGGCGTGGAGAACCTGTGAGCCCGGAGGACGCGTTATTGCGCTATGTGCTGCGCCTGGGCGACAACGCCCTCGTTCTCGGCCAGCGTATGACAGAGCGGGTGACCGGCGAACCGGAACTCGAGGAAGAACTTGCGAACGCGAATTTCGCACTGGACTACATCGGCCAGGCACGCCTCTACTACAGCTACGCCGCCGAGCTCGAAGGCCAGGGCCATGACGAGGACTATTTCGCCTACCGGCGCGACAGCCAGGCCTTTCGCAATTTCCTGATCGTCGAGCAGCCGAACGGAGATTTCGGCAACGCCATCGTGCGGCAGGTTCTGTTCGAAACTTTCTACCGGCTGCAGCTCGATGCGCTGAGCCGCTGCAGGGACCCGCGTCTTGCCGGAATTGCGGCCCGCGGCGTCAAGGAAATTCGCTATCACCTCCGCCACGCGTCGCTCTGGTTCGTGCGGCTGGGCGACGGCACGGATGAGAGTCATCGTCGTATGGCAGACTCGCTCGCACGACTTTGGCGCTACACCGGCGAATTCTTCGATGGCGATGCCGTGGACGATGTCGTCCGAGATACACACGGCGGCCCCGATCTCGTCAGCGTGGAAGCAGAATGGCACGCGGAGCTTGAGGCGCTGGCGGTGGAAGCGACCCTCGCTCTGCCGCAGGGCGCCCCCATGCAAAGCGGAGCGCGCGATGGGCGCCACAGCGAACATTTGGGATTTCTCATTGCCGAAATGCAGCATCTGCATCGCGCGCATCCGGGGGTGACGTGGTAACGGCGACCGTGACCGTTGACGAGGTGCGCGCCTGGCTCGACCGCGTGCCCGATCCCGAAATCCCGGTGCTGTCGATCACCGATCTCGGGATTGTCCGGGATGTGCACGTCAGTGAGCGCGTCGTCGTGGGCCTTTCGCCTACTTACACAGGGTGCCCGGCGACCGAGGTGATCGAACAGAGTGTCCTGCGCGAACTCCGCAGGCACGGGATCGACGATGTCGTCATCGAGCGCCGACTGTCGCCACCGTGGACGACGGACTGGATCACGGCGCGCGGCCGTGAACGATTGCTGAGGTACGGTATCGCGCCGCCGGCGGTGGCGACCGGCAAACATGCATTGCTGGCCGGGGACCGCCCCGCTGCCTGTCCCCGCTGCGCCGGCACCGATACCGACCGCGTCAGCGAATTCGGCTCCACGCCCTGCAAGGCTGCCTACCGATGCCGGGATTGCCTCGAGCCCTTTGAATACTTCAAGTGCCTCTGACCTGACCCGTGCGCCGGTACTATCCGCTTACCGTGCTCGACAAGCGCCCCGAGACCCGCGACTCGGTGCGTATAACCCTCGACGTACCGGAGGAACAGCGCGATGCATTTGCCTTTGCCCCCGGGCAGCACCTGCCGCTGATGGCGGAACATGCGGGCCGCGTGCTGCGTCGCACCTACAGTATTTGTTCTCCGCCCGGACAGTGGCCCCTGGAGATCGGGGTGCGCCTGCAGCCCGGGGGCGCATTTGCGGCTTACGTGGGCGAGGTACTGCAACCGGGCCACAGCATCCAGGTCATGCCGCCCTCTGGCCGCTTCCGCGCCTTTCCCGAAAAAACCGGGCGCCGGACCTGCCTGGCCTTTGCTGCGGGCAGCGGCATCACGCCGATACTCTCGATCGTGAGCGCGCTGCTTGCAGGGGAGCCTGACACCCGGGTCATGCTGTTCTACGGCAACCGCCGGCAGGCGACGACCATGTTCATCGACGACCTGTACGCACTGAAAAATCGCTATCCGGCGCGCCTGCAATTGCAGTTTGTGTTCAGTCGGGAAGCGCAGGAATTCCCGATCAATGCGGGCAGGCTGGATCGGGAAAAGGTCAGGGAGCTGTGGGCTCATTTTTGCGCCGACACGGTGCCGGATGATGCATTCGTTTGCGGCCCCGACACCATGATCGACACCGTAACGACGGCGCTGGTCGAGCAGGGCATGGATCCTGCCCGGGTGCACTCCGAACGATTCGGCGCACCGCGAAAAACTGGCGGCGAAATGCCGCAAAAGTTGGTGTCCGCGGCGCATGCCACGGTTTCCGTTATCCTGGACGGCCACCGCCGCAGCTTCGATATGGTGGCCGACGACGACAATATCGTCGACGCGGCGGCCGCCCATGGCATTGACCTGCCCTATTCCTGCAAGGGCGGCGTGTGCGCAACCTGTCGTTGCCGCCTGCTGGAGGGCGAGGTGAGCATGGCCGTAAACTACGGGCTGGAAGCGTGGGAAGTCGCGAAGGGCTACATCCTGGCCTGCCAGTCGACACCACTGTCCCCCGCGCTGACGCTGGACTACGATACGCCTTGAGCCTAAGCGTTTGGCGCGATTTCAAAAGCGACCGCCCGTGCCGGGGCGTAGAATCGGGGCACGTGTGCCTGCGTTCCGCGGGCCACCGCCGCGCCGGGACAGGGATGAGACTTTCACCATGAGCAAATCACGCACCGAAGCCATCGCAGATCTGCCTGCGCGGCAAAGCTCATACGACTACGACGAACTCATCCGCTGCGGGCTCGGCGAATTCTTCGGTGCGGAGAACGGCAAGCTGCCGTTGCCGCCCATGCTCATGCTTGATCGTATTGCACGGATCGATGCCGACGGTGGTAGCTACGGCAAGGGACAAATCAAGGCCGAGCTCGATGTTCACCCCGACCTCTGGTTCTTCAAGTGCCATTTCGAGGGCGACCCCGTTATGCCAGGATGTCTCGGCCTCGACGCCATGTGGCAGCTCGTCGGCTTCCACCTCGTATGGTCCGGCTACGAGGGCCGCGGCCGGGCGCTCGGATGCGGCAAGGTCAAGTTCTTTGGCCAGGTCCTGCCCAAGGCCAGGCTCGTTACGTACCAGCTAAATATCAAACGTGTGATATCGCGCAAGCTGACGATGGCCATCGCGGACGCCTCCATGTCGGTGGACGGGCGGGAGATCTACACGGCCGAGGACCTGCGCGTGGGCCTGTTCTCATCGACTGACGATTTCTAGAAGGACAACAATGCGTCGTGTAGTCATCACTGGCCTGGGCGCTGTGTCTTGCCTGGGTAATACCAAAGAAGCAATTGTCGAAGCGTTGCGCGCCGGGCGATCGGGTATCGTTTTTAATGAAACCTACAAAGAGATGGGACTTCGCAGCCAGGTCTCGGGCAGCGTCGACATCGACGTCAATGAGCATATCGATCGCAAGGTACTGCGATTCATGGGCGATGCCGCTGCCTATGCCTACATTGCGATGCAAAAAGCGATCGACGACGCGGGACTCGCGGAGGAACACATCTCGAATGCGCGCACCGGCCTGATTGCGTCCTCTGGCGGTGCGTCGAGCGAGAATATTATCGGCAGTTCGGACACGCTGCGTTCGCGCGGCGTGCGGAAGATCGGCCCCTACATGGTGCCGCGATCGATGAGCAGTTCAGTGTCGGCCTGCCTGGCTACGCCGTTCAGGATCAAGGGAATCAACTACTCCATCACGTCGGCCTGTGCGACCAGCGCACATTGCATCGGTGCGGCAGCCGAACAGATCCAGCTCGGCAAGCAGGACCTGGTTTTTGCCGGCGGCGGTGAGGAGGAACACTGGAACCTGACGAGCATGTTCGACGCGATGGGCGCGCTGTCGACCCGGTACAACGATCAGCCGACCAAAGCCTCCCGGCCTTATGACGTGAATCGCGACGGCTTCGTCGCATCCGCCGGCGCTGGCATGCTCGTCGTCGAAGAATACGAGCACGCTCTCGCTCGCGGCGCGACGATTTACGCGGAACTGGTGGGCTACGGCGCCACGTCCGACGGATTCGACATGGTCGCGCCGTCAGGCGAGGGTGCCGTGCGCTGCATGCAGATTGCAAAGTCGAACGTGGACGAGCGCATCGACTATATCAACACACACGGTACGAGTACGCCGGTGGGTGATGTCAAGGAGCTCGAGGCCATCCGCGACGTATTCGGCGACGACCTCCCCGCATTCAGCTCCTCGAAGTCGATGTGCGGGCATTCACTCGGCGCCACCGGAGCCCAGGAAGCGATTCATTGCATCCTGATGCTGACGCACGATTTCATTGCACCGTCGATCAATGTCGAGACGCCGGACGCGGCGTTGGAAGGCATGCCGCTCGTGACCAAAACCGTCGAAAAAGCCGGCCTCAGAACGGCCATGAGTAACAGTTTCGGCTTCGGCGGAACGAACGCGACGCTGGTATTCCGAAAGTTCTGACGGGCGGCCTGTGATTCGCGGCGGTATTTGGCCATAATCCGGCCGATGACTATCGAGACCCTGTCGGAAACGAATTGCTTCGGCGGCCGAATCGGCTTCTACAAACACCGATCGCGTGCGAATGATTGCGACATGCGTTTCGCCGTGTTCGTGCCCCCGCAGGCGCATCGCGGGCGCGTACCGGTCGTGACCTTCCTGTCCGGGCTGACCTGCACGGAAGAGAATTTCATGGTGAAAAGCGGCGCGCAACGCGTTGCTGCGGAACTCGGCCTGATGCTGGTGTCGCCGGACACGAGCCCGCGCGGCGATGGCGTCCCCGACGATCCCGACGGCGCTTACGACTTCGGGCTCGGCGCCGGCTTTTACCTGAATGCGACGGAATCGCCCTGGTCGCGCCACTACCACATGTACGACTACGTCACGGGCGAGCTGCAGGATGCGGTATTCGGGCATTTTCCGGGCGACCGTAAGAGGCACGGGCTTACCGGGCACTCGATGGGCGGGCATGGGGCACTGACGATCGGGCTGCGCAACATGCCGCTGTTCCGCTCGCTGTCGGCTTTCGCGCCGATTTGCACGACGATTGACTCGCCCTGGGGACAAAAGGCGCTCGGGGCTTATCTGGGCGACGACCGTTCTCAATGGGCGGTATACGACGCCTGCGAGGTGGCGCGTCGATGCACGGACACGCAACACTTTTCGAAGATCCTGGTCGACCAGGGCGCTGCGGATAATTTTCTCGCGGCGCAGTTGAAGCCGGATTTGCTGGTCGACGCCTGCGCCGAGAGTGGTCTCAATATCGATGTCCGCATGCGTGACGGTTACGACCACGGCTATTACTTCATCTCGACCTTCATGGAGGAACACCTGCGGTTCCATGCCGCCGAACTCGGCGCCTGAACCGCCGGCGGACGAATGCCGGATCTGGTCTTCCTCGGTTTCGCGATGTTGCTGACCGGCTGCGTCGCGGGGGTGCTCGCCGGACTGTTTGGTATCGGTGGGGGCATCGTTATCGTGCCGGTGCTCGAAGCGGCGCTTGGCGTCGCCGGCGTTGATCCTGCCATCCGGATGCATGTCGCCGTGGCGACTTCGCTCGCGACGATCATTCCGACCTCGGTTTCCTCGGCCCGCGCGCATCATGCCCGGCAGTCGGTCGACCTCGACCTGGCCCGCCGCTGGTCGGTATTCGTGCTGATCGGGGCCTTGCTGGGCGCCTGGCTCGCGTCGCAATTGCACAGCCGAACACTTGCGCTCCTGTTCGCTGTGCTGGCGACGCTCGTCGCATTGAAAATGCTGTTCTTCCCCGCAACGCGTAACCTCACGACCGAGGTGCCACGTAAACCATTCGTGCCGCTGATCCCTTTTGGCATCGGCGGTGCGTCGAGCATGATGGGGATCGGCGGCGGCACGTTCTCGGTCCTCGCACTCACCCTGTTCGGCATGCCGATCCACCGCGCCGTCGGGACGGCCGCCCTCTTCGGGCTGGCGATCAGCCTGCCGGGATCGGTCGGCTATGTGCTAAGTGGCTGGTCGGACCCGCGGGTGCCGGCATGGAGCCTCGGCTACGTCAACCTGCCTGGCATCCTGCTCATCGCGCCCGCAACATGGCTCACGGCGCCGGTCGGCGCAAGAATCGCACATGCGTTTACACCCGGGACCTTAAGTGTTGCGTTCGGTGCCTTTCTCCTCATCGCCGCGGCCCGGCTTTTTTATCGGGCCCTGTAGGAGCGCCCCATGGGCGCGATTGTGACCTCGTATTCTTCGCGCGCATGGCGCGCTCCTACCGGGTCAGTCCAGGCGTTTTCTGAAACGGAGTGCGGCGGACGTCATCGCGAGGACGGTGAATACGGCAAGCGCAATCACTTCCGGCAGCAGTTCGCCGATCGTGGCTTCCCGCAGCATGATGCCGCGCGTGAGGCGGATGAAGTGGGTCGTCGGCAGGATCTCGCCGAGCCATCGGGCCAGCAGCGGCATCCCGTCGAAGGGGAACATGAAGCCCGACAGGAGGATTGACGGCAGCAGGATGAAGACCGTGAGTTGCATGGCCTGGAACTGCGTCCGGACTGCCGTCGAGATCAGGAGCCCCAGCGAAAGATTGGCGGCGATGAAAAGGGTCGCCGCGAGGTACAGGTGCACGATGCTGCCGCGGACGGGAACATCGAAGAGCAGGCCGCCCACCGTGAGGATCAGTGCAAGCTGCACCATCCCGATGAGGATGTAGGGCAGGACTTTGCCGATCATGAGTTCCGCCGAGGATACGGGGGTGTTGATGAGGAGTTCGAGGTTTCCGCGCTCGCGCTCGCGCACGATCGCGACTGCCGTGAACAGAATCATGGTCATCGTAAGGATGACACCCATCAGGCCCGGAACGATGTTCACCGGCGTGCGCCGCTCCGGGTTGTAGTAGGCACGGACCTCGATTTCAGCCGGCGGCCGTGTGGCGGCATTCGTGTCGAATGTGAGCGGCATGAGCCGAAGCTGGTTTGCGATCCCGAAAATCGTCGGGTCGGTGCCGTCCACCAGCAGTTGTGCGGCCGGCCGATGCGTGTCCGTGACGCGCCGGTCGAAGTCCGGGGGAAGGTACACGCCGATTGAGATTTCGCCCGTCCGCAGTAGTTCGACGAGCTCCGGGGCGGTGGCAACTTCCAGCACGATATTGCTGACCTGTGTTTGACCGAGACGCGCGACGAATTCCCGCGACAGGTGCGATTGCGCCTGGTCGGCGACCGCGGTGCGCAGGTCGCGCACGTCGGTATTGATGGCGTAACCGAACATGAGCAGTTGCACGACGGGAATGCCGACAATCATTCCGAAAGTCAGCCGGTCGCGCCGTAACTGCCGGACTTCCTTGCGGACGATCGCGGCCACGCGCGACACGGGCTTCATGCTGCTTTTTCACGCGTGTGCAGTGTCGCTGCAACGAAGACGTCCTCGAGACTCGGCGCTGCAAGCACAACGTGCGCATCAATGCCATTTAGCGCGAGGCATTTCTGCACGACCGTCACTGGCGCGGGAACCGCATCCGGCACGAGTGCCCGCAGGCGCATGCCGAGCTGCGTTACCGATGCAATGTCCGGAACCCGCTCGAGCACCTGCTGCGCTGCCCATGGGTCCTGCGCACTTATTTCAATGACCTGCATGCCCATATGCTGGCGCAGTTCTTCCGGCGTTCCGTCGGCGACCTTCGCACCGCGCGCCAGTATTGCCAGCCGGTGACAGCGTTCTGCTTCGTCCATGTAATGGGTTGACAGCAATATCGTGGTGCCGCCCTTGGCGAGGCGGAACAGGTTCGACCAGAAATCCCGCCGGCTCTGTGGATCGACCGCGCTCGTCGGTTCGTCGAGCAGTAGCAGTTCGGGACGGTGCAATACGGCACAGGCGAGCGCCAGGTATTGCCGCTGCCCGCCGCTCAGGGTGCCGGCGAGTGCGTTTCGTTTGCCCTCCAGGTTGTAGCGGGTGAGCAGTTCCTCGATGCGGGCCTTTTGTTCTGCCCGCGGATAAGTGTAAATGTCCGCGATGAACTGTAGATTCTCGAATACCGTCATATCTGCGAAGAGCGAAAAAGCCTGCGTCATGTACCCGATTTTCGGCTTGAGTTCCGCCGTGTCACCGGGAATGTGTGTGCCGAGGACGCGGGCCGTGCCCGAGCTCGGCGTCAGCAGACCGCAGAGCATGCGGATCGATGTGGATTTGCCGGAGCCATTGGGTCCCAGGAACCCGTAAATGCGCCCGCGTGGCACATCGAGATCGAGCGCATCGACCGCGGTCAGCGACCCGAAGCGCTTCGAGAGGCCGCGCGCTTCGATGGCCATGTCGGCGTTCATTCGCTGCTCGTGCCGGTAGCAAACCTTACCTGTACCGGGATGCCGTCCGGCAGGCGCTCCCCGGCGTTGAGAATGTCGACTTTTGCCATGTAGGTCAGCCGGCCGCGGTCGCGTTCGGTCAGTGCGTAGTAGGGCGTAAACGCCGCCTCGCTCGCGACCCAGCGCACGCGCCCGTCAAAGTCAGTCTCGAAGCCATCGACGTGCACGCGGGCAGTCGTCCCGGAGCGGACATGCGCACGCTGTTCTTCACTCACAAAAACACGCGCATGAGTTTGCTCGCCGCCGAGCAGGATCATCACCGGCTGGCCAATAGCCGGCCGCTCTCCGATTTCCAATAGGCGGCTGTCCGCGATGCCCGCTGCCGGCGCACGCAGGGTCAGCCGATCGAGTGAAAGCTCCGCACTCTGCAGGCGTGCTTCGGCCGCAGCCACCACTGCCTCGGCCTGGTCGAGTTCCTCGAGCGTGGTGCCGGCAAGCAGTTCCTCGAGCTGGGCTTCGAAGAGATCGACACTGGAACGGGCAGCATCGAGCTCCGCTTTCGCCCGGTCGCGAAGTTCTGCTGTAGCAAGGTCGCGCTCGAAGATCCTGCGAATGCGCTCAAACTCCGCAGCACGAAAAGTAAGTTGTTCACGCGCGCCGGTGACATTGGCTCGCGCAGCGTCCACTTTTTCGCTGCGCGGCCCGCGCAGCCGCTCGGCGAGCTCCGC
>JBGTLY010000288.1:0-12521 GCA_041743865.1 Woeseiaceae bacterium
CGATCCGACAGGGCGCCGAGCGGAATCTGCAGCCCGGCCTGCGTCAGGCCGTACGCACCGACGGCGAGACCGATGAGCAGCGGCGTCGCGCCCTCGAGTCGCTCCGCATACACCGACAGCACCGGCAGCAGTGAGAACAGACCCAGCATGCGCAGCATGGAAACGCTCGCAAGCAGCGCGACCGCCCGGCGCTCCGCCGGCAAGAGCGCGACTTTCGCGTCCGTCACGGCAGCGTCGTCAGCGCCCGAAGCAATGTCGTCGGCCATGCTCACAACATCCTGTTACAACTGGGATACGTTCATGTCTTTGCGCAGGCCTCGCAGGGCGGCGTATATTAGCAGGTTCGTCCTCGCTCTCTGATATTCGAATGCCAGCCACCGAAAAAACCATCGATGTGCGCGGTGCGCGCACACACAACCTGAAGAACATCGACCTGTCGCTGCCGCGCGACAAGCTCATCGTATTCACAGGCCTGTCCGGTTCCGGCAAGTCCTCACTCGCGTTCGACACGATCTACGCGGAAGGCCAGCGACGCTACGTGGAGTCGTTGTCGGCTTACGCGCGGCAATTTCTCTCGATGATGGAAAAGCCCGACATCGATCATATCGACGGCCTGTCGCCCGCGATCTCGATCGAACAAAAATCGACCTCGCACAATCCGCGCTCCACGGTTGGCACCGTCACGGAAATCTACGACTACCTGCGCCTGTTGTTTGCGCGCGCGGGCACACCGCGCTGCCCGGACCACGGGACGACGCTCGAGGCGCAGACAGTAAGCCAGATGGTGGACCAGGTACTTGCGATGCCCGAGGGCAGCAAGCTGATGCTGCTGGCCCCGGTTGTCGATGACCGCAAGGGCGAGCATGTGTCCCTCATGCAGGACCTGATGTCGCAGGGTTTCGTGCGTGCGCGCATCGATGGCGAGGTGTATGAACTCGACCAGCCGCCGAAGCTCGACCTGCGGCGCAAGCACACGATCGAAGCCATCGTCGACCGGTTTCGTGTCAAGGATGACCTGCGCCTGCGCCTCGCGGAATCGTTCGAGACGGCACTGCGCCTTGCCGACGGTGTGGCGCGCATCGCATGGATGGACGAGTCGGGGCATGAAGAGCTCGTTTTCTCCGACCGTTTCGCCTGCAATATCTGCGGCTACAGCCTGACGGAACTCGAGCCCAGGCTGTTTTCCTTCAACAATCCGTCCGGTGCGTGTCCCGGCTGCGACGGCCTGGGCGTCAAGCAGTTCTTCGACCCGGCACGGGTGGTCGTGAATTCCTCGCTGTCCCTGGCCGGGGGTGCGATCCGCGGCTGGGACCGGAAGACCACCTACTACTATCAGATGATCCAGAGCCTCGCGGCGCACTATGAGTTCGACATCGAGGTACCGTTCAGCAAGCTCGGGGAAAAGCTGAAGGACGTCATTCTTTTCGGCAGCGGCAAGGAAAAAATCGAGTTTCGATATGCAAACGCACGCGGCATGCAGGTCACCAAGCTGCACCGCTTCGAAGGCGTGATCCCGAATCTCGAACGGCGTTACCGGGAAACGGAGTCCGGCGCGGTGCGGGAGGAATTGTCGAAATTTTTGAACAGCCGTCCCTGCCCCGACTGCCAGGGTACCCGGCTCAATCGCGCGGCCCGCCACGTGTATGTGGCTGAACGCTCGTTGCCGGAACTGACCAACCTGTCGGTCGGCGACGCGCGCGCCTTTTTCCAATTCATGCGCCTCGAAGGCTGGCGGGCGACGATTGCGGACAAGATCGTTAAAGAGATCGGTGAGCGCCTCGGCTTCCTGTCCGATGTCGGGCTCGACTATCTTTCGCTCGACCGCAGCGCGGAAACGCTCTCCGGTGGCGAGGCGCAGCGCATCCGCCTCGCGAGCCAGATCGGGTCCGGGCTGGTCGGCGTCATGTACATACTCGACGAACCGTCCATCGGCCTGCACCAGCGCGACAACGCGCGCCTGCTCGGTACGCTCACGCACCTGAGGGACATCGGCAATACCGTCATCGTCGTCGAGCACGACGAAGAAGCCATCATGACCGCCGATCATGTGGTGGACCTGGGTCCCGGTGCCGGCGTCCATGGGGGACGCGTGGTTGCCCAGGGGACGCCCGATGACATACGCCGCAACCCGCAGTCGTTGACCGGCCAGTACCTCTCCGGCAAGCGTTCGATCGCCGTACCAAAGAACCGGACGAAGCCGGACCCGAAACGGCAGATCGAGATCCAGGGCGCCAGCGGCAACAACCTCAAGGGTATCGACGTATCGATCCCCATCGGGCTCATGACCTGCGTGACCGGCGTGTCCGGGTCCGGCAAGTCAACGCTGGTCAACGATACACTCTACGAAGCCGTGGCCGACACGCTGAACCGCAGCAGCCGGAACGCGGCACCGCACAAGGCAATTCGCGGCCTGAAACCCATTGACCGGGTCATCGACATCAGCCAGAGCCCGATCGGGCGAACGCCGCGTTCGAATCCCGCGACCTACAGCGGTCTGTTCACGCCGATCCGCGAACTTTTCGCCGGCACGCAGGAAGCACGCTCACGCGGCTACCCGCCCGGGCGCTTCAGCTTCAACGTGAAGGGCGGCCGCTGCGAAGCCTGCCAGGGCGACGGCGTAATCAAGGTCGAGATGCATTTTCTTCCGGACGTCTACGTTCCCTGCGACGTCTGCCGCGGACAGCGCTATAACCGCGAGACTCTCGAGATCCGATACAAGGGCAAGAACATACACGAGGTGCTGGACCTCACCGTCGAGGACGCGTTCGAGTTCTTCAAGAATGTTCCGGTGGTGGCGAAAAAACTAGAGACGTTGATGGATGTCGGACTGTCGTATGTCCGGCTCGGGCAGAACGCGACGACGCTATCGGGCGGCGAGGCACAGCGGGTCAAGTTGGCCAAGGAGCTCTCGAAACGCGACACCGGCAATACGCTGTACATCCTGGACGAGCCGACGACCGGCCTTCACTTCCAGGATATCGAGCTGCTGCTTGCCGTCCTCCACCGCCTGCGCGATCGCGGCAACACGGTGGTCGTGATCGAGCACAACCTCGACGTCATCAAGACCGCCGACTGGGTCGTCGATCTGGGCCCCGAGGGCGGCGCCGGCGGGGGCACTGTAGTGGCCACCGGCACACCGGAAGCGGTGGCTCAGAACAAGGCGTCGTTTACCGGCGAATATCTGAAGCCGCTGTTGAAGCGCAAAGCAGCCTGACCGGCCCCACAGCCCGGTGAGGGTCGGACCATCAGACCGCAGGTCCCCAGCCCGGCTCGTAGTCGCGTTCCCACAGGTCCATTGCCTCCGGGTCGTTTAGCACCCGACCGGTACGCTTGTCGACCTCGAGCGTTCTGCCGAGGGCTTGCGCGATATTGCCCAAATGACACATCAGGGTACTGGCAACGCCTTCATCGATCGGCGAACGCAGAACGTCACCGTCGCGAATTGCGCCGAAAAAATTATCGATGTGATACGTATCCACCGCCCCGCCGCCGACAATGTCAGTGGTTGCCGATGGCGCGCGTTCGTTGACCTGCTTGATCAGCGCACCCGTGTTGTCGTACAGCAGGTAACCGTTGCGATCGATCAGCGCCGTGCCGTCGGTGCCGTGGATCGTCGCGCCGCGCCCGCGATCGAAGAACTCGAACGCGTTGCAGCTGCGACCTTCCCAGCTGATCATCGCGTCGTCGTATTCGAAACTCGTGATCTGCGTATCGTAAAACTCCCAGTCGTCGTCGAAATGGTAGCGCCCCCCGCTCGAGATCACCCGGTTCGGAAGTCCAACGTCCAGCGCCCAGCGACAGATGTCGATTTCGTGCAGTCCGTTGTTGCTGATTTCGCCGGTGCCCCAGTGCCAGAACCAGTGCCAGTTGTAGTGCACCAGGTTGTCCCGGTAGGGCCTCCGCGGGGCCGGACCCTGCCATAGCTCCCAATCCAGCCACTCGGGCACGGGAACCGCCTGTCCGCGGCCGATGCCGAGGCGGGTATTCGAGTACCAGGCCTTGCCCATGTAAGGCTTGCCGATGGCGCCAGCGTGAATATCCCCAATCGCTTCGATGGAGGTTGGTGCGGAGCGCTGCTGGTTGCCCATTTGCACTATCAGCCGATCATGTTTCGCTGCGGCCTGGACCAGGAATTCGCCTTCGCGAGGATTGTGCGTGCAGGGCTTTTCGACATACACATGCTTACCCGCGTCGAGCGCGAGGATCGCAAAGGGGGCATGGGTATGGTCGGGAGTCGCAATCACCACGGCGTCGACATCGTCATCCTCGATGACGCGACGGAAGTCCCGCTCGACAGTGGGTTTGGTACCGGTGAGGGCCCGGACCGCGTCTGACTCACTGGCGAGCACCCGCGAATCGACGTCGCAAAGCGTATGGATACCGACCCGGTTTCCGGCCACCGCGTGCGCGGATTCGAACAAAACCTTGCCGCGACTGCGCACGCCCGCGAATGCGAGGTTAATACGGTCGTTCGCGCCGATCACGCGTGCGTAGCTGGCGGCGCCTGAAAGTGCAAACGACGCACCGGCACCTGCGGCGGCCGCCTGTTTGATGAAACGCCGGCGCGATTGTGTGTTATCGGACATGTGCCCCCCATATCGATGCGGGCTGTTCAGAATTCGCGAATCCTGATACTGCGGAAGCTGACTTCGTTGCCATGGTCCTGCAACAGGATCCGGCCTTCAGGCCACTGGCCGAAATCCGGCCATACGCGGTACTTGCTGTAGGCGACAAGCGCGCGGAACATCTGGCTGTTGCGATCGTACTCGACCGCTTTCTCGTTGTTGAGCCAGTGCTCGACGCGACCATCACGTGACACGATACGGGCCTGGTTCCACTGGCCGATTCCCTTGAACTGCTTGGCGCGACCCGGCGCGGAATGGTTTTCGGCAGCGATCAGGTCATAAAGTGAACCGAGCGTCCGGTTGCCGGCAACGCCCATTTTCGCGTCAGGATGCCGGTCATCGTCAAGAATCTGGAACTCACAGCCGATGGCGGAGCCCTCTCCCTGTTGAGATCGGGATCGACGAAGTACTTGATGCCACTGTTCGCGCCTTCGGTAATGCGGAATTCGAGCTCCAGCTCGAAATCGCCGAAGCTTTCGACGGTCACAATATCCCCGGGGCCGCTTGCCTCGCCGCCATCGCTTACCTCAACGGTCAGCACGCCATCCTCGATCGTCCACCCGTAGGGCGGGAACGCATCGAGCCTCGCCCCCTGCCAGCCTGATCTGGTCTCGCCGTCCCACAACAGGCGCCACCCATGCCGCTTTTCATAATCGCTCAGCCGGTTGACGAGGTAGCTCAGCTCGACGACCCCTGGATCGGGACGCCGCCGTTCCGTTTCGAGGCCTTCGGTCAGGATTCGCAGGTTGCGCCACCGCACCGACCTTCCCGCGAGTTCCGACGTAGCAATGCTATGGACCTGCAGTCCGATGAACCCGCGGTCCGTTGCTTCGTCCACCACCCGTGCCGTCTGGATGTCGTTGACCCAGACATTGAGCGTGTCGCCGATCGCCTCGACCCGGAACCGGTTCCATTCGCCGTGCCTGAACGCCGCGCGTCCCTTTTCGTTGCGCGACAGCGGATACAGCCACTGCCGCCGCTGCTCGTCGTAAATGCCGCCGGTGAATGCTCGAACGCTCGTGTCGACCTCGACCTGGTAACCGCTGACAATGTCCCGATCACCGAGATTGTTGCGAATCTGCACACCGGAGTTCAGTCCGGGGTCAACCAGGATTTCATACTCGAGAATGAAGTCGCCGTATTCGGCAGCGGTGACGAGGAAGGTATTCGGTGTATCCATCCGCGACTCGCCGACGATGGTCCCGTCCTCGACGCGATACGTCGCACTGCCACCCTCTTTCGACCAGCCTTCCAGTGTTTCTCCATCGAATAGCGGCTGCCATTCCAGGGCCTGTGTGCCGGTAGCGGCAAGCAAACAGGCGACGCCTGAGCATATTCTCCTGTGGTATCGCGTGCTCACGTCAGGTCGCCCTGGTGTCCGGTGCCGTGAAGAATTCACGCCAGTCACTATCGAGCGGTTTCGGCATCAGGAGACTTGTCACGACCAGCGTCGTCACCGACACGATGACCGCGGGAATGGCGATGTAGTCGGTATCCATCGGAAAGCTGACACCGAGCAAACGCACTGCTCCATCCTGGTACACTGCATTCAGGCTCGCTATCGCAACGACAGTAAGCATACCTGAAGCAATTGAAAGAACGCCCGCGAGTCGGGTCACGCGTTTCCAGAAAAAGGCCGCCAGCAAGGGCGGGGCGAGTGACGCACCGATCATCGTATAGGAAATCAGCGCCATCTCGAGAATCGTCTCGAACTGGCTCATCATCAGGTAAGCGAGCACCCCGATAACGACGATACACACGCGCTGAATCGTTACGACCTGGCCCGACGTGGCATTCCTGAAAAAGAAAGCCTGGAAGATATCGCGCGTAACGTTGGTGGAGGTCACGATCAGGAACGTGTTGCCGGTCGAAATCACGATGGCTGCGCCGGCTGCCAGCAGCAACGAACCGATGACGACGGGCAGTTGTTCGAAGCCGATCCGCAGGATGACTTCTTCAGCCATGGCACGATTCACACTGCCGTCGGGCATGAAGAAACGCGGATCGTCCGAGTAGATTGCGAACCCGACCAGCGCAATGAGCATCATCAGCGTCTCGATCACTACGACGCCGATGAACATACCCATGACGGCGCGTCGGGCATTCCGTTCGTTGTCGGCCGATGAGAATTTCTGGTACATGCTGCTTTCGCTCATCAGCAGCAGGAATGTCGGCAGGGCGATGCCAACTACCCAGACGAAGTCGTGCCCGCCCATCGGCGACAGGTGTTCCGGCCGGGTCTGCTGGATGGTCGTAATGACGGCTTCGACGCCTCCGTGCCCCGCGATCGCGAATGGCAGGGTCAATACCATTGCCAGCAGCATGATGCCGCCGTTGAAGATATCTATGGATACGATGGACACCATCCCCGCCAACACGGTAAAACCGACGATCAGGAAGGCAGAGAGCAGCATGCCGGTTTCCGGCGTGATCGAGCCGTCGGACAGAATAGAGATAAAGCGTCCGCCGCCTTTGAACTGGTATCCGGCGATGACCATGTACGCAACGATTATGGTGATCGTTCCCAGCACCTTGGCCAGCTGGTTATAGCGTTGTTCGAGGAGATCGGTCAGCGTGTAGCGCGCAATGCGGCGGACCCTGGCGGCGATCAGGTAGACGATCAGGATTCCCAGCCAGGCACCGGACGAAAACCACAATTCCGAAATGCCGGTGCGGAAGGTCAGCCCCGCCGTGCCGAACAGGCTGCCCGAACCAATCCACGTACAGACCAGGGTTGCCACCAGCAGGTAGACGGGCACGTTGCGGCCCGCAATCATGAAGTCTTCGTCGCTGGTGACGTTCTTGCTCTTATAGACGCTGATGCCGAGGAGGATCAATACGTAGATCGTGACGACGGCAATGTAGATCATCGGGACGCCTCCTTGATGCAGCCATTGCGCTCGGCACACCCCCTGAAGCGGACACCTGGCGCAGCGTTGGCCTGCGAGTATAGAAGCGGGCACGTTTGCATGCACCTTCGATGAGCAGTTCGGCTCGTTGACCTACAACCGGCCCTGTGTGCGCTGGCGTACAGAGAGTGTATACTGCGTGTTAATCTGCTCACTGTTATCGCGCCTAACGCCGCGCCTCCAGACATGCCGAAATCACGCACGAGTTCCAGCGCCGACAATCCGAGACATAACCGACTGCTTGCAGCGTTGCCGGAGGCCGACTACGAACGGCTGCTGCCCAACCTGCAACAGGTAAGTCTGCCGCTCGGGACGGTGATGTACGAATCCGGGGGCACGCTCGGGTATGTCTACTTCCCTACCGACAGTATCGTTTCCCTGTTGTACGTCATGGAGGACGGCGCCTCGGCGGAAATAGCCATTACGGGTTACGAAGGCCTGGTGGGCATCTCGCTGTTCATGGGTGGCGAAACCACGCCCAGCCGTGCGGTCGTGCAAAGCGCTGGTTACGCGTACCGGCTCAAGGCGGCGTTCCTGAAAAAGGAGTTCGACATTGGCGGGGCCCTGCAGCACCTGGCATTGCGCTTCACCCAGGCACTCATCACCCAGATGGCACAAACCGCCGTGTGCAATCGCCACCATGCCGTTGAACAGCAGCTCTGCCGGTGGTTATTGATGAGCGTGGACCGGCTGCCGTCAAACGAACTCATCATGACGCAGGAGCTGATTGCCAATATGCTGGGTGTGCGCCGCGAGGGAGTGACCGAAGCAGCCGGACGCCTGCAAAAAGCTGGTTTGATCGAGTACAGCCGCGGCCGAATCGTCGTGGTCGATCGCGAGAAGCTCGAGGTGCGCGTCTGCGAGTGCTACGCCGTGGTCAAGAAGGAATACGATCGCCTGCTCGTTTGACCTGCTCGTTTGACCTGCTCGTTTGACGGTTACTCAGTCAGCCTGCGCGGGCTAAGCGTGCTATCTACCGACGCCTAGTTGCCCACGCTGATCGTGCCCGACTCGATCGTCTCGCCACCGGCCACGGGGGATTCCATCCGCGCGTTATAAGTCAGCTGACCGACGGTCCCGAAGCACAGGCTCGCGCTCTCGTTCGGTTCAATCGTGGTGGTTTCCTGTTGCCGTCTCATTAGGCTGGAAAATCCTCGCTGGCAGGTCACATCGGCGAGGGCATCGCCCAGAAACTCGACGGTCACTGGAGTGCTGCGCTGATTGACCCAACGGACCTCGTCGCCCGGCTGTACGTACAGTCTCGTGGGCGTCATACGGGTTTCGAAGTTTACCTGGTGGATCTTGCCGGTCCGGGTGGTATCGGCGATGCTGTCGGTGCCTCGAATGCTAGCGCAGCCTGCGGCTGTAGCCATCAGTAAAACGCCGACGATCAAATTCCTGGGGTGGAACATTTTGTGTGCCTCTGGTTATCGGGAACCAGCTTGCCATCGAAGGCAATAGCCGTCTGTACGGCAGCGCACTTAGGCGTTCCAGGAGGGCTAGGGTTACGCCCTTTCGCCGCCGTACCCCGTCTACAGAGAAACTTCAGCACATCTACAGCCTGTCTCCATGGCTCACCGCCTCGCTCGCGGCGACGATCAGTCACCCGCACTCCTTTGCGGGGAGAGAAGCAGAAAATCGGGAGAGCAGCATGACATTACCATTCAAGAGGATACTCCTCGGCACTATCGGCACCCTGCTCCTTTGCGGATCCGCCGCAGGTGGCCCGGAGGTCTGGATACCGCAGTCGCACGAGCCGACCATCGTCGGTGCCTGGCAGTACGAGATGACCGTTCGTGTCGATGCGCCGGATTGTCCGTCGTCCCCGGTAATACCCTTCGGCCCCAACCCGTTCCCGGGCCTTGCGACCTTTCACGAGGGCGGCACGCTGAACGAGTACGGTTCACGCACTCCGCCGTCCGTACGCAGCACCGGATTCGGCAGCTGGAAGCAGACAGGCAAGTACCGTTACAAGGCTCGTCGTACATTCCAGGAGTTTGATTCGAACGGGCTGCTGGCGCGGACCATGGTCATCGAGTCGCGATGCACCTGGCAAGGAACGGTAACAGGTTCACCGACGTGAGCCGGCTCGAATTGACGGACATCAGCGGCAACGTCCTGAACTTCTGTGCGACGGTCGAAGCAATTCGCTTCACGCCCTGAGCGCCCGCGGCCGGGGTGCTTGGCGGGCCGACACCCTGGCCGTATCACGTTCTCCCTGGCAACCGTGCCAGGAGGCGGGGGCCCGCTCACTCGGAATCGAGCGCCTCTCTCACCGCTCGGTGCGCCTGGCTGATCGCCGAATCCGTGTCGGCGGCCGCGCCTGCATCCGAGTTCGCGATCGAGATGCGTCCGAACGGCTGTCGCCCTCGTACCCATGGCTTGTCCGCCTCAGTGCCGTAGACAGGCTCCCAGGTCCTGCCGGGGGCGTAGGAGTAGCCGTGAGCCCAGCGGTTGACCGTGATCGCCCTTATATCGCGTCCGGCATCGAAACCCGCCCCGGACAAGGCCTGGTCGAGCTGGTCACGGACGTGGTCCTCGAACTCGGCGAACGGCGTCGTCAGCAGCTTCTGCCTGCCGGCGCGCCATTGCGCGGGTCCCTTGATGTCGTCGAAGTACGGCACATGGCACATGTGCAGCACCATCGGCTGGTCCGGCGAATTGCCGAAACGGTACTGGCCGATCGACACCGGGTAATCGAGCTCGACCTGCTTGTAAAAATCCCTCGTGTAATACACGTACCGGATGCCGAGTTCCGCGAAGGGTTTCCAGGTCGGGATCAGCACTTTCGTATATGTCAGCGGCACCTTCACATTGTGTGCGAGGCCTTGTTTCTGTTCCGCGGGCAGATCGGGACAGAGATAGGGAATGGCGCTGTTATAACAGGCCAGGATGCACTTTTTCGCGCGTACGGTATGTGCGTTGCCGCTGTGTACGTAGGTAACGTCGACCGCCGCACCGCCCGCAGTGTGCGCGACATCGACCGCGGTGGCGTTAAGTCGGATCCGGACAGGCCGGCCGGGACGGTCGAGTTCGGCGTACTCGAGCCGAGCGGTGACGCTGTCTTCCATCGTTTTCCCGGGCAGTGAGTCCGGGATGAGGCTTCGTACGAGCAGTCGTGCGACCGATGCATTGCCGTCCGGGAAGTGAAAAATATAGGGCTCATCGCCGCGCTCCCCGACGCGGCGGATCGTGTGCCCGAGGCCCGGGATGCCGCCACCGTCTGTGTAGCCCTGTACGGCAATGGCCGGCACTTCGTCCATCCCGACACACCAGTAGCTCATCCCCCAGCGCTGGTACATCTCGAGGACCTGGTCATCGACCTTGACGTGTTGCTTCAGGAAGTCGCGGTAGCTGATGCGGGACAGGTACGCGCGTTTTTCGTCGTCGCTCATCCCCGGCAGGTAATCTTTCTCGTCCGTAAAAGCCCGCACGAGGTCCGCGCGCGCGCGCTCGTTCATGGGCGTCCGCGCAGCAAACTCCTGCCAGGGATCACTGCCGTAACCGGTGACGAGTTTCTGCCGACCGTAAGTCCCGTTGTCGTAGGCGATCGCGTAGGTCAGGCCCATCGACGCGTAGAGGTCCTGGTCGAAATAGTCGTAGAAGCGCTCCAGTTCGACGCCGATATCAGCCAGCAGCGTTTTCGAAACGCCGGAGTATCCGAACGGTGTATCGATGGATTCGGTGCCGCCGTAGCCGATTCGCGTGCGGCCGCCGATCGTAAATTCATTGCGCTTGGCGTGGCCGCCAAAGTCGTCATGGTTGTCGAGGATCAGGATCCGGGCATCGGGTTTCTCCTTCCGGAAAAAATGCGCCGCGGACAGCCCGCTGATGCCCCCGCCGACAATTACGAGGTCGACGCCCTCCCCGGCCGCGCCGCGCGGCCAGGTACGGCCCGCGACGCGAGCGTGCATGGTCTCCCAGGACCCGTCGTGGCTGCCGCGCAAGCCGGTCCTGGCGGGGGGATAATAGTGCTCCTCGAGCGCGAATTCCGTTCCCGACCTGCCGAAAACCTCCGACCATGGCGTAAGGAGCGAGGCACCGATGGCGACACGAGTGCCATTCAGGAAGTCACGGCGCGTAACCCGGTCTTTCAACGTGCCCTCCCCGTTTCATCGACGTAGCAAGCTCGCGGCTACCGCACTGTACGAAATGCGCGCGAGCAAGGGAAGGCATCAAGGGCTCGCGGCGCTGTAAAAAGATGATCGACGACATCATGGAGCGCGGCAAGGAAATGCTCCAGGCTGCGGGTGCAACCGATATCCACGCATGGCCGGGTCCGATGATTATGGGACGGGGCGTGCACGAGATGGGTACGGCGCGCATGGGACACGATCCGGCGGAGTCCGTGCTGAATGGCTGGAACCAGGCTCACGAAGTACCGAACCTCTTCGTCACCGACGGTGCGTGCATGACATCGGGCTCCTGCGTCAACCCATCAATTACCTACATGGCGATCACAGCGCGCGCTGCCGATCACGCGGCCGAGTTGCTGCGTACAGGGACACTGTAGGAGCGGGTACCCTGTTCGCGGCTGGCCGCCGCTTATGGGCGCGACCGACAGCAAGGCGTTTTCCGCGTGTTAAAGACGTAACGGCCGGCTACCCGGTCTTCGCGGCCCGCACGTATGCATCGAACGCAAAAGCAAATCGCGCAGGAGCACCCGGGTGCATGCGCAGGTAGAGCGACGGTTCAATGAGTTCGAGTTCCATAAGTAGCCACCGGCTGTCAGCGCCGCGAACGAAATCGGCTCGCGCGTACGCCGGGGCGGGGGTCACGAGCGCCAGGACGCGATCACCGGCCGCACGAAGTTCTTCATCCGGCGCGGCGGCGAGAATGTCCGCGCCGTGCTCCTCCTGCACCCGGAACTCCCCGGCCTTTGGCAGCTTGCGTATTGCGTGGCTCAGCTCACCGCCGAGATAGAAGAGGGAGTATTCACCCGAATTGCGTAGTGATTCGATGAACGGTTGCACGAGGAGCGGTCGGC
>JBGTLY010000289.1:0-11960 GCA_041743865.1 Woeseiaceae bacterium
GCGGCGGACAATCGCGCCCCGGCACTGGCAGCGACGGCAAAGCCCGGTCCGCAAGCGGAAAACGCCACGGCCAAGGTCGGCGGCCCCATCTCTGTTTCGTACCGGCTCATCGGTGCACCCGTGGTCGGGCAGCCGCTCGCGATCGAGCTGGCAATTGCGTCCTCCCTGGGTGACCAGCCCGTCCGTATCGACTACCGGATTCTCGATGCCACGGCGCTGCGGCTGGCCGAATCGCAATCGCCGTATGCGACCGTGGCGCGGACAGCGCCGGGTGCCGTCGGATCGGAGCAGGTGTCAGTGATCCCGCTGCGCGAAGGACGCCTGTATCTCAATGTCGCCGCTAGTATCGAAACGGAACAGGGATCGATGTCGACAGTCACGGCGATCCCGATCCAGGTCGGAACCACCGTGCGCGAAAGGCAGGAGAACGGCCGCCTGTCGACGGAGGTGGAGGGCGAATCCGTGCGCGTACTTAGCGGCTCGGAGAACTAAGCGCGACTTATGTCAACAATGCGGGGCCGCAAGCTTTCGAGCCGCGCTTGCTCTTGAAGGGAAAATTTTCCCAATTTATTTTCCAGAATCTGCGCCGCGTCACAGACGTTTCGCGGCCTCTGGTCGTAGTGTGTGTGCACCAATGGCGGGGTGCGTCGTGTTGAGTTCGCATCCGCGAAACGGCGGCAGCCCGGGTGAGCACGCAACGGATGGACGATACTCTCAGGGACAATATCCGGCAGGCAAGTGACGCGTCCGGCGTCCACCGCTCGGACTTCCTGCAATTGCTCCAGCTCGTCAATGCGCACTACGACCGCATTGAAGCGACCATCTCTCAATCGGTCAACAGCCGCTTGCTGGCGCAGGCGAAGAGCCCCATCGAGGCGGTTTTCGACAGCGTGACGGAAGCCTTGTTGTCGATTTCCGAGAATGGCGAGATTCGCGTCTGCAACAAGGTGTGTGTCCGCTACTTCGGGCGCGAGAAAGACCAGCTGATCGGGGCATCACTGAAAAGCTTGTTGCCCGGCGCCCGGGACGTCGAAACCCGCGAATTCCTCGAACCCTTCATGTCGGACCTCGATGGTACACATGTCGACTACCAGGGCGGCGAGGTGGAAGCCGTGCGCGCCGATGGCGAACGTTTCATCGCAGAAATCAATGCCAGCAGTCTCGATGCGCCGGATGGCCGGATTTACGTCATCAGCCTCCGCGACGTGACGCAGCGGCGGGACGCCGAAACAGCGCTGAAGGAAAATGAGGAACGTTATCGCGCCCTCGTGGAATACGCACCCGAAGCAATCATTGTATTCGACGTCGAAAGCAACAAGTTCATTGACGTCAACGACAAGGCCTGCCAGCTTTTCAACCTGTCACGTACGCGGCTGTTGACGATCGGGCCGGAGGCCATCAGCCCGAAAATGCAGCCGGACGGCACGCCGTCATTCGGCATTCGCCGGGGCCTCGTGGAGCGCGCCCTGAAAGGCGAACATCCGACCTTCGAATGGCTTCACAAGGACTCGACCGGCAGGGAATTCCCCTGCGAGGTACGTTTCAGCCGCATGCCGTCCAGTCATCGAAGACTGCTTCGCGTGAGCATATCGAACATCGAGGAGCGCAAGCGCAGTGAGGCGCTGACTTTTGCGCAGAACAAGATCCTGGAAATGATCGCCTCGAGTAGCCCTTGTGACCAGACATTGCGCGCGATCTGTCGCTTTGTCGAGCGGATCAGCGGCGGTCTGCGTGCGGCTGTCATGGTTCTGGATGACGATGACGGGACGTTAAGGCTGTCGCAGGCACCGAGCCTGTCAGCGGCCATGCGACAAGTCCTCGGGACCGTCGCCGTGGGTCCCGCCAGCCTGACCTGCGGTCGTGCCATGCACGCGGGCCGGGACCGGATTGCAGCGGACCTGGCCCTGGAGGACAGTTGGGAGCCGCACCTCAGCGAAATAGAGGCGCAGAGTATTGGTGCGGTCTGGTCCTTCATTGTGTCAGGAGAGGTCGGACGTATGATCGGGACGCTTGACGTGTATGTCCGTCAGGCGCGGGAACCGAACGAAGATGAACTGGACACGCTCAGTCGCATGGCGCGGCTGGCCGGTATCGCGATAAAGCGGCAACAGGACGAGGAGAGGCTTCGCAGCAGTGAAGCGCGCTACCGGGGCCTGTTCGAGAACGTCATAGATGGCGTCTATATCGCCTCGCGTGAAGGCGACATTATAGCGGCAAACCCGGCGCTGGTCGCAATGCTGGGTTACACGAGCGTCGATGAGATCAAGGCGGCGGGACGAACGACTATTCTCTATGTCAACCCGATCGACAGGGATCGGGTCTTTGCACGACTCGAGGCCGAAGGTTTCGTCAAAAATTTCGAGTACCGCCTCCGACGCAAAGACGGCACGGAAATCGTCGTGCTGGAGAACGCGCGAGCCGTTTACGATGACGACGGCAGGATTGTCGCGCACGAGGGCACGATCACGGATATTACTGATCGAAAGCGTGCCGAGACCCGGATATTCGAGGAAAAGGAACGCGCACAGGTCACGCTGCAATCGATCGGCGACGGCGTCATCACTACCGACGCCCACGGCGCTATCGACTATATCAATCCCGTTGCACAGGACCTGACCGGATGGGATGTGCGCAGCGCCCGGGACAAACCGGTAACCGAGATCATGACGATCATCAACGAACGCACCCGGGCCACGGTTGAAAACCCCGTCACTCGCTGCCTCAAGGAGGGCCGGGTCATAACGCTCGCGGAAGGCTCGATACTCGTCACGCGGAATGGCGACGAGGTCCCGATCCAGGACTCGGCGGCACCCATCCGGGATAGGATCGGCAATATCATCGGCTCTGTGATGGTCTTCCACGACACCAGCAAGGAATCGCGCCTGTTTCGCCAATTGAGCTACCAGGCATCGCATGACTCTCTCACCGGCCTCATCAATCGCCGGGAATTCGAAAACAGGCTCGCAGAGAGCCTCGAAGCCCTCCGGCGTGATGCAGGCCAGTCACACGCCCTGCTGTACCTTGATCTCGACCAGTTCAAGGTCGTCAACGACACCTTCGGTCACATCGCCGGTGACGAGCTGCTCAGGCAGATCTCGGAGACCGTACAGCAGCAGATCCGGTCCAGCGACATCTTTGCGCGACTGGGGGGCGACGAGTTTGGTGTCCTGCTCGCACGATGCACGGAAAAGCAGGCCACGGACGTCGCCGAAGCGATCCGAAATGCGGTGGAGGGATACCGCTTCGCCTGGCAGGAGGCATTTGCCGCGGTACGCGTCTCCATCGGGGTTGTCATGGTTACGGCCGACGTAGAGGATGTTGCGACGCTGATGAGTTCGGCGGATGTAGCCTGTTACTCCGCCAAAGACCAGGGCCGGAACCAGGTGCATTTCTATCGGGCCAGTGACGCATCCGTCCGCCACGAGGAGATGAAATGGGTATCGCGCATTACGAGTGCGGTCGAAGACGAGCGGCTGGAATTATTCTACCAGCCGATCATCGGTATCAATGATCGGGATGGACGGCTCCGGGGTCACTATGAGCTCCTGCTCAGAATGAGGGACGAGAGTGGTGCGATCGTCAGTCCCGACCAGTTCATTCCGGCGGCGGAACGCTATAACCTGATGTCCACGCTCGATCGGTGGGTGATCCACAAAGCACTCTCCGAGCTCGCCGATCGTAGCGGTGAGACTGAAGCCCGGTATACGCTGGCCATCAACCTCTCCGGAACGTCGCTCAGTGAGGACCGATTCCTGGAGTTCGTAGTCGATGAGCTGACCCGGCAACACCTCCCGAACGGCGCCATTTGCTTTGAAATCACCGAAACGGCTGCGATTTCAAATCTCGCCCGGGTCGTTCACTTCATGCAGGCGTTGAAGCGGCTCGGCTGCAAGTTCTCCCTCGACGATTTTGGCAGCGGCCTGTCGTCCTTTACGTACCTGAAGAACCTCCCCGTCGATTATCTCAAGATCGATGGCCAGTTCGTAAGCAATGTCGTGGACGATTCTGTCGACGAGAGCATGGTCCGGGCGATCAGCGAAGTGGGGCATGCGATGGGGATCGAGACGATTGCCGAACGCGTGGAAACGAAACAGGTTCTCGACAAGCTCGGTGCTCTCGGCATCGAGTTCGCACAGGGTTACTACATCGCCCGACCGAGTTCCATTGCCTCCTTCCAGCCCTGGGCTGCACGCGGACGGAACGAACTGCGGGCCTGAACGCGGGTTTCGAGGCGCGACGGCATTACGTTACACTGGCCGGAACCGAACTCTTTCCGGCCACCATGTCTGTTCCCGAGCCATCAATCGAACAAAATCCCCTCCTGGCGCCCGGCGAGCCGCCGCCATATTTCGTCCTGCACGCCGACTCCACGGTGCCGGTTCTCCTGGTCTGCGATCATGCCAGCGACCGGGTTCCCGCCGCGCTCGGTGACCTGGGCCTGGACCCCTTCGCGCGCCGCTGTCATCTCGCCGTCGATATCGGCGCCGGGCCACTGACGGAGTATCTTGCCGACAGCCTCGGTGCGACTGCCGTGCTCGCCCAGTATTCGCGCCTCGTCGTCGACTGCAACCGCGACCTTCTCGATGCGGGTGCGTTCCTCACGTTCGGCGACGGGATACGGGTGCCGGGTAACAGCCGTATGAGCGAAGCTGACAAGGCGCGGCGTGCGACAGAGATCCACGCGCCATACCACGAAGCAATCGATCACCAACTCGGGCGATTCGCGTCTCTGGGCATCACGCCGATATTCGTGGCTATCCACAGCTTTACGCCGGTGCTGGACGGTGTCGCACGTCCCTGGCAGGTGGGTGTGCTCTGGGACCGGTCGTCGGGACTGCATGAGCCTTTCATCGACCAGCTACGGGAGGCGGGGTTCGAAACCGGCGACAACGAGCCGTATTCCGGCAAGGCGCCGGCAGACTACACCGTCGACTGGCATGCGGAGACGAGGGGGTTGCCCTGCGTGGGTCTCGAGATTCGGCACGACCTCGTGCACGACGCCGCCGGCGTGACGAGGGTCGGGAACGTATTGCGACGCATAATCGAATCCCTGCCGGGCGGGTGCCGGTCCCGCCCGCGGCAGGCACGCGCCTGAAACCCGTGAGGCACGAAGAACCGCCGTTCACACTGGGCGTCGAGGAGGAGTACCTTCTCGTTGATCGCGATACTCGCAGCCTCGTTGTCGACCCGCCGGAAAACCTGCTGCGTGAATGCGAGGCGCGTGCCGAAGGCCAGGTTAGTGCCGAGTTGTTACGCTCGCAAATCGAGGTAGGCACGCGCGTATGCAACACCGTCCAGGAGGTCCGCGAAGACCTAGCACGGCTGCGCCGTATCGTGGTGGAAACCGCAGCAAGCTACAACCTCGCACCGATCGCCGCTTCCACGCACCCGTTCAGCCGCTGGACAGAGCAGAAACACACGCCCAGGCATCGCTACGAGGCTCTTACGGTCGAGATGCAGGGGGCGGCGCGCAGGCTCGTGATTTGTGGAATGCACGTCCATGTCGGCATCGGCGACGACGAGCTCCGCATCGACCTGATGAACCAGATGTCCTATTTCCTGCCGCACCTGCTGGCACTGTCGTGTTCCTCGCCTTTCTGGGGTGGCCAGGACACCGGGCTGAAGAGTTACAGGCTCACGATTTTCGATGCCCTGCCGCGCACCGGCGTCCCCGAGCGCTTTGCAAGCTGGGCGGAATACCAGCGTCACGTCCACATCCTCAAGGACGCGGGCCTCATCGACGACGCAACCCGCATATGGTGGGATTTGCGGCCCAGCGCCCGTTTTCCGACGCTGGAAACCCGCGTGATGGACGTCTGCACACGCCTGGATGACGCGGTCTCTATTGCCGCATTGCTCGTATGTATCCTTCGTATGCTCTACCGACTGCGGACCCGCAACCAGCGCTGGCGGATTTATACCCCGATGCTGATCCGCGAGAACCGTTGGCGAGCCATGCGTTACAGCTTCGACGAGGGACTCATCGACCTCGCGCGCGGGGCCGTCTTTCCGTTCAAGACGCTGCTCGACGAACTCGTTGAACTCGTCGCCGAGGACGCTTGTGCGCTGGGTTGCACGGCGGAGTTGAACGGCGTGTACGAGATTCTCCGGCGTGGAACGAGCGCACATCGGCAACTCGAGGACTATGGTGCGGCAAAAGACGCGGGCGACAGCGATGAGGCGGCCCTCAGGACGGTCGTCGATGGGCTGATTCAGCACTCCGCAGACGGGCTCGGCTAAGGGGGCGCGTCGGGAATGCGCACCAGGTCGCATTTCAACGCAGGCAAGGTCCCTAGAATCCCTGCATGAGCCTTCGAAATAACATAAGTCCCTAAGGTCACGCAGCAACATGGCTCTGTTGTACTCGTTACTCCCCGCGACATTCGCGCTCAGTGCCGCGATCTACCTCGGTCTCGCGGTCTATGTCTCGCGTTCGTCGCCCCACAGCATAATCGGCTACTTCCTGTTCCTGGTCGGAATGCTTATTGCAGGCACGGTATTTACTCATGGCAGCACCGATCCTCACTTTTACGGAATCGGTCGGACGCTGACATTTTTTGCGGCTGGGTTCCTGCCGGTTGCGTTTTACTCGATCTATCGACAATACGCCAGCGGACTGCCGGGCCCGCTCGTACTCGGATTGCTGTCGATCATCCCCATCCTGACGACGCTTTTGGCGCTGACGAATTCCCTGCACAACATGATCTGGGATGTGGTTCAGACGCCGACCGGCATTCGATTTACCGAACTCACCGATCACTTCTGGTTCAATCGCGTACACAGTCCATTCGCCTACGGCCTGTTCGGCTATTCCATAATCGCGCTATCGGCACGGCTCAGTAATATAGCGCCGGCTCACCGGCGCCCCATCATGGTACTCATTGTCTGTGCATCGATTCCGTTTCTCATCAGTATTGCGAACAACTTCATGGGTGTGGGACCGGCGGACTTTCCAGTCCTGTCCGTGACGCTCACGTTGCTTCTCCCGGTGTTCGCTTTCGCCAGCGTATCGCTCAGGGTATTTGAATTCAGTCCGGTTGCGTACCAGACCCTGTTCAACCATGTGCGTGACCCGATCATCGTGCTCGACAACGGCCAGCGCATCATCTGTGCCAATGTGAGTGCGACTGAAATGCTCGGCAAGAGCGAAGCGGAACTCCTTGGCCGGCAGCTATGGGACGACGTCCCGGAAGCGCGTGCGATTCTCGAGCAGGCGTGGGAGCTGGAAATGACCCAGACACTCAAGCTCGATGCCGGACACAGCTACGAGGTTAGTGTCGCCCCACTTCACGACGCACTCGGCCTGCGGCAAGGTACCGTGGTTGTATGCCGTGACGTCACCGAGAGGCGCAAGGCCCTGAGCCAGCTCGCCGACAGCGAGCACCTGATCCGGACGCTGATCGAGACCTCGTCGAATGGCATCCTGCGCTTTGCTCGCGACGATACACAGGCCCACGGGCTATTCCGCTGCGTATTCGCGAATCGTGCCGCGAAGACGCACCTCGGGTGTGACCGCGACTCGCTGGTCGGGCGCCACCTGACGGAACTCGCGCAACTCGACTCGAAGCGAATATCGGACCACTTCAACGATCCTGAAAAGTCCGTGTCGCCTATCAGCTTTGAGACGCTCGCCGAAAGCACGGAAGGTGAAACCTGGCTCCGCGTCGTGGGCGAACCCGTGGGCCAGGATTTTTCGCTGACACTCATCGACATTACCCAGCGCAAACAGAACGAGTACCGCATGCTGGCCGAAGCGCTTCGGGATCCGCTGACCGGCGTGCTGAACCGACGCGGATTCGAACAGGAAGCTGCCGCCTGCATACGCGCCAGCTCGCAAGGTGCGGTCCTGTACCTGGACCTGAACCAGTTCAAGTCGGTGAACGACCGGTTCGGGCACCAGGCGGGCGATGCGCTCCTGAAAGCCTTCGGGCATCGCCTCGAGTTCTGCCTGCGTAGCGAGGATGTCCTTGGCCGGCTTGGCGGAGATGAGTTCGCCATCGTGCTACCGGGTGTATCTGTCGCCGACGCGATGCATATCGCTGAACGCCTGGTGGGCACGGCGTCTGAGGCTTACATCATCCAGGGCAAGGAAGTAAGGTGTTCCGCGAGCGTAGGTATTGCCCTCATGCCGCAGCACGGCGAAGAACTATGGCACCTCATCAGCGTTGCTGATGCGGCAATGTACAACGTCAAGGGGATCGCGGACGATGCGGCACACGACCGTGCCGCTTACGTTGAGTCTGCTACGGCGCGGTAACGATTGAAAACTGGGCCGTTGCCGGGTTCACCGTATCCAGCAGGAAAACTTCCACGACGTCGCCTGCCAGCAGGTCCAGCCGGGTCGGGCCGGCAACCGGCGTTTTCGAATTCGTCGGCGTTGCGTACAGATCATAGCTGCCGGGTTCGAGCGCCAGCGTCCCCGAAAGGTTTGAGTAGCCGATCGCGAAGCGCGGGAGCAGCTCGGTGATCGGCTGGTCGGCGTCGACGGCGTAGATGTTCTGGTTGCCGTGATTCGACGCTCCGTGGAACAGGCTCATCCTGGCGTAAATCGATATCGAGCGGCGATCCGGCACGTAGTACCGCGTATCCAGTGTGCCCGTCGTCGTCTCGAAAACGACCAGGTTATTGTTCGTTCCGGAACTCGTGGTAATGCCCTCCTCGAGGAGCACGGCGCCCGCATTGCCCGCTGCCGTGTAGGTCAGGTCCTCCTCCCCCGCGGCAATGGCGATGTCACCGGTAATATCCCCGAAGGCATGGTTTGCAACGATCGGACTCGTCAGCAACTCGTCAGTGTAGATATCGGCTGCAGGCATCGAGGCCGCGGCTTGCACGAAACGAATGTTCGGGGGGTACCGGACATCGGGCAGCGCGGTCACACTGCCCGCCGCCGTGACGAGGCGGACGGACAGCGGTGCAACATCCGATTCGTCGCTATCGAATACGGCCAGCAGGTAGGAATTTCGAGCGCTGTAGGTGAGCGCGACGGTGCGGTAGAGCACGTCCGCAGGATTGCCGCTCGATGTCACCGTCAGCACTTTTTGCTCCGTCGTCAGGTCGACCGGCGGCAGGATCTCGCCGTAGGTGAGCGTGCCGATGGCGGCCCCGGCCACGGGGTCCACATCAGCTGGCGCCAGGTAGACGTCCACCTCCCCAAGCGACTCGGCAAGGTGCGAGAATCGCAGCTCGAACACGGTTTCGGTTTCGTCCCACTCGCGTTCATCGATGTCCCACACCAGCACATCCGGCGCCGTGAGATCGCCCGTGAGGACCAGCGTGTATTCGCGATCGGCATCGACCTTCAACGGGATACTTGCAATGCGGGTAGCCCCGGTACCGGCCTCGAGAACGGCATCGAAGTTGAAATTGTAGTCAAAGTCGTCGTAGCGCGAGCCGGGGCTTGCCGCTTTGTAGGCGAGCGTGTCGAGCTGGCGCTCCTCGATGCGGAAGCTGACTGCCGGCGATGCGGGAATCGCATTGATCGCTCGAATGAGGCCCTTCCCGGTTGGATTTGGCAGGGCGGAGTCCTCGGCGCACCCGGCCGCCAGCAGGGCGGCCAGGCACAACAGGCGTTTGATCATGACGAACGTTCCTCGTAGCCGTAGATCGACTTCGTTTCGAGGAATTCAGCCATGCCGTGAGGGCCCCATTCGCGGCCGTTGCCGGACTGTTTGTAGCCGCCGAATGGCGCCATGCTGTCCAGCCATGCGTTGTTGATGTGCACCATCCCCGTTCGCATGCGCGCGGCCACCCGACGTGCACGTTCCAGGTTGCCCGACGACACATATCCGGACAGGCCGTAAGGCGTGTCATTCGCAATCCGGATGGCCTCATCCTCATCGTCATAAGGGATGATCGACAGGACCGGGCCGAAGATCTCTTCGCGGGCAATGGTCATATCATTGCTGACATTGCTGAACACGGTTGGTTTCACGAAATAGCCTTTGGTGAGTCCGGCGGGCCTGCCCGTGCCGCCGGCGGCCAGCGTTGCACCTTCATCGATTCCGCGCTGGATCAGGTCCTGGACCTTTGTCCACTGAGTAGCGGAAACGAGCGGGCCGACCTGCGTGCCAGGCCGGGTGGGGTCACCGACGACGGTCGCCTCGGCAACACGCGCAGCAATCGCCGTTGCCTCCTCGAGTCGGTCGCGTGGGACGAGCATGCGCGATGGCGCATCGCAGGATTGTCCCGTGTTTTCGAAACAGTTTGCGGCGCCGTCGGCGATTTCCTTATCGAAATCGGCGTCATCCAGGATGATGTTGGCTGACTTTCCGCCCAGTTCCTGGGCAACGCGCTTCACGGTCGGTGCGGCGTTTTGTGCAACGAGTACGCCGGCACGCGTCGACCCGGTAAACGACACCATCGCGATATCCGGATGCTCTGACAGTGCGGTGCCGACGCCGGGGCCGTCACCATTCACGAGGTTGAAGACACCGGCCGGAACGCCGGCCTCATCGAGAATTTCAGCGAAGACGATCGCGTCGAATGGCGCGATTTCGCTCGGCTTCAATACCATGGTGCAGCCGGCGGCGAGTGCCGGGGCGACCTTGACCGCGATCTGGTTGATCGGCCAGTTCCAGGGTGTGATCAGCCCGCAAACGCCAATAGGCTCACGTACGATCATGGTAGTACCGCTTTTCCCCATGAATTCGAATGCTTTGAGGGTCTTTATGGTCGCCTTGATGTGCTGCGGCCCGCTCGCGGTCTGAGCGTTGTTCGCCAGGTCCCAGGGCGCGCCCATTTCGTTCATGATCGCCTTCGCCACGTCGTCGTAGCGGCGTTTGAACACCTCGAGAATCGACTCCAGCAGTTCGATCCGCTCCTCGCGGGTCGATTGCGAAAACGACTCGAAGGCCCGCTTTGCTGCCGCGACGGCACGATCCACGTCGGCCGCCGACCCGAGACTGATGCGGCCGTATATTTCCTCGGTGGCCGGGTTGACGACATCGAGGCTACGCGGCTGCACAGGCGCGACCCATCGACCATCGATGTAAAAATCCAGTTTTTCGAGCATGGGAGTCCTCCGGAGCGAGCCGCGGATTCTAGCCCAATTCCGGCCGGCGGGCAGGGCGCAAGCATGCGGCCGGAACCGTGAGCGTCAGGTGCCGGCGATTCTCAATATGCGTTGCCGGTATTCGGCGGGCGGCATGTCGTACCAGGATTTGAACGCGGTTGTAAACGAACTGATGTTGGAGTAGCCGAGCAACATCGCCACCTCGAGTGCTTTCAGCCGCTCGTCCTTCAGGTAACGCACGGCGAGGTCGGCCCTCACCTCTTGGAGAATTTTCTGGAAGCTTGTCTTTTCCGCCTTCAGGCGGCGTTGTAGCGTGCGTCGGCTGAGCTTCAGGCGCCGGCATGCTGCATCGGCGTTGGCTTCGCCGCTGGCCATCAGGTTTGCGAGCATCCGCGCAAGCTGCGCTGCAATCGCATCGCCGCCATTCAGCGACCTTAGGTATTTCTCAGCCTGTTCAATAAGTTGTCGATACATCTTCGAGTGAAATAGCAGGTGACCTGTTGCGCAGGGTCAACTAACATACCGGTTGCTCATGAAATTGCCAACACGCGAGGAAGGCCCTCAATGCCCGTACGTTACGAGCTTATCGACGACATCGGCGTCGTGTCCATCGACCATCCGCCCGTAAACGCCCTGTCCCACGCCGTGCGCGCGGGGATCCAGGCGGCCATTCGGGAGGCCCAGGCGGACGCGAGCCGCGCCGTGTTGATTCGTTGCGACGGCCGGACCTTCGTGGCCGGCGCGGACATCCGGGAATTCGGCCAGCCGCCGGACGAGCCCTGGTTGCCGGAGTTGCTGGCGGAAGTAGAGGCGTCCGTGAAACCTGTGATTGCGGCGCTGCATGGCACTGCGCTGGGCGGGGGATTCGAGCTCGCTCTGGCCAGCCACTACCGGATCGCCGACCGCAAGGCGCAGGTCGGTTTGCCCGAAGTAAAGCTGGGCCTGCTGC
>JBGTLY010000290.1:0-7216 GCA_041743865.1 Woeseiaceae bacterium
TTCTTCTTTCAAATTCCACATTTTCGGGTTCCTCCACTGCTTGCGGAGGCTCAATTATGTGAAAAGTCAGTCCGCAATGAGTAGTATTGGAGTCGTTCGAACGGCACCAGTGGGGCTACAATGAAGGTCTCGAGATGACCCGAAGCGGACATCTTGATTCGAAGTTCTGAAGACTATGAACAAAGACTCGTTATCGAAATGGACGTCAATTGCGGAGATAGTAGCCGCTGCCGGTGTCATTCTCTCACTTCTATTTGTCGGTTGGCAGATACAACAGGGAAATCGTGAAACCAGAGCAGCGACACTCCAGTCAGCAACTGATTCTGAGATGTTTTTGCAGTCACAGTTGCTACGCTATGCCGAAGTTTGGCAAAAGATAATCTCTGGAGAACCTCTGGAAGCGGGGGCTGAAACGCGAAGGGGAGTTCTGCTTTATAAAATGGCGATGACAGAGTACGAGAATCGATTCACTCAACTTGAAGCTGGATACTTCGAATCTGCAAAGTGGGAGACTCGATTGTCCGCACTTCGAAAATTTGTAGCTTTGCCGTTCTACGACACTTGGCGACCCACTATAGGGGCTATCGGTTCCGACCCCAAATTCCTAGAGCTAATAGATGAGCTAAGACAGGCTCAACAATAATTGTCCGCTCCTGGCCGTACTGCGACAAGATGTGGAATGCCGTCTGAGCAACTGATCTCCACAAAAGCAGCCTATCGAGGTCTAGGAGATTGTTCGTCCCAGCTCCTTCTTTGAGACGTCAAACTCTCGAAATCTGGCTTTGCAAATCTCAACCGCACGCTTTGGTGTCTTGTCGGTTTTCTTAGAGAAGACCTCCGCGATCACGATAGTATCGTCATCGACTCGATAAACAATCCGCCAACTCAGCTGGTCGTCCGGCACGCGTAGCTCGTGGCATTTTTCGGAGAAGCAGCCGTTGAGTATTTGCCGCCTGCCTGCCTGGGATAGCGCCTGCCGAGCGGGCGCTAGAAACTGCATATAACTAACTGTTTTTGCATGGAAAACGAATTCCATACTGGATATAATCACAGGTCATTCAAAACGACCCAGAGGGACCTGTCATGGCAACCGAACCCACATCGATCGAGGAGCTCGATCACAAAATCCTGGCCTTGTGCGGCCGCATCAACGTGGCGACCTACGAATTGCTGATGCTGGTTCGCGAGTTCGACGAGCGTGGCGGCTGGCTGAAGTGGTGCATGCAAAATTGCGCTGAGTGGCTCGCCTGGCGGTGTGACGTCAGCATGACGACGGCGCTCGAGAAAGTGCGCGTGGCGCATGCCTTGAAAGGGCTGCCGGCCATCTCGCGGGGCTTTTCGACGGGCGAACTGTCCTACTCGAAGGTCCGTGCGCTAACCCGTGTGGCCAACCGGCAGAATGAAGGCGAACTGCTCGCGTTCGCTCTGCGCCAATCGGCGGCACAGGTTGCCGAGCGCTGCCGTGAGCTGCGGTGTGGCACTGCCGCATCGACGGCGGAGGCGGGCCGCGCATTCGCCAATCGTTCGTTGAGAATGCACCGTGATCACCAGCGAGGCATGATGACGATCACCGTCGAATTGCCGCTCGATATCGGCGAGCTACTCGAGAAAGCCCTCGACAAGGCCCGCGACGACGAGTCGCTGGACTTCCCCGATCTGGCCGATACCTCGTGGTCGACGCGCCAGGCCGACGCCTTGGTCAACGTACTCAAGGGCTACCTCCACGGTGACGACGTTTCGGGCCATTCCAATGACTACCTGGTTATGATCCACGTCGACCAATCAGCACTGGCAGGAAAGGAAGGACGCTCTGCCTTGCCCATTGAATCGGTGAAGCGGATTTGCTGTGACAGTCATGCCGTGGTGCTCACGGAAAACGAGACGGGCGAACCGCTGAGCATCGGCCGCAAGACGCGCCTTGTCCCAAAAGCTATCGAACGGGCGTTGCACGCCAGGGACCGGGGTTGCTGCCGGTTCCCGGGCTGCGGTAACCGCCGCTACCTGCACAGTCACCATGTTGAGCACTGGTCGAACGGTGGCGAGACGAGCCTCGGAAACCTGATGTTGCTGTGCACGAAGCATCACACGCTCGTGCACGAGGGTGGCTTCCGTATCGAGCGCGATTTCCGCAACCGCTGGTACTTTTTGCGGCCCGACGGAATTGCTGTCCCGGAATGTGGCTACCGCTCGACGGACAGGGTCGACAATTCCGAAGCGTACGAAATTCCTCCCGCGGGAGGATTATTGGGCGCGGCGGAAAAAACCGTGTCAGAGCAAGCGGCGCCTGTTTATTTGCATTAGCCAGCGTTGTAGAGCAACGGCGACTCAAACACCTCGAGCGCGCCACCGGCGACGGATTCGCTGGCCTCGCGCAGGTCGTCTGCGTTGACACGCCGTTCCTGCATCAGCAGGCGCACGACATCGTCCAGGTTCCGGGCCTCGTCGGTGCTCGCGCGTATCTCGGCGTCGAGTTCCTGGAAAAACAGTACGGCGCGTGCCGTGCGCGGCCCGGTCGAGTTTTTCGCGCGAAGGGTTTCGATGTCTTCACTCCATTCCTGCATGAAGGCGCGGACTTTCACGTAGCGTTCGTCGGTCATGCCACCGGAGCGGCGCAGCAGTTCGATTGCATAGAATTCGGCTAGCCCTTCGGTGATCCAGTCATAGCCCTCCTCATCCCGGATGCCCGTGACGATGTGGACCAGCTCATGCACCAGCGCCGAGGTGTGGTTACCCGAAATCAGCGGGCGGTCGCTGTGCATATAGATCGAATTCGGCCCGGACAACGCACCACGCCACATGGGATCGTCGGCGCCCACGATCAGGATCTTGTTCGGCATGTCCTCGAACGCGCGCTGAACCTCGGGCAGGATGAAGGTGCAGAACACCAGGACATCGCTGCGCTGCATCGCGCTGCCTTTGGGCGCTGCGACGGACAGCTCGACACCGGCGATGCGTTCGAAGCGGTTGCCCACTTTGCCGGCGATGATCCAGCCGACCGGCCGATCGAAGCGAGTCTCGGGATTGGTCACCACGAAGCTGTCGCTGTGCTCGATCCGGCCGAAACCCGTATCCACCATGGTCCAATCCTCGGGCAGCTCGAAATGCAGCCTCGTCCGGGAGTCGGCGCCTTTGCTCAGCAGGGCCTTGCCTGCCGGAAACAGGTCGTCGCCGCGCAGGATGGTCCAGTCCGCGGTGATGAGGGCATCGTAGCCGCCGCCGTTGCGCCGGTGATCGATCGGACCGTAACGGTAGCGAAAGTCACCGCCGCCCTCGGGCACCGACCATTCGACCTGGTCGCCTTCGATCGTGATGTCGCCGTCACCTTCGATACCTGTGTAGAGCGCCGGGTCCATCGTGAATGTGAAGCGCCTGGCGTGACCAGTGTCCGGGCGCACCTTCATGCTCACATCGGCGGCCTTGTCCGCCGGGCGAAAGCCGACGGTGTAGTCGATCTTGTAATCGGTATCCCCGGCTACGGCAGGCAGCGCAGTACCGGCGAGGCCGATCAGCGCGATCATCGACAAAGCACACGACACGCGGGCATTCACTCCTTGACTTCCCCCGCTTCTGTAGTCACGGCCGCCGGCAGCAACGCATCGTCCCCGTCAAAGTCGGGGCCAAGCATCTTCTCCCTGACCAACGGGATCGGCGGCGAACCGTAAGCGAGGAACTCGTCGTGGAACTGCTTCCATGCTTCGCGCCCGCCGCGGCCGGCGGTCCAGTCGTCGCGGAGCTTCATGATCATCAGCTTGCCGAGTGTGTAGTTGAGGTAGCCCGGATCATAGGTGCCGCGGCTCGCCTGCTGGGTGGCGTTGCCGAAGTCCTGGAACGCCTTCTCCTCGAACATGGCCTGGCTTTCCTCGACGGACATGCCCTCGGCATGCAGGCCAATCGCCGAGAGATAGCGGACGTTGCGCAACAGCGCGTTCAGGAGCTGGCCGATACGGATCTCGGGATCGCCCTCGCCGAGGCCGGCTTCGATCATCATCTCTTCGGTGTAGTGCGCCCAGCCCTCGCTGAACGTGTAGGTCCCGAAGTGTGGTCCAACCCGGTTATCGGCACGGTTCGCGTGCAGGTAGTGCAGGAAATGTCCCGGCCACACCTCGTGCACGGAGATCGCGAGCAGGTCGGCTTCGCCCGGTACATAGGCGGCCTGCTGTTCTTCGGTCCACTCCGGGTCCGGCGGCGCGATGTAGTAGACCGAGGGCAGCCCAGACTCGAACGGGCCCGGGATGTCGATATAGGCCGCATTGGAACGCCGGTGCGGCGGTGCTTCGCCGACGTGTGCATCTTCCGTACCGGGGATCGAGACGATGTCCTGGTCGATCACGAATTTTTTCAGCATCGGTAATTGCCGGCGCGCGCCGACGACGGCGCCTTCGGGCGGCTTTTTCGCCTGCACCTGCAATACGCAGTCGGCTGTCGACTTGTCCGGCGCAAAGGCGGCACAGGCCTCGTCGAGCGCGGCGAGATTCAGTTCGAGGTCCGCCTCCCCCGCTGCCTTGAGTTCCGCGAGCGTCACGTCGACGCCCTGGGTTTCCCGCAGCATGGCAAGGAACAGTTCCTCGCCCAGTGCGTACTCGTCGGTGGCCGTCGCCTTCAGGCCGTCGAGCCAATCCGAGGTTTCGCGTACGGCGGCAACAGCATTGTCGTTCGCCGTCGTGAATGCCGCCTGCAATGCGTCGTCCTCGACCGCCTTGAACAGACCGGGAACGGTGTCTTCGAGATAGCCGGCCAGGCCCGAGAAAATCGCGTGCGCCGTATTGACGTAAGGTGCGGGCAGCGGCGGCTCGAGGTTCTCCCGCATCTGCGCCAGCATGCCGGGCAGTTGCGAGATATATGTCGTGTAGGCCTCTATTCGCGTCTCGAGCGGCGCATAGTCGCGGTCGATGTAGACACCGAAGCCGAACATCCGGCCGTAAGACACGGGGTTCTTGCTCCTGAAGTTCGTGTCGCGCAGCCAGAACCGGTCACCGCGCAACGCGGTTGCGAGGTAGTCGCGTTCGAAGGACTCTGTACCATCGAGGTCCTCGTAGGCCTCGGCCGCGGTAATCGTCCGGTCGAGCCAGTCGAGATATTCCCGGTCTGCTGCCGGACTGGGGTCAGATGCCCTGCCGTCGTACTCGTGTTTGCCGGCATCGACTGCCGCCTCCGGGTTGAATTCATAGTATTCGGCAAGCGTCGCCGCGACGAAGTCGCCCCAGGGCGCGCGCTCCGCTTCCGCGACGGGTGACTCCGTTGCAGCCGGCGCCGGTTCGTCCGGCGAACAGGCGCCGAGCGCCAGGATCGCGCCCAGCGCGAGAAGTGTCTGTCTCATACCCATATTCCTCGCGTTGATGCCGGTCATTCGATGCCGAGTTCGCTCGCGCCCTGGCTAAAGGTGATGTCCACCGGTATGTCGGCTTCCGTCAGGCGATCGAGATCGGCCTGCAACTCGGAGTCAATCAGGCCTTTCGTGGCGGTCAGTTCCGATGCGCCCTCGTAGTCGCCGTCACCCTGCAGCATCAGGAGCAGGCGCGACAGCTCCGCCGCTGCCTCCTTCATACGCTCGAAGTCCACCTTGTAGGTGCCGGTCTCGGGGTCT
Organism: Woeseiaceae bacterium; assembly: GCA_041743865.1. GTDB lineage: Bacteria > Pseudomonadota > Gammaproteobacteria > Steroidobacterales > Woeseiaceae > UBA1847. The sequence goes on from JBGTLY010000290.1 coordinate 5,585, forward strand.
CGGACGAATGCGCCGCGCTCGGCGAAGTAGTTGAAGCGCACCATGTTCGCCTGCCCGTGCGCGCTTGCCGCGCCGAAGCGAATGGAACGGAAGATACTGGCCATGAACGTCACGTAGTAGTCGCGCAGGTCGACATCGCCGAGTTCGCCCTCCTCGTGCAGCACGTTGATCATGTAAAAACCGAGTACGTCGGCTTTACCCTCCTCCATGCTCGAGGCCATGTCCTTGAGCGCCTCGCGAACGGTGCCGCGGTTGTTGATCGTATTCTTGATGCCGAGCCCGTGGGCAATCTCGTGGAACATCGTGTTCGCGAAGAATGCGTCGAAATTGATGTGCTGGCGCTGCGACTCGTCGACGAGCAGTTCGGCGATGGGCACGAGTATCCGGTCGAACTTCGCCTGCATGGCATTCTTGAGCTGCAGGCGCCGCGTCCCTTTCTCGAGCTGCACCTGCTCGTCGTTCGGCAGGTTGATGGCGATGGTTTTGGAACCGGCGTTCGAATGGCCTGCGTAGTAGACGACATCGTATGCGTTGAGATCGGAGTCCATGCCGGGCGATTCCTGCTTGTACTCGTCCGGTACCGGCAGGCCCTCCTGCAAATCGGGAAGGAATGCCGCGTAGTGCCCGAGACGGTTGCTCCACTCGAGATCCTTGACGAGAACGTAGGATTCGTACGCCGCGCGATAACCGTACAGCCGGTCTTCGTAGGTTTCGATCGGACCGATGACCAGGTCGATCTCATTGTCCTTGACGTCCATCCAGTACAGGTCGCTCGTCTGGTAGTCGTCACTCAGGAGGGCCGCTGCGCGCAGCTTGAGATAAGTGGCGAACTCAGCGCTCTCCGCGAGATCCGCCGCCTCACGCAGGAGTGTCGCGGCCTGTTGCAGGGGCTCGGCATAGGCGACGTGATAGGGAATCAGCATAAGCTCGCCTGCCGCGTTGCGGCGCACGAGCGAGTAGAGGCCCGCCTTGCCGGGCAGGTAGGCCGCGTCGAATTCCTCTTTCGTCATGTCGGGGGGATAAAAGTTCGCACCGAGCGGCTTCGGTCCCACGCCCTCAATAAAAGGCGCATCGTTTGCGAGCCGGTCCCAGGGACCGTAGTTCAGTTCCGCAAAGCTCCGCTCCGGGCCCACGCCCAGCGAATCGAGCCAGCCTTCCCAGTCATCGCCGTAAGTTTGCCGCCAGAACAGCCGATCCATGATGTCGGAGGCTTCGATCAGGAGGCCGATCATCTCGCGCTGGTCGTCCGTGAGCGCCGACAGATCGGCCTCGAGGGCCACCTCGGCGTAAATCTCTGGCCGGGGCACGACCGTTTCGACGGTCGCAGTCGCCGGCTCCGCGGCCGGATCGGGGGCGCAGGCCGATAGAAAGCTGGCGAGGCCAATCAGTAAGCCGGCGCGGTGAATCGTGGTCATCGGGGTCACGAGGTCTCCGGATTCGTGTGGACGGGCATTATCGCACAGGGGTGCGTCGTCGCAGCCCCGTCGGAGTGGGGCGGCGGTCCTGAGTCAGAGGTCGACGAGGGTGATGTCCGAGGCATCGAGCGCTTCACCAAGGAAGCGCCCGCCGACACGCGCAAAACGGCTGGCCCCGTCGGTGGCGAACAGGCGCAGCCGTCCGGACCCCGGCGGA
>JBGTLY010000291.1:0-15627 GCA_041743865.1 Woeseiaceae bacterium
TACCGATGTGCAGGTTCACCACACTCGGGCCGATACGCGGCAATGTCAGGCGCAGGCACCGCGGCCGCGTCACTGCATCAGGTGCTCGAGCTCCGGCAGATACTTGCGCGCCGACCCGGTGTTCACCGCCACCACCCGTTCACCCTTGCGCAGCAGGCCGCGCTCGAGCAGCTGCGGCAATGCGGCCAGGCACGCGGCATCTTCGGGACTGATCCATTCCCGGCGCTCGCGCCACAGCCCGGCGAATTCGTCCGCGATCTCCTTCTCGGACACCTGCACCGCAGCGCCGTCGCTGGCGTGGATGATCCGCAGCACGCGGAAGTGCCCGACCCCGCCGGGCACGTTAAGTCCGGTGGCCAGGGTTTGGCCCGCCGCGGCCGCCGTGGTGTCGGCGGCGCCCGATTCGAACGCCCGCACCAGCGGCGCGGTCACCTCACTCTGCACGCACAGCATCTTCGGGCGACGCGAATCGATCATGCCGAGGGCTTCGAGTTCGAGAAACCCAGGGCGGTTCGGGTGATAGGATGTCCTATGCTTAGATTCGTAGATTAGGTCGATGATGTGTAACACTGGTCAAGTTGGTCACGCAATGTGGCAATGACACGGTGTTTCATTTGTTCGGACAAAAATAAAGACTATTGATGACAGAATTTAAGGGTATTGCACTCTCTGCTCTTTGTCTGGGGATTTTCGTTTCCTCCTGCTCTGATAGCGAACAGGCTGTATTTACGGCAAGCGACTGGCCCGCATACGGCGGGCAGAACAACGGCAATCGCTATTCCACACTTACGCAAGTCAACCGCGACAACGTTTCTCGGCTGAAACCAGCCTGGCAGTTCGACATGAATGGTGACGGGGCGTCCCAGACCCAACCGATCGTCGTCGGCGGGGTCGTGTACGGACTAACACCGACTCTCGACGTTATTGCTCTCAAGGGCGCGTCAGGCGAGCTCTTGTGGTCATTCAGTGGACTCGATGGTCCGAGCGATTTCAAGGGGCCTTCCCGTGGACTCTCGATGTGGAAGGAAGGCGATAAAAAGATCCTCTTTGCGGGCCTTGTCGACAAGTTATTCGCCATTGACCCTGACAGCGGCGATCTGGTCGTTGAATTCGGAGATGACGGTGTTCTGGATCTTTTTACGGGTCTGCCTGGCGATGCAAGCCGCTACTACATTTCCATGTCGTCACCAGGGGTGATTTATCGCGATACTATCATCGTCGGATTCAGAACAGCGGAAAATCCGCCCGCTGCACCGGGTGACATACGGGCGTTTGACGTCAGGACAGGTGAGCTTGTCTGGTCGTTCCACACGATCCCCGCGGCGGGTGAGTTCGGTGCTGATACCTGGCCGGAAAATGCCAGGGCGACGCAGGGCGGAGCAAACGCCTGGACCGGTTTCGCTCTCGACGAAGAACGTGGCATCGTTTATGTGCCCACAGGCTCGGCCGTACCAGATTTCTTTGGCGGCGAAAGAGCAGGGGATAATCTCTTTGCCAATTCCCTGATTGCGCTGGATGCGACGACCGGCGAGCGAATCTGGCACTTTCAGGCCGTTCGGCACGACATCTGGGACCGCGATTTTCCGGCCCCGCCTTCCCTCATAACGGTTCAGCGGGGAGGTCGCGCGATTGATGCCGTAGCGCAGACTTCGAAACAGGGATATGTCTATTTGTTCGATCGGGTAACCGGGGAGCCGCTCTTTCCCATAGAGGAACGCACTGCGCCGCCCAGCCCTATTGCAGAAGAACAGCCCGCATCTTCGCAACCAGTTCCGACCGCCCCAGCACCGTTCGCAAGGCAGACGCTAACGGCAGACATGCTGACCACGCGGTCACCTGAAATGAATGACTGGGCGCGAGAGCAGTTCAACAACTTTTTGAGCGCTGGCCAGTTCGTACCGTTTGGTGCCGAGCAGCCTACTGTAGTTTTTCCCGGCTTCGACGGCGGAGCCGAATGGGGTGGCTCAGCGATCGATCCCGGAAGAGGAATTATTTACATCAACAGCAATGACATCGCTTGGACCGGAGCGCTGGTGGCAAGCCCCGACGGCATGGGATTCGCCGAGGCCTTGTATCAAGCTCAGTGCGCCGTTTGTCACGGTATCGACAAGCAAGGTTCTCCACCCGAGTTTCCTGCGCTCACCAATGCATCCGAGACTGTGTCACCCGACGAAATGCGAAACATTATTCGTTACGGCATGGGCCGGATGCCGGGGTTCCCGGCATTGGCGCCGGAGGCCGTCGATGGTCTGATGGACCTTCTCCTTAATCCCGAAAGTGCCAGTTCGAGCGATATTGAGGAAGACGCGGTTCTGTCATTAACTTCGGACGGAAGCGACGTCGCCTACAGATTTACCGGCTACCATCGGTTTCTCGATCCTGATGGTTATCCGGCTGTCGCACCACCTTGGGGTACGCTGAACGCGATTGATCTCAATACCGGGGAGTACCTGTGGAAGATCCCGTTTGGCGAACATCCCGAGCTGAAGGCGCAGGGAATCGAAACTACCGGCAGTGAGAATTATGGCGGACCCGTCTTAACTGCAAGCGGATTGCTGTTCATCGGAGCAACCCTGTTTGATCGAAAATTTAGAGCTTACGATGCCGCTACCGGGAAGTTGCTTTGGGAGTATGAGATGCCGTACGCCGGGATGGCAACGCCGGCCGTCTATATGGTCGACGGCAGACAGTACATTGTGATTGCAACGAGCAACTCGCGAAACAGACAGGCACCGCAAGGTAGCGCGTACATCGCATTTGCGTTGCCAGAGTAGACCTCCTTACTTGCGAAATATTCCAAAGCCCATAAACGAAAAACGACGAAGGATAGTCTGGAACGGTCTGCGGACGTCTAGCATGAATTAGCTCAGCGCGGTTGTGCAGAGGAAGGCAGTCAATACCGGCAATCCGAGAGAGGTTCAAGAAAAGAAGTACTGCGAAACGTCGGTTGCAATATTAACGATGCGCCGCGTAACATGACCAGTAAAGAGCCGCTACGTCTGTTCCATGCGTTTGATGACGGACAAGGCGTGCAGGACAACCAGAGACGGGAATAATGTTCAACGCGACATCGGCGCGATTCGGCGCAATGATGTTCCTCCAGTTTTTTGTATGGGGTGCATGGTACGTCACGATCGGCAACTATATGGCGGCGCAGGGCATGGCCGACCTTGCACACTGGCCTTACACCGTAAATCCCATCGCTGCCATCATCGCGCCGTTTTTCCTGGGGTTGGTTGCGGATCGCTTCTTCGCTGCCGAAAAGGTGCTTGGTACCCTGCATATCCTGGGTGGACTTGTCATGTTCGCGGTGCCGCAGACGACGGGAACACCCAGTCTGTTCGTTCTGCTCCTGCTGCTCTACAACATGTGCTATATGCCAACTTTGGGCCTGTCGAACTCGGTGGTGTTTCACAACATTGAGAATCAGGAGCGGCAGTTCCCGATGATCCGCGTATTCGGGACGATCGGCTGGATCGCAGCCGGTCTTTTCATCGGCTTTGTCCTCGGCCAATTCACCGGTGAAGAGTTGCCCGACCGGACGCCGTTGCCGCTCTATACAACGGCGATTGCGAGTCTGGCGCTCGGCGCTTACAGCTTCACACTGCCACACACTCCGCCACCCGCTGCCGGTCAGCCGGTGTCTGTTCGGAGTATCGCGGGCGTCGACGCTTTGCGCTTGCTTGGCAGCCGATCCTTCTACATCTTCGTCGGTTGTTCTTTCCTGATCTGTATCCCGCTCGCTGCCTACTTTAGCTTCGCGCCGATTTTCATCGCCAATACCGTTTACGATCAGGGCGTAAGCAATGTGCTCGTCGATGTGCTGCCGAATCCGTCCTCATTGATGAGCCTTGGGCAGATGTCGGAAATAGCATTCATGTTGCTGATGCCGCTGTTGTTCATGCGTTTGGGTGTGAAGTTGATGTTGACCATCGGTATCGGCGCATGGATCTTGCGTTATGCGCTGTTCGCTTTCGGAGCACCCGATGCGTTGTTCTGGACGGTCGCCGTCGGGATATTGCTGCATGGGATCTGCTATGACTTCTTTTTCGTGACCGGTCAAATCTACGTCGACAAGAGATCGACGCCAGCCGTACGTGGCCAGTCTCAGGGCTTTCTCGTATTGGTGACCTACGGACTCGGTATGTTTGTTGGTGCGCAGATTGCCGGTGCGCTCTTCAATAGATTCCTGCGTGACACGAGCGTGCTGACGCCGGAGCGCTGGCAAGACTTCTGGCTAGTGCCGGCCGGGTTCGCGTTGCTTGTCCTCGCGTTGTTTATGATGTCTTTCAAGGACGACGTCGAGCGCTCTTGACTACCTGCATCAGGGCTAGGCGGAAACTCAAACCGCTCTCTGCTGTGAGCTCTTCACGGCAGCTTTCACAGTGATGTTAGCAGCCATGCAAATTTGCGCAGGTATTTAAGTTGATGACAAAGAAATGATTCTAGGAGAATTCAGACAATCTCTAAGGTGATTCAGACGTTGTCTCTATTAATTTAATATTGGCAGAGGGCTTAATTTTCGTGTGACGCAAATCTGTGTAAGGAAATAGTTTATGGATCCGCTAAAGATTTTAGCTTTTGGAGCACATCCGGATGATGCTGAACTTAATGCTGGTGGATGTGCAGCCATGTGGGCAGCTCAAGGGCATGAAGTCAAATTTGTATCGACAACAAATGGCGATGTGGGGCATGCCTTTAAATCTGGTAAAGAGCTGGCAGAAATTCGAAAAAAAGAAGTAGAAGCAGCCGCAGAAGTATTGGGAATAGAGACTGAAGTAATGGATGTCCACGATGGTAAACTAATGCCATCACTTGAGAATCGCCTGGTATTTCTCAAATATATTCGTGAATGGGAAGCTGACATTGTTATTGGACATCGCCCTTATGACTATCATCCTGATCACCGCTATACAGGAATATTGATGCAGGACGCAGCATTTATGGTGACTGTGAAATACGCTCTTCCTGAAGTTCCCTACTTAACTCACAACCCTGTGTTTTTATACTCTTACGATCACTTTCAGACACCAATTCCTTTTAATCCCACCATTGCGGTTCCTATTGATTCCGTAATGGACAAAAAGATGGATGCTCTATGGTGCCTGGAGTCTCAAATCGAAAGTTTTTGGTATAGAGGAAACTTTGTCGAAGTAAATCCTGTCCCTACTGAGCCAGCGGCCAGGGCTCTCAGAAAGCAAGAATTCTTTGATCAATGTCTATGGAAGTCTGGTTGGAGCAAGCAGGCCGATCAATATAGAGAGCTGATTCAGCACACTTATGGCGCTGAAATAGCAACACAAACCAAGTATGCCGAAGCCTTCGAAGTTTGTGAGTATGGGAGGCAGCCGACTCAAGAGGAGCTGAAAAATTTATTTCCAAACATTGGTATCCAGTAACTTGAAGTCCAGCTTTCAGCGGTCAGCCTTGCTTCTGTGGGACGTCATGCTGCAGATCGGCGCAGCACAAGACTGGCGTGGATTTCGAAATCGATTCGGCACGTGGCCCGGTCAGTCTGAGTACCCCATCTGCCGCAAACCCAATGCAGACAGGTCCTGTTTAGTGAATCGGCCGTCGAAATCTACCTCGAAATCGTCGGCTGCGAAGTCTGGCGCAGAAAGACCAGCCTCGAATGCCGTCTGCTGCAGCTTCGCGTAGGTGCGGTTTTTGGCGCAGTCAGGCGCTGGCGCGATGTACATAACGCTGGAATAGCCGGTACCGCGATGTTCATCCTCGACACCGTGCAGCACGTCGGGGTGCCACCACACGGTGTCACCGGGCTCTACCTGTGGAATGGAGCCGTAGCCTCTCAGTAACAGTTCGTGGTATTCCTTCACGATCATCATCGCGCGACAGGCGGCCGCGCCGCACAACTCGTCCTCAGGCACATCATCTTGTAGCGCCCGAAGCAGCATCCAGACGATCGCGTTAGCCACGGGTAATAGTTGCAGCGTGCCGTCGTTGGGCCCTTGCGGTGTGAGTGCCGTCCAACCCTGAAACGTTCGAAACATTCGGCAGACTGCGGGTGAAGGAATCTCTTCTATCTCTGTTCGTCCCCAGGCTTCAAACGGATCGTACTGCGTAAGGTCGCCGCCGAAGATGTGACGATAGACCTTGTCTCGGTAGGCAGCGTCGATCCATCGCTCGATTGAGCCAGCATCGACGTGCGGCGACAGTCCGAGTGAGACATCGCCGGGTTTGCGAAATCGCACGCGATCCGCATACACCAGATCGCAATCAGGGTCGGATACAGCTCCCTCCGGCGAGTCTATGCGCCAAAGTTTATTCAGGAATTGCTTCGCCGTAGCCATTGCAGGATCTGTTCGCGCCTCCATCTGAGGGCGTGACCAATAGACTCCGTAGATCTGCGGCTTGTCGCTCGCCAAGGTGCTGAAATAGTCGTCGACGGCACCGCTGGCGGAGACCTTCTCAATATAGTTGTTGTTGGTGAGGTACTCCTCGAGCTGCCGGTTCCAGTCAGCGACGCGCTGATCTTCGAACACGTTTCGAATCACAAGGCAACCGCGCTGGCGAATTTTGTGCTTCTGTTCTTCCGTTACTTGATCGAGTTGATCGAAGTCGAGATCGGGTACCGGTTGTATGCCTTGAGCACGTTCCTGAACGATTTCTTCTATCTGGGCTTCGACGGACCGGGTGATACTCGCAAAGCGCGCGGGCATGTCCGTAATCCGGGAACCCAGCCTGCGCTTGGTATCGACAATCCGCGCCCGGTAAGGCTCGTTTGCGGCATTGGCTCTTTTCCGAGCTTCCTTTAGCATGATTCCTCTGCCACGCGATATGTTGCTACTATACAGGAGGGGAGAACTAGGAAAGTAGTGGGGAGGTGGGCGGCCGATCACTGCTTCGCTGTTTTGGTATCGCCGCCGTCCAGCCGGGTCCAGGCCGATTGGTTGCGGCTGCTGATTAGCGCCGCACGAACGAAGCGCATGGCAGCAACGCCATCCGCTACCGTGGCGCAGCCGGTGCCGTCATGCGCCGGGTAGTTTCGCACGGCGCGGGCGAAGCCCGAATAGAGATCCGCGAAAGCTTCGAGATAGCCCTTCGGATGCCCGCCCGGCGTGCGGCATGCTGCGATGGCTGGCTCCGACAGATAAGCGACGTTGGCGCCGGGGCGCAAGACCTGGTCGGGCTTGCCGCGATGCTTGATCGTCATCGTATCGGGTGCTTCCTGGGCCCAAAAGAGGCTGCCGGCGTCGCCATAAACCTCGATACGAAGTGCATTCACTGCGCCGTTGCACACCTGGCTGGCGGATAGCGTGCCGGATGCGCCGTTGGCGAGTCGGAACATCGCTGCGCCATCGTCGTCAATCGTGCGGCCGGGTACAACGCGGCGCAGCTCCGCGGCAACTTCAGTAATGCTGAGCCCTGTCGCAAATTCGACGATGTTGAAAGCGTGAGTACCGATATCGGCGAACGCGCCAGATTCGCCGGTGCGTGTTGGGTCGTTACGCCAAATCGCCTGTTTGCTTCCCGTGGTATCTTCCTCGCGCGAGAGCCAGTCCTGCAGATAACTCACCGCAACGCGACGAACCTCACCGATTTCACCGGCCGCAATTCGTTCACGTGCCTCTTTGACGAGCGGATACCCTGTGAACGTGTGTGTCAGTGCGAAGAGCAGGCCACTGCTGTCAACCGCGCTTTCAATTCGAAGTGCATCTTCCAGATGACCGGCGAGTGGCTTGTCACAGATAACGTGAAAGCCCGCAGCCAACGCCGCACACGCTGCGTCTGCGTGCGAATCGTTTGGCGTCACAATCGACACACACTGAATCCGCTCGTCTGGCGACAAATCAGCTTCCCGCTCTAACATCTCAGCAAACGTTCCATATGAACGATTCGCCGCCAAGCCCAGTTCGACGCCGAAGGCCCTTGACGCATCTGCATCGCTGCTGAACGCGCCGGCGACCAGGTCGAAGTCGCCTGCTATGTCCGCGGCCGTCCTATGAAATGCGCCGACAGATGCGCCCTCACCGCCACCGATCATTCCCATTCGAATTTTGTTTGTCACGTCGTTCCGCCGCGAACCGTTTTGCCCAGCATCCTTTACTGTGCCGGTGTCAGCGTAATCTGACGAAAGCTTATCGGACCGTGATCGCCCTGCAACATCAGAGGTCCGGGCAATCCTTCGTTGCTGTCCAGCGCGCCGCCGGTAATTCCCGGCACTACCTGATTGTCGACGATGGTCTTGCCGTTTAGAACGACCGTGATGCGACGGCCAATCAGCGTAATGTCGTAGTCCTGCCATTCGTCTGCCGCGCGTGCCGCGTTAGCGCTCGGGGCCAGGAAACCGTAAACGCCCCCAATGCGCAAAGGATCGAGTGCTTTGCCCAAGTCATCCTGAATCTGCACTTCGTAACGGCCGCGGAGGTACAGGCCGCTATTGCTGCCCGGGGGATATTTGAACTCGACGTGCAAGCGAAAATCCTCAAAGGACCGCTCCGAAATCAGGTCGACACACGGCGGCGTCGCGACCAGGAGATTGTCTGCAACGGACCAGCATCCGGGCAGCTTGTCGCTGCGTGGCCGCCAGCCCTCGAGGTCCCGACCATTCCACAGCTCGAGCGATTCTCCCCACTGACGCACTTGTTGCCGCTCCAAAGAGGGCGCACGCACGGCGCTCCATGCAAGCGTCTGGCCGCTACTGTCGACCGTTGTACCTGTAAGTCGATCTCCGCTTAAGGTTCCCACGAAATACAGTTCGTCCGGGTTCCGTTCGTATTGCACAGGGACACGAAACTCAAGTCTACCGCTATCGTAGTCGATCGCAGCGATGTGTCTCGCGCTACCGAAACGACCGACAAAACTGGCCATCAGTTGCCACTCGGTGCGCAGCCGTATCTCGAGCCATGACGGATAACTGCCATCCTGGGCTTCGACGGTCAGGTCCCACCGGCCAAGGACCGGATCCGCGAAGCCCGGCTCCGGTTGTTGCGCGAAAACGGTATCGACTGACAACAGAAAAATTGCTGTCAACATTATTCTGATGTTCAGTTTGCGCGGCGAGGTCTGCATACCGTGGCGATGTTAACAGCAGTGTGATATTCAACGCGAATCCAGGTTCGTTTCCACCTGTGTTGCGGCTACGAGGCGCGTTTCATTTATTAGCCGCGTCGACGCCTCACTCCACATGCGGGACAGATACGGCTGCTATAAACACCCCACGGACCATTTCGTCTTCAACCCGGCGAGCCCAGTCCGCTGCATTGCGTTTGACCCGAAAGGTTTTCAATTTCGTCGGCCAACGGCCTGCCGCTGCTGCGGACGCATCTGCCTCGGCCGACGCAAGATCAACCTCAGCTCCGTGTTCGGCCAGTTCGTCGGCATCCGCGAGGTCGACACGAAAGGGACCGGCTCGAGCCCGGTTCCTCGCCTTTCCAACAGGACAAAATGTTAACCATCTGTCCGGCAATCCTCGTAGGTTAATTTTGCGTGGAACAGCTCTGCACAGTCCTGAAAGGTTCTGCAAATCTGGCAACGGACGCCCCGGCAACGCGTTGATGAAAAGTAATCAAATCAGACACTTAAGATTCTGAAAATCCGCGTGTCGGTGGTTCGATTCCGCCCCTGGCCACCATAAATTCGACGGTGTATTCCGGTCACATGGGTTGTGTATCGCTAAGCTCAGATCTAAGGTAGTTCGCTCGGAGGGTTCTCCGCGCCGGTTTTCTCAATGCCGAGGTAACGCCTTCCCGACAAGAAGGAAGCGAACGTCAATTTCGTCGGCGACCCGAAGGAGTCCACCAACAGCCGAATAGGGCGAGATTCCGAAGTCGCTGTGCTTGATCGTAGCCTCCCCGCTGACCCTGAGTCGCTCGGCATGGATCTCCAGGTCGACGGGCCACAGGTACTCGACCGTCGAACCGTGCAGGGTAATCGACACGGCGAGTGTCGGCCGCCTGCCTGCCTCTGTTGCGACCAGGGCCCGGGCCTCGATCCACGGATAAACCTGCGGCTGGAATACCTTGAGCATGTTCGCGTAGGTGTTCACCACATCCTCTTCGGACGGCCCCGCATCGAGTCCGAGACGCTCACGGTACTCGGGCTTGTCGACTATCAAATTTCTGATCGGAAGTACGATATGCGCGCGCGACGCAGACGGGTCGTCGTTGAACTCAATGAGGCCCTGCACGTCTTCGCTGGCAACGGCGTGGTCGTGGCCAAGCCCCTGCATCGTGCCCGATCGATCGACGTGGACGAGCAGCAGCGATTCCTGCGGCCGGATCCGGTACACGTCGGCACCCGATCGAGCAGCCGCAGCGTAACTCGCTTCGGGCAACGGTGGATACGACGTTTCATCCTCGATCGTGACCGGCTGCGTGCAGGCAGCCAGCACCAACAGAGACATGATGCCCAATCGCCGCACGGTCACTCCTCGCGCACCAGCTGCACCGTAAAGTGCAGAGTGACGTCGGTGCCGATCGGCGTGCCGGTCGCCCACTCGCCGCCCCCGACATCGAAGTCAGTGCGATTCAGTAAGAGCGTGCCCTGCATGTACGCCTGATCGCCGGAGTTCGTCCAGGAGAATGGCACCGCAACGCTTCTGACGGACCCTTTGAGGCTAAGCTTGCCCATCGCAATGAACTCACCGAGCGCCCGCGTGCTGATCGCATCGCTGACAAAAGCGGCGTCAGGGTGCGCTTCGACGTCCAGCCATTCGGAGCCGGCCAGGATGTCATTCATCTCCGGGTCTCCCATGTCGGCTCGCTCGAGATGTACCGTCACGCGGAGACTGCCCGACTCCGGGGCGGCCGCATCGAATGCCAGATCAACGTCGAAATCCTTGAACTCGCCCGATACTGGCGCGCCCTCGAATGCCACTTCGAACGACAACTCGCTGCCCTCGGTGTTTCGCCACTCCGCCGCCACTACGGGAAGTGAGATACCGGCCATCAGGATCGCAAGCAGAATGCGCCGCATAGTCAGGTCAAGGAGTCTGTTCGAAACGGTAACATGCGCAACAACGTCTCGTTGTGTAGCAGGAAATGGTGTCGCAGTGCGGCCAGGACATGTATCACGATGACAAAGAGCAACAGCTCGGCCAGCACCCCGTGCGCAGTGGCCGCAAACTCGCTAAGGTCGCGATCAGCCGCCAGCAGATCCGGAACCGGCACGGCCCAGTAGAGTTTGAACGGGATACGGGACGTGTCGCTGACCCACCACCCTGCAAAGGGTACGATGACCATCAGCAGGTAAAGAACTCCATGGCCGACTTTCGCGAGCCGGTCCTCCCAGAGCGCAATGCCCACCGGCGGCGCGGGCGGCGGATTCTTCAGTCGTCACGCAATGCGCAGCATCACCAGCAGTAAAATCGACACACCGATGGATTTATGCCAGACGAACAGATCGATCTTAAGCGGCGACAGGCGTGCCTCATCAGCGATCACGCCCAACACGAGCTGGGCGAGAATCAATACGGCGAGGAGCCAATGAAACGATTTGGCGACGGCGCCCCAGGCGCGTTCGGAATTTCTCAGCATGTGGTGCGGTGAGCCTGCGCAGGACCTCTGCACGTTTGTCGATCTCGCGCGAGCAAAAGTTCAAACGCCTCTTGCTGGCATGGGGGTTTCGAGGCGCGTCCGGCTCTCGGCCACGCAAAGGGGTCCTGCACCCAGCGGGGAGGGCGATGCGCACCACCCCGCTGTCATCGAGCGCGGACGCGTCGCGCAATGCCGGTCAGCGTATCGGCAAGCGCCCGCCGGCGCGCCGGGTCGGCACCTTCCTTCAACGCTTGGGCGAGCGAATCGATCTGCCGGGCCAGGAACTCATCCTGCCCACCGTGGGCGAGCTTGTGTGCGGCGGCCTCGAGCGTTTCGCGCAGCGTCGTCGCCTGCGACGACGACAGGGCGTCGTTGCGCTCGAGCTGATCAAGGTAGGCGAGCGCCACGACGGGGTCGTCCGGCCAGGTAACGCGGAACTGTTGCTGCGGATTGAACACCCCGCCCTGGTCGGCCAGCGCCGCGGCCGCTATTTCGTTCTCGCTCAGGTACTCGCTCGGCAGGAGTCGGAAGATGTCGAGCCCGCGTACGATCTCGGTCCCGTAGATACGGCCGCCGTACCAGTACGCCGACCAGTAGCCGCCCGGCACTAGTTCCTCGGCGTCGATGGGCCCGCGATCGAAAAACGCGATCTCGACGGGCTTTTCGGTGTCGGAGAAGTCGACCACGGAAATGCCGCCCTGGTACCACGCCTGCACGAGTATGTCGCGCCCCGGCACGGGCACGATCGAGGCGTTATGGGCAACGCAGTTCTCCTCCTCGACCTGCGGCGCGGGCATCTTGTAGTGCGCCCGGAATTCGAGCTGGCCGTCGACGATCTCGTAGAAGGCATCGGCGCCCCAGTCGAGCGGGTCGTGCGCCCGGCAACGGGCGCGGTCGCCGCCGCCCCACTCGTCCGTGAAGACGACCTTCGTCCCGTCATTATTGAACGTGGCCGAATGCCAGTAAGCGAAGCCCTTGTCGACGGCTTCGTCGATGCGCTGCGGGTTGAGCGGATCGGTCACGTCGAAAATGATTCCGTTACCCGAACACGCGCCCGCTGCGAGGTTCCGCTCCGGGAAGACGGTGATATCGTGGCAATGGTCCGTGACAGAGGTTTCCTGCGTGTCCTCACCATGGTCGCCGCCGCGCCAAAGGCCGGCGAGCGTCCCCTCGTTGGGATCCGCAAACACAGCGGGGCTGTCGACGATGCGGGCCGCAGCAGGATCGTTGACGGGAATCGCAATGACGTCGATGCGAAACAAGGCTGTTCGATCGTCGCCCGGCAGCTCGTCGATGCACCCCGGCAGTTCTTTCTCATCGCGGACGTCCCGCAGGCCGGAGTTGTACACAATGATCCTGCCGTCGTCGTCGGGTCCCGAGACGACCGAGTGTGTGTGCGAGCCACGGCACGTTTGTACGGCGCCGACCTGGACGGGACGGGTGACGTCGCTGATATCGAAGATACGCAGTCCGACAAAGCGCTCCGGGCTGACGTCGTCGGTCACGCCCCCGAGGCCGCAGTCGACACGGCCGCGCACCTGTTCCACCGACATGATCAGCAAATGGCCGACGATGGAAACGTCGCCCTGCCCACCGGGGCAGACGACAGAACTCGCAAGGACAGGGATGCCGTCAGCATCGAGGCGGTAGATGTTGAAACCGTGATAGCTGCCCGTCACCAGAATATCGCCGGCAAAGGCCATATCGGTATTCGCGAAACTCAGGAACGGGTAGCGAGGCTCGTCGTCCGCCGGCTCCTGCTCATCCGCCGCGGCACCGTCTGCCGTGTCCGCACCGTCGGTCCGGCCGTGTCCCTTCTGCGGCAGCTCGCCCGGATTGTCCGGGTCATAGAAACCTGGCGGTTTGCCGAGAGTAGCGATCAGCGCGAGGTTCGATATCGCCTGACCCGCGTCGCTGAAGCCCGGCGCAAGCCCCGCCCGCGGATCGGTGGACAGGCTGACGAGCAGCGCATTCATGCGGCCGATCTCTGCGGCTTGGTCGACTTTGACGTCCGTCGTGAATTCGAACAGCGCCGGATCGTATGCCGAGCCTTCCTCATCGAGCAGCGCGTCCACCATTTTCAACGCGCCGTCATGATGCGCGATCATAAGTTCGAGGAACAGCCGGTCGAAGTCGGTGCCCCTCGCCGCAGCCAGTGCCGCCATCTGCTCCGGACTCGCCATTCCGGCCATCTTGTGAGAGGTGTGCATGTCACCATGGGCGGTGGACGACGGCACGGATTTGCCACGCTTGCTGAGCCAGGCTTGCATGAAAGCGATTTCATCCGCCTGCGACAGATCGATGCGGCCGCCCAGGTCCCGTAGCGCCGGCGTGTTCGTCCGCGTCGGCGCCAGCGCGGCCATTTCGAGCGCCTGGTGATGATGCGGGATCATGTCCTCAAGAAACCTGATGTCGGCTGGCGAGTAGCTCGAGTCGGAGATGTCGAGCGCTTCCTCCGCGCTCAATTCCCGAACCGGCTCGCCCGGCGCGCCGGGCTGCAGAATGGGTGCCTGCGCCGTACCCGCAATCGGCCACAGAAGGAGGACGAACGCCGGCCACCGGCGGCCAGCGAGGCGGTTGATGCTCCCGGTTCTCCAAGTCCTGTTCTCGTGGTTCATAATTCTTCTTTTCTCCATCAGGCGATGTAGGCTCTCACGACCCTAGTGACACATCAGCTCGCGTTTTTGCCAGCAGTCGTTCGAACGGGGTCTGCCCTTGGAGGGCGCCGTGCGGACGATGGTAATTGTAGTAGTCCTCCGACTCACGCAGTTTCTGATTCAACAGGTGAATGTCGTCGGAGACCCCGTCCCGGTCGAGGGGCTGATAGAACTCCTGGTCATCCACGCGGTGTGAGCGCTCGACCTTGCCGTTCAGGTGCGGCGTCCGCGGGCGAATGCACACGTGGCGGATGTCCAGCGATTCGGCGTGCCAGTGAAACTGGGACTGGAACTCGGCCCCGTTGTTGGTCTGGATGACTTGGATCCGGAACGGCAGGCGTTGCCGCACTTCGTTGAGGAACTGGATCGCGGTGCGCTGGTTGCACGCATCGTAGACCTTCAGCACCCGGATACGGTGCAGTCGTCAATGGCAGTGAACTGGTAGAGCCGTTTTGCGGTCCCTGGAATGCGCTCGAGGAACTTAACGTCCATTTGCAAGCGGTGGCCGGGCCGCCCGCCATCGAAGTTCGCCACAGATATTCTTGGAGCGAGCTTCCGCTTCAGAGCTGTCGATCATATGGAGGCTGAATACGTGCAGAAACTTCGGACAGATTTACGTGCGTGAGTTTTGCGTGGGTCGCCTGAACGGGCCTGGCTGGCGGTCAATAGTCGGTTGAAATCTGGCCGAAATATGGTTAGCCTAGGATGTCCCTGTCGATGACACCACGAGCGCACCGCCCCTATGACGCAACACGCCCTTTTCAATAACGTTCACGAGGCCGATCCCTTGCAGTTCTGGTCGAAGCACGGCCTGGACTACAAGAGAGTCACGGACTTCCTTGATCTAGATACGTCGGAGCTCTCGAAGATTGGCGGCGTAAGCAAGCAGTCTGTTCGACTCGACAATCGAATTCCACAAGCGCTGAAAGACAGACTTGAGCAGATTGCGAATATCTGCGCTCTGGTCGCAGAGTATTTTAACGGCGATATCGGAAAAACAGCACTATGGTTCAAGATGCCCAATCCGATGCTTGGCGACTTGTCGCCGAGAGACATGATTCGTTATGGCCGATACAAACGATTGATGAAGTTCATCGCCGACGCACAACAGGCCAGTTCCACGAGTGGCGCGTAAACGTCCGGGCAAGAAAAATCCGACAAAGCGGCCCCAACCGGTAAAGCCAAGAGCCGGTGTCGAACTCGAAAAGTTCACTGATGCTGATCTGAGGATCTGGAAGCGCCAGGCGGAAGGCCTTGAGCGGTTTCACGTTCAGCTATTTTTTCATCTGGAAGGCCAGCGCGCCTTGCGTCACAAGGATCTTTGTGACGCCCTTCGGCAATCGGCGCCGGCGGGTTTGGTTGTCGACCGTTGGGCCAGGATCATCGACTACAAATACTCGCTGCAACCACTGTCAGCCGGGGGTAGCCTGGTCCGCGGTGGTCGATTCAATATCGGTAGTGATCTGGACCCC
>JBGTLY010000292.1:0-15353 GCA_041743865.1 Woeseiaceae bacterium
CCGCGCACTTGTCCGCGCAAGGGGCGTGGCGAAAACGCCGGGGCGGCGGCGGGCGTTGCGGACGCCGCAAACAGTGGCTCCGGCGGACTCGGATCAGCGCTTTGAAGCTCCGCGAGAATTTCTGCCAGGGGGACCGGTTGCTCGCCAATCTCCTGCTCCAGCACCGCGATCGCGAGGAACTCCTCAATGTGCTGCGGTGATCGCTTCAGCCAGCCCATGAACTGCCGGCGCCGTTCTTCTTCGAGGCATGGGTCGGCAAGTTCAATCAGCCATTCGGCTGCCTGTTCCGGAATCGAACTCCGCGGGTGGCGATACCTGTTCATTAGCGTCGGGTGGCCTGTCAGTCAAAGTGGAGGATCACGGGCGTGCGTAATCCAGTTCGGAAAGATCCCGACGCAGGCTGGCGTACGCTTTTACGATATAGCGCTTGACCGCGCGCTCTGAAACATCGAGCGTTTCGGCGATTTGCTTATAGGTCATCCCGTGCTGCGTGCTCAACAGCAGCGCGGTTCGCTGGTGCAGGGGCAATGATGCAACGACCTGCCGGATCTGCTCCTGTCGTTTCTGCCGGTCGTAGTCGCCATCCGTACTTTCAGCGGCAGGAAGGGAATCCGGGTCTTCCAGCGGAAACGTCTGTAAGGTTTTTTGCCCGGTGCGCCAGTCGCTTACCACATTCGCCGCAACCCGGAAGAGGTACGCGCGGGGGTGCTCGATCACTCTCTCGTCAGGCACGCGGAGCAGCCGGAGGAAGACCTCCTGGGAAACGTCCTGCGCGTCGGATTCGGTACGGAGGTTGACTCTCAGGTACTTGAGCAGCCGCTGGTGGTACTGCCGGTACCAGCCGGCAACGTCGGCGCCCGGCGAATCCGGAAGACTTGCCGTCGGATTGGCCGTCGGACTGGCCTGTCGAGCATTCACACGATCCCCCTTACCGGAGCAAAGTGATACCAGATATCGCCGGGAAATGCATCGCCTTCCCCTCGAGTAGCAGCCTGAAGAAGCTGCCTGGAAGGGCCGCCGCGACCCGGCGTGTCGCGGCGGCCGCCGATAAGGCTGCGCTCAGAACTCGTAGCCGACGCTGAACTCGAACGTCCGCGGCATGATATAGCGTCCGTTCGGGGCGAGGATAGTGCGCGGGTCGCTCTCGGTGAGGGCGTCTTCGTCGGTCACGTTGTCGACCGCGAGCTGTACGACGAAAGCCTCGTTCAGGCGCAGGATGACGCCGAGATCCAGCTTCTCGTAACCGTCGAGCCGGTTGACGTTCTGTGGCTCACCCCAGCGGTCGTCCACGGCGCTCAGCGTGCCGTACACCGTGCCCTGCATGTCGCCCATATCGAAGCCGTAGCTCGGCGTCAGGCGGAGCTGCCATCCGGGTTGCCGTTGGGTTTCGTTGCCGTCGTTGGGACCGCTGACGATTTCCGTCTCCTGAACGGTGGCGTTGAGCGATACCGCGAACCCGACATCCGTCTCCCAGACCGCGTCAACCTCGACGCCGACCGATTCCTGCGTCTGGATGACTGCCTGCTGGCCGACCAGCGCCACGAAAAAGGTCGGGTCGACCTCGGTATAGAAGCCCGTTGCATAAAGGCTCAGGGAGTTAGTCACCCACTTGATGCCGAGCTCGTACTGGTCGACTTTCTGGATCAGGTCGTTGCCGCTGTTGAACGCATCACGGTTGTCCCGGAAGTCGTCGAAATACGGCATCTTGCTGCCGCTGTTGATGCGGGCGAAACCACCCATGCTGTCGTTGAACAGGTAATTGACTGCCGCCGTCCAGGAAACTTCGGTCTCATCGAAACGGGCTGCGAAGTTGATGGCGCCATCGATGCCTTCATCCACGGAGTAATTCACATCGTGGTTTTCGCTACGCACGCCGACATCGAGCGTGACACGATCCGTCACATCGATTGTGGTTGCCGCGTAGAGCGCAGTGGTCGTTGCATCGCCCGTCGAGTCGATATCGTAGTTGAAACCGCAGCTGTCGACGGCCGGATCATTGCATGCAATGCCGGTTACTTCTTCACCACCCTGCTGCACGACCTCGTAGCGTGAGTTCCCTAGCGCCCACACATCATCCGAGGACGAGCTGGCGGAGTAGAAGCCCAGCGTGACCGAGCCGCGATCCCACTGTCTCGAAAGGCTGATATCGTTAGTGAAAGCCTCGATATCCTTGCGGACGTCCCAGGCGCCGAACTGCTGCAGGTATTCGTCGGGCCCGATGGCCCGGCCGGTTACCGACCCGGTGATCGGCCCCGTAACCACGGCGCGCGCATCGAGGCTCGGGTCCGCGAGCAGCGCACCCAACTGTACCGCGCCCCCGTCGGGCACGAGCCCGAGCGTGTCCGCATCGCCCGCCGTGTAACTGAAGCGGTCGGTGAGCGTCCAGTCGTCGGTGATGTCCAGCGTGACGGAGCCACCGGTCATGGAGCCGGAGAAGCCGCGGCCCTCGCCGAGATCGATCGTTTTTTGCAATGGATCGCCGGCAAACGCGGGATTCCCGCTGTTGTTGTTCGTGAGGATGCTCCGCTGCCGGTTCAGGGCTCCGAGCTGGTTGTAGGACGCATCGACGCCCGGTACGTTCAGCGCAACCGGCAGGTACCACTGGCCCTGGTCGTCCGTCTGCCGGTGAAACACGTTGATCGAGCCGTTGTCCAGGTCCTTGGTCAGGTTGATCGTGACCTGGTTGCCTTCGTCGGAGTTGTAGCCGGCGTCCCGTAGACCGGGCGAACTGCTGATATAGCCGCCGATCATGTAGTAGAACTCCTCGGCCAGTTCCCCGCTCAGGTAGGCGTCGACCCGCCGCAGGTCGTAGTCCGAGGTCGTGTACTTGATGAGGCCTTCCGTGTCCTCGCTGCCTTCGCGCAGGAGGAAGTTGGTCGTGAGCCCCGGCTGGCCATTGGAGAACACCGGGTTCGGGCCACCTCGCAGTGCTTCCATTCGCAGCACGGTCTCGTCGACGCGAAAGAGCGTGGTGTTTTCGAGGAACGACAAGGTCGGCGGCGGAAATATCGGTGCCCCATTCACCTGCACGGTGAGGAAGGGCGCGTCGCCGCCACCGGGGAAGCCGCGCACGAAAACGTTCGCGCCGGATACCCCGCCGGAGCTTTCGGACCAGACACCGGGCACCAGTTTGAGCAGGTCGGCCGTACTTTGCGGCGAATATTGCGAGATGTCCTCGTCGTCAACCGTGGTAATGGCGTAGCTCGCATCGAATTTGCGGATTTCCGCACCGCCGGCAGTACCGGTGGTGATGATCTCCTCGATGACTTCGTCGTCCGCGGTCTGCGCCAGTACCAGCGGCACCGGCAACAGCAGCGCGCAACCCGAAACAACAGCCGCGAGTCTTAAGGCCCGGGAACGCAGGGCAAGCGTGGTTGAACTGTTCATTGGATTCCCCCTCCAGTCGATTTTCAGCGGCCCGGCCGTCGGCTCGGGCATTTGCCGTTCTCCTTGACATAAGACGGCGGTGGAAGCTCGTTGGACCCCCTTCGGGAGGGAATAAGCACAAAGACGGTGCCCGTTCCGCAGGAAGCGGAACGGCCGTCAGAAGAATGCTCTGATTTTTCCGGGGCGCTGCCGATTTACTCGTAGCGCAACGCCAGCACCGGCCGCGACGATGCCGCCTTGCTCGCCTGCAGCGCGATCGTGAGCCAGGCGACCGCCAGTGCGGCCAGCGCGCTCGCGACGAACAGCCACGCCCATTCACCGAACGGCACCTGGTACGCGAAGCGGTTCAACCACTGCTTCATGAAGTAATACGCGACGGGCCAGGCAATGAGGTTTGCGAGCAGCACGAGTTTCGTGAAGTCGGAGGTCAGCAACCAGACGATGTCCTTCACGGTCGCACCCATCACTTTGCGAATACCGATTTCCTTGGTCCGCCGCTCGGTCGTGAACGACGCGAGTCCGAACAGGCCGAGCGTCGCGACGAAGATCGCGAACGCGGAAAACAGGCCGAACATCTTCGCCTGGCGTTGTTCGGACCGGTACAACGCGTCGAAACGCTCGTCCAGGAACTGCCATGACACGGGCTGGTCCGGCACCAGCTTCTTCCAGGTTTCCTCGAAATGCGCGATGGCATCCGCGGGATCGCCGGCGGCAACCTTCACGGAAATGTTCCGGCTGTAGCCCGGGTGGGGCTCCGCGTACACGGTGGCTTTGCGCACGTCGCGCAGTGACGAAAAATATAAATCGGGCACTACGCCTACGACCTCGCGGTCGTAGAAGCGCGTGAGCTCGCGGTTGTCTGGTTGCCGGATGATTTTCCCTATCGCTTCCTCGGGCGTCCAGCCGAAGCGCCGTGCACCGGATTCATCGAGGATGGCGGCCGCGCGAACCACCGGCTGCTCGTCCGTCGGCTCGGGCCGGCGCATCTCGGTCGGCAGGAACGGCCGCCCGGCGAGGAACTCGATCCCGTAGTGCTCGAACCACTGCCAGTCGACCTTGAGATCGGCCATTCCCTGCAGGGAGTCCATCGTTACCTGCTCGCCCTCGGCCACGTAGGCCGAACCGTCCAGGCTTTGCATGCTCGGTACTCGCGAGGAGTACACGACGGACTCGATGTCCGGGTGCGCCTCGAGCTCGGCTTTCAGGGGCTCATAGGTTTCCCACAAATCCGCGAGAAACGGCAGGCCGGAGATAAGGTTCCGCGACTTGTCGTAACCGGCTTCCATGTTCTTCGCATAATTCATCTGCGCAAACACGACACCGGTCGCAACCAGCAACGCGATCGAGGTGGCGAACTGGAAGACGACCAGCACCTTGCGCAGGGTGCCCGATCCGGTAGAAGCATCGGCTCCCTTCAGCACTTCCGCGGGACGGAAGCGCGACAGGTAGAGGGCAGGGTAACTTCCCGCGAGCAGGCCGACGCCGATGACGCCGCCCGCGAGCATCGCCAGGACGGCCGGCGATGCGATGGAGAACGACAGCGGCTTTTCCAGGAACGCGGCAAAGTACGGCAACACGACTTCGACAATCGCGATTGCAAGCAGCATCGCGATCGACGTGAGCAGGATACTCTCGCCCAGGAACTGCGCGATGAGCTGGCCACGCTTCGCCCCGACGACCTTGCGCACGCCCACCTCGCGGGCGCGTTGCGTCGAGCGCGCTGTCGTGAGATTCATGAAGTTGATGCATGCGATCAGCAGTACGAACAGGGCCACGGCCGAGAACGTATAGACGATCGCGATGCTGCCGTTTGCGCGCCACTCGCTGTCGCGGTCGGAGTGCAGGTGGATGTCGGTCATCTTCTGCAGGTTGATCATGGAACTCGCGGGTTCGTCCTCGCCGCGATGCTTGACCATGAAATCGTGGAACCGTGCTTCGAGGTCGCGATAGTCGTAGCCTTCCGGCAGTTTCAGGTACGTGTAGTAGTTGTTGCTCCCCCAGTCCTGCATTTCGTCTTCGCCGAGGAGGAGCGTGACGGTCTCCAGGGAGCCGAGCAATTCGAACTGGACGTGCGTGTTGTCCGGCAGGTCCTCGATCAGCGCGGTGACCGTGAGTGGCAGCTGGCCCATGACCGTCAGCGACTTGCCGATCGGGTCCTCGTTCCCAAAATAGCGCTCCGCCGCGCGGCGGGTCATGACGAGACTCGACGGGTTGGCCAGCGCCGTCTCCGGGTCGCCCTCGATGAACTCGACGTTGAAGATCTCGAACACATTGCTGTCGGCGACCGCGATCTTGTCCTCGCGCACGTTTTCGCCGTCATAGGTCAAGGTCAGCTGGCCTGGGTTCAGGACGCGGGTCATCACCTCGATCTCGGGAAAGTCCTGCTCGAGAAGGGCGCCGATAGGCGCGGCGATGGTCGCGAGCCTGAGCTGGTTGCCGAAAAAGTCACGCGTGACGCGGTGCACGCGGTCGGCATCCTGCCAGTGCTTGTCGTAAGAAACCTCGTGACGTACGAAGACCGTGATGATGATGCAGCAGGCGAGCCCGATTGCGAGGCCAATGACGTTGATCAGGCTGAATAACGGGCTGCCCGTGATATTGCGCCAGGCGATCTTGAAGTAGTTAGCGAACACGGCGGGCCTCCTGGGTCGGCTGGTGCGTCCTCAAGCCCACGACGTTCTCGGTGAGCACGCGGCCGTCCAGCATCTGTACGACGCGGCTCGCATGGTCCGCGTGGCTCAGGTCGTGCGTGACCATGACGATGGTCGTGCCCTCAACGTTGAGCTGGTTCAGAAGGTTCAGGACCTCCTCGCCATTGGTCGTGTCGAGGTTGCCCGTGGGTTCGTCGGCGAGAATCAGCTTTGGCTGGGTGACCACCGCGCGCGCCACCGCGACGCGCTGCTGCTGGCCGCCGGACAGTTGCTGCGGCCGGTGACCTGCCCGGTGCGCGATGCCTATCCGTTCCAGCACCGCCTGGACCCGCTGCCGACGCACATTTGGCGCCACCTTCTGGTACAGAAGCGGCAGCATGACGTTCTCGGCAACCGTGAGCTCGTCGACGAGGTTGAAGCTCTGGAAAATGAAACCGATGTTGCGTTTTCGAAGATCCGCGAGCCTGTTCTCGCTATAGCCTTCGATACGCTCGCCAAGGAAGGAATACGAACCGCTGTCCGGTGAGTCGAGCATGCCGATGACATTGAGGAGTGTTGACTTTCCGCAGCCAGAGGGGCCCATGATGGCGATGAATTCCCCCTCACTGATTTCAAGGTTGACGTCGCTCAGCGCCGTCGTCTCGACCTCGGAGGTCCGGTAAGCCTTGGTCATGTTCAACATTTCGATCATGGTTCGCTCCTGGCGGATTGATTCAGTCTTGATTTGATTTAGTTGTCGATAAACAGGCGGTCGACTTCGATGAAGCTCGCATACGACGACACGATGACGCGGTCGCCGGGTACGAGACCCGATTCCACCTCGATCTGATTGGGATTGCGGCGGCCGAACTGCACGGGCTGGCGCCGCGCTATCCTGCCCTCGGCGTCGAGCACAAAGGCCCAGGCGCCGCCCGTGTCATTGAAGAAGGGTCCGTTGTCGAGCAGAACGGCGCTCTCGGATTGGTCGCCGAGCACGAGACGTGCCTGCAGCGTCTGGCCGCGACGGATGTTTTCGGGCGCTCCATTGACGAAGCGCAGGTCCACTTCGAACTGCGCCGCCTGCACTTCCGGGTAGACCTTGCTGACCTCGAGTTTGTAGCTCGTGCCGCCGATTTCGAGTTCCGCGCGCTGGCCCGTACGGACGCGGTTCAGGTAGAACTCGTTGACGAGCGCGGTGGTCTTGAACTTGTCGACGTCGTCGACCTGGCCGAGCCGTTCGCCCTGCGCCTTGGACTCGCCGATCTCGGCATTGAGCGCGGTGAGCTGCCCGTCGCGAGGCGCCCTGATCGTAAGGTTGTCGAGGTTCGATCGGGCGAGTCCCAGGTTCTTCTCGAGCTGTGCGATGGACCCGTTGAGCTGCTCGATTTGTACGAGCCGGACTTTCTCGTCGACAGCCTGGCTTTCGCGCGTCACCACGCGGCGGTTGTGCCAGTACTCGAGTTCATCGAGGCTCGCCTCGTACTCGTTTTCGGAGAGGAACTTCTTATCCTGGAGCTCCTCGTAGCGTTCGATCAGTCGCTCGAGGCGCACCACCTGGTAATCGATTTCAATGAGCTCGCGTTTCAGGGCCAGGCGGTTCTGCTCGATAGCGAGTTGCGTGTTGCGCAGGTTGTTGAGCTGCTCGGAGACCTCCGCTTCGCGGGCGATCACGTCGAGCTGCAGGCCTGTATTCGACAGCTCGATCAACGGCTGGCCGGCTTCGACGTAAGCGCCCTGCTCGACGAGTACGGCCTCGACCCGTCCACCCTCGATTGCATCGAGATACACGGTCCGCTCCGGCTCCACGCTCGCGCGGAGCGGGATGTAGTCCTCGTAGACGCCGCGAGTCACCTCCGCAATCCGGATCCGCTGGCCGTCGAGCGTGTACGACGTCGATGGGTCGTGGCCGAGCCACAGCCAGCCAGCGATGCCGATGCCGATAGCACCGGCCGCAGCAATTAGCCAGGGCTTGCGGCGGCTCTTCTCGATTTTCCGGTCCATGCCGGCGTTCCGTTGAGGGCGGGTTTGCTGGTCCATGGGCTGGGGATTGCAACCGGCGTGCCAATGGGCGACCCTACTAGGAACAATGACTTGCGATTGAGTCAGCCCAACCGACTGTCCGCTTTCGGAACGAAGTGATCGATTTCGAACACCTGGCGAGCTACAGTCCGCGCATGCTCCGCCGCGCCACCCTGCTGGTCGTCGACGACGACAGGGACGTCCTCATGGCCGCCCGGCTGCTCCTGCAGCAGCATTTCGAGCGCGTGCTGACGACGGACCGTCCCGGAGAGATCGACTCATTGATGCGACAGCAACGCATCGACGTTTTCCTGATGGACATGAATTTCGCGATCGGCCGTAATTCCGGTGCGGAGGGGCTCCACTGGCTGGGCCGGATCCGCGCGATCGACCCGGATGCTGTCGTCGTGCTGATGACGGCCTTCGGGGACCTCAATACCGCCGTCCGGGCGATGCGCGAGGGAGCAGCGGATTTCGTGCTCAAACCCTGGCATAACGACAAGCTCGTCGCGACGCTCGGTGTCGCCTGCGAACTCAGGGCGTCGCGCGCTATGGTTGACGCACTCCGTACACCGCCGCCGGACCCGGACTTCGTCGTTGCCTCCGCTACGATGCGTGGGGTCGTGAAGATGGTCGCGCGTGTCGCGCCCACCGACGTAAACGTGCTGATACGCGGCGAGAACGGCACGGGCAAGGAACTGATCGCCCGCGCATTGCACGCAGCTTCTGCCCGCGCCGAACACGCGATGGTCGCGGTCGACCTCGGCGCCGTGCCGGAGTCGCTCTTTGAAAGCGAACTCTTCGGCCACGTCCGCGGCGCGTTCACCGGTGCCGGGAGCGACCGTGCCGGCCGTTTTCAGGCCGCGAACGGCACGACCCTGTTCCTGGACGAAATCGGCAACCTGCCGCCGGCTGCGCAAACGAAGCTGCTGCGCGTCCTCGAAAGCAGGGAGGTCGTGCCGCTTGGCAGCGACCGCCCGGCCTCGATCGACGTGCGTCTGATCACGGCGACGAACCAGCCGCTCGAGCAGATGGTTCGCGACGGCCAGTTCCGGGAAGACCTGCTGTACCGGATCAACACGATAGAAATCGAGCTGCCGTCGCTCAGGGAGCGAAAAGAGGATATCGCGCCGCTCGCCGCGCATTTCCTCGAGCGTTCCGCGCGAAAGTACCGCCTGCCGGCCCGAACGATTACCGCGGCAGGCCTCAAGGCACTCGAGGCGCATCACTGGCCCGGCAACGTGCGCGAGCTGTCCCACACGATCGAGCGGGCGCTGATACTGAACGAGGGTGACGCACTCGACGAGACGAGCTTCCGCTTTCCGAGGGGGCACGGCGAGAGCGACGCGTCGCTCAACCTCGAGGCGAATGAACGCCGCATCGTGTCGCAGGCGCTTTCGGACGCGGACGGCAACATCTCACGTGCTGCGGCCGCGCTCGGCATCACACGTGCCGCGCTGTACCGCCGCATAGAGAAGTTCGGCCTGTGAAGCAGCGCATGCGCCGGCGGTTCCGGCTGCTGGCGTTCGTCCAGGTGTTGCTTCTGGCAGGGACGTTGAGCGTTCTCGCATGGACGCTGGTCGCAACCGCACACGTCGCGGTTCCCCTCGTCATCGGCATGATCGCGCTGCTGCAACTCGCGGCGCTCCTGCGCTTCGTTGAGAAGCACATCGACACGCTGGAGGAATTTTTCAGTGCGGTGAACTATGAGGATTTCACGCGGCACTTCGTGACTGACGATATCGATGCCGAACTGAAGAGCGCATTCAACCAGGTCATCGAGCGTTTCCAGGATGCGCGCGCCGACCGAGACGTGCAGGCGAACTACCTCGAGCTCGTCGTACGGCACATTCCCGTCCCGCTGATTGCGGTGCGCGCCGACGGCGCGGTGCGGCTGGTGAACAACCCGGCCCGGCGGCTCACCGGCCTCGTTAACTTCAGCCGGCTCGATGACCTGGCCGTGCTTGGGCCGGAATTGCCCGCCAGGCTCAGGGCCCTCGAGCCCGGCCAGCAGCGCCTGCTGCAGGCAAGCATTCGCGATGTGCCGGTGGAGCTGCGGGTCGCGGTCTCGGAGATTCGTATCGGCGGCGACGCGGAACGACTCTATTCGATAGAGAACCTGTCCGGCGAGCTGACGGCGCGCGAATCCAGCGCTTGGCGCAACCTCATTCGGGTGCTCACGCATGAAATCATGAATACCCTCACGCCCGTCAGTTCACTGGCTCAGACCAGCGTGGAGCTGCTCGGCAAGCCGGAAGCGACGGAAGACGTGCGTGAGGCGATTGGTACGATCGCGCGCCGCAGCGACGATCTCATGCGTTTCGTGTCGAGTTACCGGGAGCTACTCAAGCTGCCGCATCCGTCACCGGCGGACGTGTCTGTTAAAAAGGCGGTGGAGGACGTGCTGGCACTGCTGGCCGAGTCCCTTGAAGGTATCGCGGTCAGCGTCGACATCCACCCGGCGACACTCGTGCTTCGGGCCGACCCGAGTCTCCTCGATCAGCTGCTCGTAAACATTGTCAAAAACGCGATCGAAGCGCTGGAGGCCACCGAGGCGCCGGCCATCCGTATCGGCGCAAAGCTGGAGTTCGGCCGCACTGTGCTGCGCATCACCGACAACGGACCCGGAATCCCGGAAGACGCGGCCGATCAACTGTTCGTGCCGTTTTTCACGACCAAGCGCGAGGGCAGCGGCATTGGCTTGTCCGTCGGGCGCCAGATCATGACTGCGCACGGCGGCGACATCGCCCTCACGCGCAGGGAAGGCCTTACGGTCGTTAGTCTGGTATTCTGAAAACGTGAATATGCACATCGCCAGCTTCATCATTGCTATTGCCCTGACGGTGGCCGCTGCGGGAGCCGGCGCGCCGGCTGTCCCGACGTTGCAGAAAGTCGATGCGCCCGGCATCACAAACTTTACGCGCGTGGACGGCGCTCCCACCTTCGCCGGGGCGCATGCCGGACTTGGCGGAGCAACAGAGCCCGAGGCTATGCCGTGGTTGCGCCGGGAAGGCTTCGTGACCGTCATCAATCTTCGCTCCGCTGCCGAGCAAGGCGCCGACATCGATGCCAGTCGCGCAGCAGCCGAGGCGGCCGGATTGAACTACATCCACCTGCCCTTCAGTCCCGGCGATCCAGACCCTGATGTGATCAACAACTTCCTGGCGACGGCCAGCGACGAAGCCATGCAGCCCGTCTACATACACTGCAGCTCGGCGACCCGTGCCGCGGCACTATGGATGATCGGTCGTGTGGCCGGGGATGGTGTCGAGATCGACGCGGCCAGCAACGAGGCGGAAGCGATTTCGCCCAGGCCGGGCGATGCCATCGCTATTGCGACAAAGGTCCTCGCCTCGGAGCAGGACTTACCGGACTAGCCGGGATCGCATCACCGGGAACGTCCTCCGCCGGGCGGCTCGGCTTTTCCACCGGGCAGGCTGAGGCTCGCATGCAAACCGGCAGGCACGTTCCGTATGGGATGCCGAAGCACAGGCTCCCGACGGCAGGCGCGTCGACCTGGTCATCAATGGCTTCGACGGTAGCGTGCTGGACGCGTCCGACGACGACTGAGTGCGCAAGAGGCGGGCCCGTTCGGGCCCGCCTCCGGCATTGCCATTGCCTCTGCCCGAGCTGGCAGACGATCTATTTCTCGTAGACGGTCTTGCCGCCGACCAGTGTCATTAGGACGTCAACATCCTTGATGCCCTCGGGGTTCATCGTCAGGAGGTTGTCCGATAACACGACAATGTCGGCCAGCTTGCCGACCTCAATCGATCCTTTGATCTCTTCCTCGTAGTTCGCATAGGCCGTGTTCAGCGTATAGGCTTTGATGGCTTCTTCAATGCTCAGCCGTTCCTCGGGAAACCAGCCCCCTTCAGGCTTGCCCGAAAGGGTCTTTCGCGTCACAGCCGCATACAGCCCGAGCATAGGGTTTAGAAAATAGCGCGAGGCATTCGTACCCGGCGAGTCGGACCCGAAACTGATGACGACACCTGCATCCCAGAGGCGCCGAAAGGCGTACGCACCGCGTGAGCGATCGGCGCCGATTCGTTCCTCCATCCAACGCATGTCGTCGGAGACGTGATATGGCTGCACCTCGGCGACGATCGAGAGCTTACCTGCGCGCGCGATATCCCGGTCGGTCATGACCTGCGCGTGCACGAGCCGGAACCGTCGATCCTTGTCCCCGTTTTTCTCGATGATCCGTTCAAGCATATCCAGCAGGTAGCCGTTCGCCTCATCACCGATCGCGTGGACCGTGAGCTGGATACCTGCCGCATCTGCATCGAGTGCCAGCCGCTCGAGCCGGCTCTGCATGTCTTCGGGATCATCGGGGCTGCGTTCGAAAGGGAACATGATGTCGCGCCAGATACCGCGCATCTCGGGCTTGTGCGTGTAGGGCTCGTAAAAGCGCGCCGAACTGTTGCCCATGATGCCGTCGATCCAGGCCTTGACGGCACCGAAACGCAGCCATTCATCGCCAAAGCCTACGCGGATGCCCAGGTTCGCCATGTCCTGCCATTTGTCGAGCGGCGGACGATAGCGCACGCGTGCCGTCATCAACCCCTGTTCGCGCAGCTCGCCGTAGATACCGACATAGACCGGGTCCGACGTGATATCGCAATAACCGGTGACACCAACACTGGCCATTTTTTTCCAGACCTCGAGCGTTTCGGCGACGCGTTGTTCTCGCGAAGGCGCAGGAATCAGGTGGCTGAAAAGGGCCTGCACGTTGTCGCGCACCAGTACCGTCGATTCCACGGCACCCGACACGGGATTGAACAAAGCGCCGGTCGGCGCACCGTCGGCAAGGCGTTCGACGATTATGCCCTCGGGATCTGGTGAGCCCTTGCGGATACCGGCCAACGCCAGAGCCTGGCTGTTCGCGAGATACACTTTGCGATCGAAACGGCGTACCAGTACAGGCCGATCTTTGGTAAAGCTGTCGATCATGCCTTTATCCGGCAGGAAGAGATTGCCATAAGCGTCATCCGGATCGGTCTCGCGGCCTGCTTTGCCGACATCGCCGGCCGACCAGGTTTCGTATGCGGACCAATCGCCGCCAGTAATCCAGGTACCGGGTGCATAGCGGCCGTGAACTTCCAGGATACGAGCGACAAAGGCTTCCTGCTCGGATACGTCCAGCAAGTTGAGTCCATAAAGGAGCTGCCCGGTCGATTCAAAGTGCACATGATTGTCGATGAAACCCGGCGTGACAAATTTGCCCTTGAGATCGATGACATGCGTGTTCGTTCCGATCCGGTCTGTCGCGCCGCTGTTCGTGCCAACGTAGACAATCCTGTCACCAACTATGGCAAGTGCTTCGGCTTCGGGCTGCTGCTCATTGACTGTCCAGATACTGCCGTTCCGGAGCACGATGTCCGCGACTTCGCCCGATGCGGACGAACTGAAAACGAGCATTGCAACCAGAAGCCAAAGGCTGGCAACTGAAACGTTCATGAAATCACCTTCAGCAAAGGGCTGGCTCTGTACCAGCGGAAACGGTTTTGTCATCAAGCGGCATCGTTTGTTCGTGCCTGGCCGGGCGCGCATAATGACCGCGCGTCGCTCAACAGGTTGTCGCGCACCGGACACGGCGCAACGACACCAAAATAACATAAGTGCTGGGAGTCCCCGTATGAGTATTCCGAGGCTGCTGATTGTCGCCGCCTGTTTCGTGCTGGCCGTGCAGGCCGAGGCCCAAACTGCGCCGAAGATGAAGATGACGACTGAAATTCCGGACGAAATCGAAACGCCGGCAGTCGTCGAAACGCGTCTCGGAACACTCCACTTCGAGGATGGCATTCCGGGTGAGTTATATTGAGTGCAACGCAGAAGGCATAAAATGACACGAGTTCGCGTGGAGAGCTTCAGTATCTCGCTCGACGGATACGGAGCAGGCCCGAAGCAGGACATGAACAATCCGCTCGGCATAGGCGGGACGGATCTGCACCAGTGCGCATTTCCAACACGCACGTTCCAGTGGGCCCTGTTCGGGAAGGACGACGGCACGACCGGGATTGACAATGACTTCGCCGCTCGTGGCTTTAAGGATGTCGGGGCCTGGATTCTCGGGAGAAACATGTTCAGTCCCTTCGTGGGCGCCCTGGCCGGACATGAACTGGAAAGGCTGGTGGGGAGATAATCCACCGTATCACGTTCCGGTATTCATCCTGACGCACCACGCACGTCCACCCATTGAGATGGAAGGCGACACGACGTTCCATTTCGTCACGGGCGGCATATTTGACGCGCTTGAACGGGCACGCGACGCGGCCGGCGAACTGGACGTGCGCGTCGGCGGTGGGTCGAACACCATCCAGCAGTATCTTCGCGCGAGCCTCATTGATGACTGTTGCACCCGTCCTGCTCGGCGAAGGAGAACGGCTATTCGAAGGGCTTGACTTGCGGGCTCTGGGGTACGAATGCGTCGAATTCGTAGCGTCGGAGAAGGCCACGCATGTCGTCCTGCGGCACCAAGGGCTCGCTCCCTAAGGCAGTGCCCTTTGCTATAGTCCTCCGGCCAAAACCAACAATTAAGGAAGGCGACCATGAAGTTTCTAGACAGTCTGGCACCGTACGTTCACTGGGGATTGCGGCTTTCCGTCGCTGCGACGTTCATCTACCACGGCTGGACGAAGTTTCCGCCGACCGGCTTTGCCGAAGCGATGAGCCTGCCATTGGCTGTGGGATGGCTCGTCGCCATCGCCGAAGTTGCGGCGGGCGTCCTGCTGATTGCCGGGGCTTTCGGGCAGGAGCTGCTGACCCGGCTCGGCGGCCTGATCGTCGTCGTGATCATGCTCGGCGCCATCTTCATGGTGCACTTGCCGAATGGCTGGGATGTGCAGAATGGCGGTATGGAGTTCCAGGTGCTGCTGCTCGTAACCGGCCTGTACTTCGCCGCGCGAGGCAACAAGGTTTGACTCTGCGTATCTACTGCGGTGCAGCGTACACCTGCACCCAGTAGATGCCCTGGTCGTCCGCGTCGCTCGTGGCTACACCGACGCCTGTGTCCGAATAGCGAGCATTCATCAGGTTCGCGCAATGCCCCTTGCTCGCGAGCCAGGTTTCGACCACCTGCTTTGCGCTCACCTGGCCGGCAGCGACGTTCTCGGCGACGCTTTGCCAGCGATACCCGGCATCCGTGACCCGGTCGGCTGCGGAACGTCCGTCTAGCCCTTCATGGCTTAGCTCGCTGCGCTCTGCGAGTTCTCGCGCATGCGCAAGCGCCAAGGCATCGAGCGCGGCATTGCGGGCGAGCGGCGCCGCAGGCGGTAGAGACGTCGCGCCACACTGCTGCGGCTCGCTGCGCGCCCC
>JBGTLY010000293.1:0-4377 GCA_041743865.1 Woeseiaceae bacterium
GCGCCTCGCGCATTCCCGAACAGGCGGCCGTGGTCGAATGGGTCGAACGCGAGCATTTGTCCCTCACTGGCGACGAGTACTTCGATTTCGTCGAGCGGCGTGCCCGCGCCGGCAGTGAGCACGAGTTCCGGCGGGTCATAATCAATTACGCCGGTGAAGCCGCGCATGTCGAGGACCTGTGCGGACGGGACAGGCGCACCAATGGCGTCCTTGCTACCGCCGCCGCGGATTCGCAGCTTGGTCTGTGTACGCGATGCGTCGGCCACTGTGTCGCAGAGTTCTGCCGGCGTTTTGGGGCACAGGGACGCAGGCATCATCTAGAAGCGCGGCAGCTCGGGAAAGGGTAACTCGTTGTTGTGTACGTGCATACGCCCGAGTTCAGCGCAGCGCTGTAACTGGGGAAGCATCTTGCCGGGGTTGAGCAAGAGCTTTGGGTCCAGGGCGCACTTCACGTGTTTTTGCTGGTCGAGGTCGGCTTCGGTAAACATGACGGGCATGAGCTCGCGCTTTTCGACACCGACGCCGTGCTCCCCCGTCAGCACGCCGCCAACCTCGACGCAGAGTTTGAGGATGTCCTCGCCGAACGCTTCGGCACGCTCGAGTTCGCCGGGCCGGTTCGCGTCGTACAGGATCAGCGGGTGCAGGTTGCCATCCCCGGCGTGGAAGACGTTAATTACGGAGAGACCGTAATGCGCCGAGAGTGCACTAATGCGCGTCAGCACTTCCGGGAGCCTGCGGCGTGGAATCGTCCCGTCCATGCAATAGTAGTCCGGCGAGATGCGACCTGCGGCCGGAAAGGCCGCCTTCCGTCCGGCCCAGAACAAGGCGCGTTCCGCGTCGCTTGCCGATGCCCGTACCGATACGGCACCATTTTTACGCGCGATGCCGTCGACCCGGTCGACGAGCGCCGAGCACTCCACCTCCGGTCCGTCGAGTTCGACAATCAGCAACGCATCCACGTCCAGCGGGTAGCCCGCCTGCACAAACGCTTCGGCAGCCGCCACAGCGGGGCGATCCATCATTTCCATCCCGGCGGGGATGATACCCGCCGCAATGATGTCGGCGACGCAACGGCCCGCGCCTTCTATGGTGGAAAAGCCGACCAACAGCGCGCGCACGCACTCGGGTCGAGGCAGGATGCGCACGGTGACTTCCGTGACGATGCCCAGCAGCCCTTCCGAACCGACGATAAGCCCCAGCAAGTCGAGCCCCGCGGGTTCGAGTGTGCGTCCACCGAGACGCGCGACCTCGCCCTCGGAAGTCACCATTTTAACGCCAAGGACGTTGTGTGTCGTGAGGCCGTACTTCAGGCAGTGCACGCCGCCCGAGTTTTCCGCAACGTTACCGCCGATGGTGCAGGCGATCTGGCTTGAGGGGTCGGGCGCATAGTAGAACCCGGCTCCTTCGACCGCCTGGGTAATCGCGAGGTTGGTGACGCCCGGCTGCGCGACGACGACACGGTCGACGTAGTCGATGTCGAGGATTCGGTTGAGTTTGGATAGACCGAGCAGTACGCCATCGGCGAGGGGCAGAGCGCCGCCGGAGAGCGAGGTGCCCGCGCCCCGCGGCACGATGCGGACGCCGTTCTCGTTGCACCAGCGGACGACTGCGGCCACCTGCGCAGTGGTCTTCGGCAGCACCACGACCATTGGCGGCTGGCGGTAAGCAGTAAGCCCGTCGGATTCATAGGGTCTGAGGCTGTCCGTGTCGGCGATTACCCCTTCGCCAGGCACGATGGCACGCAGTGCGGCAACGATTTCGTCGCGTCGCGCGAGCACGCCCTCGTCAGGTGTCGGCATGGATAGCGTCATCGGATCACTGTGCGGCCGAGAGGGGAAGAAGAATGCGACTTCTAAGCCCTAGCTTATATACTTAAGTATGCAAGATCTGCCACCCCCGGGTGAGCCACCGACGGACCTACTTTAGGCGGGACCATACGGCAGTAAAATGGGTCGGACCGACGTCCGAGAGCGTTCAGGCCGATCGGATTCGGCTTCGGAAAATCTCTCGGGATCGGTTGAGGTGTTCCATCATCGCATAGGCCGCGGCGTCCGGGTCGTGGCGGATGATGAATTCGTAGATCTTGCAATGCTCGACCAGCATGATGTGCTCCGTATCCCGGGACGAGCCGCTCTGGCCTGAAAAACCGGGCTGCTGCAGCGACACGGGGCTGATCACCCCGGATCCAGGCGAACGGTGCATCTCGATGCGTCGCGTACGGGTTCTCACGGTCGTTGATGAAAAAATGTTCGGTGCATCCGGAGAAGGCATAGCATTGTCTTTGCACGGTGTAATCGCGGGCTACACGTTCCTCCGAAATCTGTCCACGCTCCGGCAGTTCACGCAGCTTTGCCTTCAGTCGGGTAGTCGTGGCGATGCACGACGTTTCGGCCACGCTCGAGCAAAAAAACCTTGAGGCCGCGTCCATCAGTTTCTTGGCGGCCCAGCCGCCGGACATGCCCGAGCCGACGACGATCCTGTCGAAGACGGCGCTGGCCTCAGAGCTCATAGGCAAAGCCGTTACAGAACCACGCCCGGTCGCCCTGCGCGAACGGCAGGCACGGCCGGTGGTCCCCCGGGTCAGCCGCCGGAAGCGCAGTTCCTCCGTCGAACCGGGTTCGGAAGAGTAGTAGGCGAACAGCACGCTTCTTGAACTCGGGGTAGAACCCTGCGGACCCACCGTCGGAGTACGCTGCGTCGTCGAGCGTTTGCAACAGGGTGAGCTGTTGGTGCACCGCGTTGTTGGCAAAGCCGTCCGCGCCCCCTTCCTGCGCGAGCCGGTCGAATTGAGAGAGTCCCGCGAGCCAGCGGGCCTGCCGACGAAGGTCGAGTTTTCCCGTCGGGCCAAAGACCCGGATGACGCGGCCCCGCTCGAGACGATCAATACAGAGATTGCCCGCCGATATCGAATGCTGGCATACAGGTGCCGGCATTATTCAGGGGAGGCGGCCGTGGTGCAGAAAATCGAAGCACTGGCAGGACGCGCCCTGACCCAGGCGCGGGATGTGTTCGATCTCGGCATCCTGCTGCGGGGTGGCTACCTCGATGCCGCCGCGCGTGAAGAGTTACTGGCCGGCGCGCCAGTGCAGCAGGCAGTAGTGCGCCTGGTGGCACTGGGCTGGGAGGATTACGAGGGCCAGGTTGTAGAATTCCTCGATCCGGAAAGTCGCGCCGAATTCGGCAACCAGGCGGCGTGGAAGGCGCTTCAGACCAGCGTATTCGGGGCCCTCGAAGACCATGCTTGAACTCTTCAAGCAAGCTGAATTCGTCGTGTTCACAACGCGCGACTTTGCCAATGCGAATCAGCTGAGCCTGTCGGCGGCGTCCAATCGTCTTCGGCGTCTGGTCGAAGAGAGCTTCCTCACCCGGATTACGCGGGGTGTTTGGGCGAACGAAGTTCACCCGCATTTCCAGCCATTGGCCTGCGTGCCCTATTTGCTGGGAAAAGAGCAGGGCTATGTATCATTCCTGACAGCGCTGCATCTGCACAATGTCATTTCACAGATTCCCGGGGCCATCCAGGTTGCGACGACAGGGCGCCCCCGCGTGATCAATTCACCCGTGGGGCGTTTCGAGTTCCTGAGAATCAAGCCGGAACTGATGCGAGGCGGGGTCGAATGGAGCGCGACGCATCAGCCGTACCTCATGGCGACCGGAGAGAAAGCACTGTTTGCACGCCGGTCGAATCCGCTGTCGGTCAAGTCCAGTTCCGGCAGAATTCGAGCGGCTCTTGAGCAACTCGGCACTTCCGGTACGAATCCGCTCGGCAATGCGGGAACGTTGGCAAAGGCTGGCCGCTGAATTTCCAGGTTAGGAGCCCAGGTAAACTGCCCCTGCCAAAGCGGCCACAGCGAACAGATTAATCCAGTCTTTGAATTTCTGCGGCTCTGCCGGGGTACCGATACACGTCAAATTGTCAGAACGCGAGCCGAGTCGGCGGGAATGTACGCTAAGCGCTGAAGACACCGTATCGCGATGGCACCACGCGCGGGAACGGCCGTGTTTCGGCTTGCGCCGTGATGCGCTGGCATTCCCGGGTGAAAGGGGACGATTCACGCGCCTGAACGACGAGGGGTCGGACCTGGCTCCGCCGGATGGCGGCCTCGATCTGCCCTCAGCAGACCGGTTTCAGGTCGCACCAACGGTTTCGGTCCTGACATAATGGCGCCTTATACGTACTATCCGCCGAACAACTAATTGATTGCCCCTACTGCGGCGAGAGCATTGTGGTGCTCGTCGACGAGTCGGTACCCGACCAAAGTTACGTCGAGGACTGCCAGGTGTGTTGCCGCCCGATCGTCGTCAATACCCGCGAGAATCCCGATGGCGAGTTGGAGCTACGCGTACGAGGCGAAAACGAGTAGCTGGATGGTGCAC
>JBGTLY010000294.1:0-3825 GCA_041743865.1 Woeseiaceae bacterium
AGCAGCTCGCGCGTGACCGGCGACGCAGGCGCGGCGAACACCGCGTTCGTGGGCCCGGTCTCGACCGCGCGGCCCTGATCGATGACGAGTACCCGGTCGCAATGGCCGGCCACGATGCCGAGGTCGTGGGTGATGAGCAGCAAGGCCGTGTCGCGGCGCAAGCGGAGCAGCAGGTCGAGAATCTGCGCCTGCACGGTGACATCGAGCGCCGTCGTCGGCTCATCGGCGACGAGCAGGTCGGGCTCCGCGATCAGTGCCGCCGCGAGCATCGCGCGCTGGCGCATGCCGCCGGATAGTTGATGAGGGTACGCCCGCGCCTGGCGCGCCGGGTCCGGCAGGCCCACGTCGCGAAGTATCTGCACGACGCGCTCCGTTACAGCCCGGCCTTTCGCGAGCTTGTGCCGTGCCACGACGAGTCCCAGCTGCTCGCCAATCCGCAGATAGGGATTCAGGGCCTGCAGCGGATCCTGGAAGACCATGGCGATACGAGTCGCGCGCAGCTGGTCGAGCTCGCGCCCGGGCCGACCGACGAGCTCGAGGCCATCGAAGCGGATGCTGCCACAAAGCGCCGCGGACGCTGGCAGGAGCCCCATCAATGCGAGTGCGATCTGGGATTTGCCGGAGCCCGACTCGCCGACCAGCCCCAGTGATTCGCCGGGCGCAATGTCGAAGCCGATGCCGTCCACCACGCAATGACCCGCATAGGCGACCCGGAGTTCGCGTACGGCAAGGAGCGTCACAACGCCCGCCTCGCGTCGAAACGGTCACGCAAGCCGTCGCCCAGGAAATTGCAGCACAGGAGAATGAGTGCAAGCAGTGCGCCCGGGAACAGCAGGACCCACGGTGCGTTCTCCAGGTGATGCACGCCGTTCGCGACCAGCGTGCCAAGTGAGGTCCGCGGCTCCTGGATGCCGAGGCCAAGAAAGCTCAGGAAGGACTCGACGAGGATCGCCTGCGGAATCGTGAGAGTCGCGTACACGACGACGATGCCGGCAAGATTGGGCGCGATGTGGCGCCACACGATCCGGAAGGGCGATGTGCCGATCAACCGTGCCGCGAGGACGAACTCCCGCTCGCGGAGCGACAGCGTCTGGCCGCGCACGATGCGCGCCATGTCCAGCCAGTTGATGGCGCCGATGGCAACGAATACGAGGAGAAAGTTCCGCTCGAACACGACCATCAGCAGGATGACGAAAAAAATAAACGGCATGGCATAGAGCGTATCGACGAAACGCATCATGACTGCATCGATGCGCCCGCCGGCGTAGCCGGCGATCGCGCCGTACAGCACGCCGATGACGACACTGACCAGGCTCGCGACGATCGCCACCAGGAGGGTCACCTGCGTGCCCTGCATCGTTCGCACCAGCTGGTCACGGCCAAGGTCGTCGGTCCCGAACCAGTGCATGTCCGCAAGGCCTGGTGTCCCAAGGATATTGCCGAAGTCGGTGCCCTCGATGTTGTTCGGACTTATGGACGGCAGCAGGAGCGTGCTCAGGGCCACGACCAGGAGTATTGCGGTACTCGAGACGAGCAGGGTGTTACCGCGCCCGCCGATTCCTGTCCTTTTGCCCATCACCGCTTCCGAACCCGGGGGTCGAGGACACCGTAGAGGATGTCGACGAGAAGATTCATGAGGATGACGAGAGCCGCATACAAAATCACGATCGCCAGGACGAGCGTGTAATCCCTGTTCAGCGCGCCGTTCACGAAGAAGCGGCCGAGGCCGGGAATGCCGAAGACTTCCTCGATGACCACCGAGCCGGTGAGAATTCCGGCGACGGCGGGGCCCAGGTAGGAGAGCACCGGGAGCAACGCCGGCTTCAGCGCATGGTGACGAAGCACAGCGGCAGTGCCGAGGCCCTGTCCGCGTGCCGTACGCACGAAAGCGCTCGACAGCACATCGATGAGACCGGCCCGTGTCAGCCGCGCGATGTAGGCGATCTGCGGCAGCGCAAGCGCGATCACGGGTAGCACGTAGCGGCCGGCGCCTGTGCTCCCGCTGAATCCTGCCGGCAACCAGTTGAGCTGCACCGCGAACAGGAGAATCAGTGCCGGCGCGACGACGAAAACCGGGATGGAGATGCCGGTGAGCGACAGGGTGGTCACGAACCGGTCGATCCAGCTGTCGCGCGTAAGCGCCGCAAGCGATCCGGCGGCAATGCCCATCGTGGCCGCGAGCAACATGGCGAGTGCGCCGAGCGTGAGCGAGTACGGGAGCGATCCAGCGATCAGTTCGTTCACGCTGTGGTCGCGGAAACGATACGAGGGTCCGAAATCGCCCTTCAGAAGGTTGCCGAGGTAGCCCAGGAATTGCTTAAGCAGCGGTTCGTCAAAGCCATAGGCGGCACGGATGTTCGCTTCGATCTCCGGCGGCAGCGCCCGCTCCTCGTCGAAAGGCCCGCCGGGGGCGAGCCTGACCAGCAGGAACGCCAGCGCTATGACCAAAAACAGCGTGGGTATGGCCCCCAGCACCCTGCGCAGGACATAGTGCGCGAGGCTCATGCCGATTTCTTCAAAGCCCGCTTCTTCAGGTGTATCAGGACCAGGGAGACAGCCGAGGGCGTCATGCCCTCGAGACGGGACGCCTGCCCGAGCGTCGCCGGGCGCGCCGCGGCAAGGCGTTGCCGGGCCTCGTTCGACAGCCCGTGCACCGCGGCGTAATCGAGATCCTCAGGCAGTTTCAGCGATTCCTGCTTTGCCTGTTTGGCGATGTCACGCTGCTGGCGCTCGATGTAGCCGGCGTAGCGCGCGCGAACCTCGAGCGCGGTCACGACCTGCTCCGTGACCTCCGCGTGCACGGCGTCCTCGACCGGCATGTTGCCCACGACGGACAGCCGGGTCACGCCGGCATGGCCGAGCCCCGGACGGGCGAGCAGATCGAGCGCCGTCGATTCGCGGGAGAGGTTGAGTCCGGGAATCTCCAGGTCCCCTGCGGTGAGCCGCGAGGGATGCACGACGATGCCCGCGAGCCGCCGCCCTTCCCGCACCACCGCCTCCTGTTTTCGCTCGAATGCGGCCCAGCGTTCATCGTCGACCAGGCCGAGTTCGCGTCCCGCGGGTGTCAGGCGCTCGTCGGCATTGTCCTCGCGCAGGGTGAGCCGGTACTCGGCCCGGCTGGTGAACATCCGGTAAGGTTCGCTGACGCCACGGGTGATGAGGTCGTCGA
This sequence comes from Woeseiaceae bacterium, assembly GCA_041743865.1. Classification (GTDB taxonomy): domain Bacteria; phylum Pseudomonadota; class Gammaproteobacteria; order Steroidobacterales; family Woeseiaceae; genus UBA1847. Next base: position 3,170 of record JBGTLY010000294.1, read on the forward strand.
CCAGCACCCCGATGTAGGCCTCATGGCGAGCCGGGTGCCAGCCGTCGAGACCGGCGGCCCGCCGCGCGGCGTTGATACCGGCGAGCAGGCCCTGCGCGCCCGCCTCCTCGTAGCCCGTCGTGCCGTTGATCTGGCCGGCGAAGAAGAGCCCGGCGAGATGCCGTGTCTCCAGCGTCGGTCTCAAATCGCGGGGATCGAAGTAGTCGTATTCGATCGCGTAGCCCGGCGCCGTGATGCGGGCATTTTCGAAGCCTCGTATGGAGCGCACGAAGGCTTCCTGTACGTCCGCCGGCAGGCTCGTCGAGATGCCGTTCGGATAGACCAGGTCGGTATCGAGGCCTTCGGGCTCGACGAACACCTGGTGTGCGTTCCGGTCCGCGAAGCGCACCACCTTGTCTTCTATCGACGGGCAATAGCGCGGCCCGACGCCCTCGATCAGGCCGGTATACATCGGCGAACGGTCCAGCGCGCCGCGAATGATCTCGTGCGTCGCCTCGTTGGTGTGCGTGATGTGGCACGCGATCTGCCGCGGGTGCTCGACGCGGCGCCCGAGAAAGGAAAACACCGGCACCGGCGTGTCGCCGGGCTGCGCCTGCATGAGCGAGGTGTCGAGCGTCCGGCCGTCGAGACGGGGCGGCGTGCCGGTCTTGAGGCGC
>JBGTLY010000295.1:0-32921 GCA_041743865.1 Woeseiaceae bacterium
GAGTGCCGCGCGACGATCGGCGAAGTGGGCCACGGCGAACACAACCTGCGCAAGCTGGGTAAGGCCGGTGCCCAGCGCTGGCGCGGTGTGCGCCCGACCGTGCGCGGTGTCGCAATGAATCCAGTCGACCATCCGCACGGCGGCGGCGAAGGCAAGACGTCGGGCGGCCGGCATCCGGTCAGTCCCTGGGGCAAGCCGACCAAGGGTGCGAAGACGCGTGCAAACAAGCGCACGGACAGCATGATCGTCCGCGGCCGCAAGAAGAAATAACGAGTGTAGGAGCGCCCCATGGGCGCGAATCGGCAACAGACAGGTAAATCGAATGCCACGTAGTGTAAGAAAAGGCCCGTTCGTCGATACCCATTTGGCGAAAAAGGTAGCGGTTGCGAGCAAGACGAATGACCGTCGGCCGATCAAGACATGGTCGCGCCGTTCAATGGTGCTGCCGGACATGGTCGGACTGACGATTGCCGTGCACAACGGGCGACAGCACGTGCCCGTACTGATTTCCGAGAACATGGTCGGCCACAAGCTGGGCGAGTTCGCCGTGACGCGGACGTTCCGCGGTCACTCCGGCGACCGCAAGACCAAGTAAGGCGAGGGAGCAGGAAACATGCAAGTTGCAGCAACACTCCGCTATGCGCGCATTTCGCCGCAGAAGTGTCGGTTGGTGGCTGACGTCATCCGCGGCAAATCCGTCGATGCGGCGCTGCGTGCACTGACATTCTCGCCAAAGAAAAGCGCACGTATCGTGAAGAAGATTCTCGAGTCGGCGATTGCCAATGCCGAGCACAATCACGGTGCGGATATCGATGAACTGAAGGTTTCGACAGTCGAAGTCAACGAGGCGCCGACGTTCCGGCGTTACCGTGCCCGTGCCAAGGGCCGCGGCGCGCGGATCCTAAAGCGGAACAGCCACATCACGATCAAAGTCGGCGACGAGTAAACAGTATGGGTCAAAAAGTACATCCAACCGGAATTCGCCTTGGCATAGTCAAGGATTGGTCATCGAAGTGGTATGCCGATTCGAAGACGTTTCCCCACTACGTCGCGATGGACCATAAGTTGCGCGTATTCATCAAGGAAAAGCTGAAGGATGCGTCCGTCAGCCGGATAGCGGTCGAGCGGCAGGCGAAGAAAGTCAACATAACGATTTTCACGGCGCGCCCGGGTATCGTTATCGGCAAGAAAGGCGAGGATATCGAGAAACTGCGTGCTGAAGTGGCGGCGATGATCCGGATGCCGATGAGCGATGTGCGTATCAATATTAACGAAGTGCGCAAGCCGGAACTGGATGCGCAGCTGGTTGCCGAAGGCATAGCCCAGCAGCTCGAGCGTCGTGTGATGTTTCGTCGCGCAATGAAGCGCGCTGTGACGAACACGATGCGGGTCGGCGCAGAGGGCGTGAAAGTCAAGGTCGGCGGGCGCCTGAATGGTGCCGAGATCGCGCGCTCGGAGTGGTATCGCGAGGGTCGCGTCCCGCTGCACACGCTGCGTGCGGACATCGACTACGGCGTGGCAGAGGCCAAGACGACCTACGGTGTGATCGGCGTAAAGGTTTGGATTTTCAAGGGCGAAGTGTTTGACAAGCCCGAAGTGGCAGCGGTGGAATCGGCCGAAGCAACAGCAGCGGCGCGCTCCTGAGCCTCGATTGGCAGGAATTGAGACATGTTACAGCCAAAACGTACAAAATTTCGCAAGCAGTTCAAGGGGCGCAATCGTGGCCTCGCGCATCGTGGCAGTGCCGTTTCTTTCGGTGAATATGGCCTGAAGGCGATCGGTCGGGGACGCATGACTGCGCGTCAGATCGAGGCGGCTCGCCGCGCAATGACGCGCCACATCAAGCGTGGTGGCAAGATCTGGATTCGCGTGTTTCCGGACAAGCCGATTACGAAAAAGCCCCTGGAAGTACGCCAGGGTAAGGGTAAGGGCAACGTCGAGTACTGGGTATGCCAGATTCAGCCCGGCCGCATGCTCTATGAAATGGAAGGTGTGACGGAGGAAGTGGCGCGCGAGGCGTTTGCGCTGGCTGCTGCCAAGCTGCCGTTCCCGACCGCATTTGTTTCCCGGCAGGTGATGTGATGGAAGCCTCGGAACTCCGCAAGAAGTCCGTCGAGGAACTCAACGAGGAACTCGTCGAGTTGCGCAAGGAGCAGTTCAAGCTGCGCATGTCGCAGGCGACCGGTGAGCTCACCCAGCACACCGAACATGGCCGCGTGCGCAAGGGTATTGCACGCATCAAGACGGTACTCGCCGAACTGAACAGCTCGGCGAGCGAACAGAAGTAACGGGTGTCCAGACATGAGTGAAGATAAAAAGAATCAACGCACGCTCGAAGGCCGGGTCGTGAGCAACAAGATGGACAAGACCGTCTCTGTTGCGATCGAACGGATGATCAAGCACCCGGTATACGGCAAATACATTCGCCGTACGTCGAAGCTTCTTGCGCACGATGCGACGAACGATTGCCGGGAAGGCGATCGGGTCACGATCGCCGAGTGCCGGCCGATTTCGAAAAACAAGGCGTGGGCTGTGGTCAACGTCATTGAACGCGCGGCCGACCGTTAATCAATCAGGAATGCAGTCATGATTCAGATGCAGACAGTTCTCGACGCGGCCGACAACTCCGGTGCACGGCGCATTCAGTGCATCAAGGTGCTGGGGGGCTCCAAGCGACGGTATGCAAGCGTCGGCGACGTAATCAAGGTCAGCGTCAAAGATGCGATTCCGCGCGGCAAGGTGAAAAAGGGTGAGGTCTACAATGCCGTCGTCGTTCGTACACGAAAGGGAGTGCGTCGCAAGGACGGGTCGCTGATCCGCTTCGACGGCAACGCGGCAGTATTGCTGAACGCCCGGTTGGAGCCGATTGGCACACGCATCTTCGGGCCGGTGACGCGCGAGCTGCGTACCAACCAGTTCATGAAGATCATCTCGCTGGCACCGGAGGTTCTCTAGGGCGCGCCAGCGCACTGTAGGAGCGCGCCGACGTCCTGCGGGCGATCTGCGCAAATGGAAGCAAAACGCGTGGTTATTAAGACCGCGCGACTGGAAGGAAGGTTGGTGCGCCCTTGCGGGCGCGATTTCGAGCCGCTGGGCTGCATGTGACTGCACAAAGTGCCGGGTGGATACAAAGGAATATTCAGGTCGTATGAACAAGATCAGGAAAGGCGACGAGGTGATCGTCAGGACCGGTAAGGACAAGGGCCGCCGAGGCACTGTCCTGGAAGTGTTCCCGAACGGCCGCATAATCGTCGAGGGTATCAACCTCGCGAAGAAGCACGTAAAGCCGAACCCGAACGTCGGGGAGCCGGGCGGTATCCAGGAGAAGGCGATGCCGATCGATCACTCCAACGTAATGTTGTTTAACCCGAAGTCGAAGCAGGGTGAGCGCGTGGGCTTCCGCCAGGAGAAGGACGGCAGCAAGGTGCGCGCCTTCAAGAGCGGCGACACCGTAGATATTTAATACGTAGGATCGCGCCGTGCGCGCGATAGCGGCCATGTGCCGCTCCTACAGCTGACACAGAGACAACGAAATGGCTCGCTTACAGGAAGTGTACAAGACGGAACTGGCGCCCGAGCTGCAGAAGAAGCTCGGTCTCGAGAATCCGATGCAGGTACCACGGATCACCAAGATCACGCTCAATATGGGCGTGGGTGAGGCGGTGGCCGACAAGAAGGTCCTCGAGAACGCCCGTGCGGACATGGAGAAGATCGCCGGCCAGCGTGCGATTATTCGCAATGCACGGAAATCGGTCGCTGGCTTCAAGATCCGCGAGGACTTTCCGATCGGTTGCAAGGTTACTTTGCGCCGCGAGCGAATGTACGAGTTCCTGGACCGCCTGGTGAACATTGCCATTCCGCGTATTCGCGATTTTCGCGGTTTAAACCCGAAGTCCTTTGACAAGCAGGGCAACTACAGCATGGGTGTCACCGAGCAGATCATCTTCCCGGAGATCAACTATGACGAGATCGACGCCCTGCGCGGTATGGACATAACGATTACGACAACGGCTCGAGACCCGGCGGAGGGTCGTGCGCTGCTGGAGGCGTTCAATTTTCCTTTCAGGAAATGAGGTCTTCCGGATCGTCCGATACGCGACACGAATTGACTGAAATACGAAACGAGCAGAGTGACACGAGATCGAGCTGGCTACACGAATGTAATCTGCCTCGACACGAATTGACTGAAATACGAAACGAGCACTGAGAGTGACACGAGATCGAGCTGGCTACACGAATGTAATCTGCCTCGACACGAATTGACCGAAATACGAAACGAGCACTGATAGACATGGCCAAAACATCAATGATCCAGCGCGAAATCAAGCGCAAGAAGCTCGCAGCCCGGTACGCGAAAAAGCGGGCGCAGCTGAAGACGATTGTGCGCGACCTGAACAGCACCGACGCCGAGCGCGAAGTCGCGCAGGCGAGGCTGAATGCGATGCCGCGTGATGCGAGCCCGACGCGCCAGCGCAGGCGCTGCGCGATCACCGGGCGTCCGCACGGCGTTTATCGCAAGTTCGGCCTGGGAAGAAACAAGCTGCGCGAGGCAGCCATGAAGGGCGAAATTCCCGGACTGACCAAGGCCAGCTGGTAAGCGGAGACTGACGATGACTATGACGGACCCGATTTCAGACATGCTGACGCGCATTCGCAATGGCCAGAAAGCGCGCAAGCTCAACGTCGCAATGCCGGCATCAAAAGCGAAGGTCGCTGTCGCCGAGGTGCTGAAGGACGAAGGTTACGTCACCGATTTCGCTTTGGAGGGCGAGGGTGCGGCACAGACCCTGACGGTGGAGCTCAAGTACTACCAGGGCGCTCCTGTGATCGACAAGATCCAACGGGTGAGCAAGCCGGGCTTGCGCATCTACCGTGGCAAGGAAGAGTTGCCGAAGGTACTGGGCGGACTGGGTGTCGCTATCGTCTCGACCTCCGCGGGCGTGATGAGCGATCGGAAGGCACGTGAGCAGGGAATTGGAGGTGAGGTGATCTGCGTCGTTTCGTGATGCAGGTGGCCTTCAGACGAGACAAAGATTATGTCAAGAATAGCTAAAGCACCGGTCGAGCTCCCGAAGGGCGTCGAGTTCAGGCAGGACGGCAATGTCGTCACGCTGAAGGGCGGCAAGGGCAGCCTGTCCCTCGAGATCAACAATGAGGTCGAGCTGGCACAGGAAGGCAATGTACTTCGGGTCGCTCCGCGCTCCGGGTCGCGCTTCTCGGCGGCGATTGCCGGCACGATGCGCGCCATCCTCGCAAACATGGCGAAAGGGGTTTCCGAAGGCTTCGAGCGGAAGTTGGAGCTCGTTGGTGTCGGCTATCGCGCGCAGGCGCAGGGCGGCAAGCTGAACCTGCAACTCGGGTTCTCGCACCCGGTCGTGTACCAGGCGCCCGAGGGCGTTACGGTGGAGACGCCGAGCCAGACGGAGATCCTGGTGCGGGGCGCCGACAAGCAGGTCGTGGGACAGGTGGCAGCCGAAATTCGCGGTTTCCGTCCGCCCGAACCCTACAAGGGCAAGGGCGTGCGCTATGCGAACGAGCGGGTCGTCCTCAAAGAAGCCAAGAAGAAGTAGGTCGCGGACGCAATACACACTACGGACTTATCGTTATGAAACTGAACAAAAAGGACAACCGTCTGCGTCGCGCCCGCAAGGGCCGGGCGAAGATCCGTCAACTCGAGGTGAACCGCCTGACCGTGCACCGGACGCCGCGGCACATATACGCGCAGATCATCGCTGCGGACGGCGCCAGTGTGCTCGTCTCGGCATCGACGCTCGAGGGCGAAGTGCGCAAGGGCGTGAAGAACGGTGGCAACGTCGAAGCCGCGAGTATCGTGGGTGCGCGCATCGCCGAGAAGGCGAAAGCGCAAGGCATAGACACCGTCGCGTTCGATCGTGCGGGATTCCGCTACCACGGTCGCGTCAAGGCATTGGCTGACGCGGCACGTGAAGCCGGATTGAAGTTTTAACGGACTACGAAACCACGGTCTTCGACGGCCGTTTGGGACTTTAAGATGGCAAGAAACGAGCAGAACCAGTCAAACGACGACATGATCGAGAAGTTGGTGACCGTCAACCGCGTCGCCAAAGTCGTAAAGGGCGGTCGCCAATTCGGCTTTACTGCGTTGACCGTCGTGGGTGACGGACAGGGCAAGGTCGGCTTTGGTTACGGCAAGGCGCGTGAAGTGCCGATCGCCATTCAGAAGGCGATGCAGAACGCACGCAAGAACATGGTCAACATCGTGCTGAACAACGACACGCTGCAGTACGCGAAGAAGGGCCGGCACGGCGCGACCATGGTGTATATGCAGCCGGCGTCGGAAGGTACCGGCGTCATTGCTGGTGGCGCGATGCGTGCGGTTTTCGAGTGCGCCGGTGTGCGTAACGTGCTGGCGAAGAGCTACGGCTCGCGGAATCCGATCAATGTCGTGCGCGCAACGATCGAGGCGCTGTCGAACATCCATTCGCCGCAGGCGATTGCCGCCAAGCGCGGCAAGAAAGTCAAAGAGATCCTGGCCTGAGGCCGCGATCTGTAACGAGTATTTGCAGAGACTGAACCATGGCGAGCACAAAAGATTTGAAAGTGACGCTGATCAAGAGCAGGCACGGCCGGCTGGGAAGCCACAAGGCGTGCATTTCCGGCCTTGGTCTTCGGAGGTTGCACCAGACGGTCACCGTTCGGGACACCCCGGAGAACCGCGGCATGATCAATCGAATCTCGTACCTGGTATCGGTAGAGGAAGCCTGACATGCGACTCAATGAACTGTCGCCCGCGAAGGGCGCCAAGAAGGACGCGAAACGCGTCGGCCGCGGTTCGTCCGCGGGGCAGGGCAAGACGGCGGGCCGCGGAGTGAAGGGCCAGCACGCCCGCGCCGGCGGCTATACCAAAGTCGGCTTTGAGGGCGGCCAGATGCCGTTGCAGCGGCGCTTGCCGAAGGTGGGCTTCAATTCGCGGATGGCGAGATACACCGCGGAACTGCGGCTGCACGAGCTCGCGATTCCCCAAGCTGACCTGATCGACCTTGACGTCCTGAAAGCGGCGGACCTGGTTCCGGCATTCGCGACCAAGGTCAAGGTGATCCTTTCGGGCAATCTCGACAAGGCCGTCAAGCTCAAAGGAATCGCGGTTACGAAGGGTGCCCGTGCGGCCATAGAAAAGGCCGGCGGCACCATTGAATAGCATCGTAGGAGCGGGCCATGCCCGCGATTGCGGCGCGAGGAAAGAACGACCAGGAATCGTAGGAGCGGCTGATAGCCGCGAACATGACCAAGTATCGTAGGAGCGGCCCATGGCCGCGATAACCGAAGTCAAGAGAATCGTAAGAGCTAAAAGTGGCAAAACGCCCCCAACAAAATCCGGCTGATCTGGCGAAAGCGGCAAGCAAACTGGCCGAGCTCAAGTCTCGTATCCTGTTTCTGATCGGCGCGCTGATCGTATTCCGTGTCGGCACCTATATTCCGGTGCCTGGCGTGGACCCGGTTGCGTTGAAGAATTTCTTTGACCAGCAGTCCGGCAACTTGCTGGGCCTGTTCAATATGTTCTCCGGCGGCGCGTTGTCGCGCTTCGGCCTCTTTGCGCTCGGCATCATGCCTTACATTTCGTCGTCCATCATCATGCAGATGGCGAGTCACATCATGCCGTCACTGCAGCAGCTCCGTAAGGAAGGCGAGCAGGGCCGTCGGCAGATCGTCAAGTACACCCGCTGGGGCACGGTTCTCCTGGCGAGTTTCCAGTCAGTCGCTGCCTCTTCCTGGCTACAAAACCAGCCGGACCTGGTCGTGAATCCGGGCCCGAGCTTCCTGATCACGGCCTGCATTTCGCTGGTGACCGGCACAATGTTCCTGATGTGGCTTGGCGAGCAGATCACCGAGCGCGGTATCGGCAACGGCATTTCGATGATTATTCTTGCCGGTATCGTGGCGGGCATGCCGGGCGCGATTGCCGGCACGGCGGAACTGGTGCGCAATGGCGAAATGTCGCCGGCGACGGCCATTGTCATGCTGATCGGCGGGATCGGGGCGATCATATTCGTCGTCTACATGGAGCGTGCGCAGCGGCGCATCACCGTGAATTATGCCCGGCGGCAGCAGGGCCGGAAGATGTTTGCGGCACAGAGCACCCACCTGCCGTTCAAGATCAACATGTCGGGCGTCATTCCGCCGATTTTCGCGTCCAGCATCCTCATGTTTCCGGCGACGATCGCACAGTTTTTCGGCCAGTCCGCCGATCCGGGCCCCATGCAGCGCTTCCTGCAGACGATGGGCGCAAATCTCGGACCGGGCCAGCCGATCTTCGTCCTTCTGTATGCCGCGCTGATCATTTTCTTCTGCTTCTTCTACACGGCGCTGATGTACAACTCGAAGGACACTGCGGACAGCCTCAAGAAAGCCGGGGCATTCCTGCCAGGTATTAGGCCGGGCGCCAATACGGCAGATTACATAGACAAGGTTCTGACGCGGCTGACATTCTGGGGTGCGCTCTACATCACCGCTGTATGTTTGTTGCCAGAGCTCGTACGCATGTTCAACCCGTCGGTGCCGTTCAACTTTGGCGGAACGTCACTGCTGATTCTAGTCGTCGTAACGATTGATTTCTGGTCGCAGTTGCAAGCGCACGCAATGAGCCACCAGTACGAGGGCATGATGCAGAAGGCCAACCTGCGTAACTACGGCAAAAGTGGCCAGATACGCTGAGCGATCAGCGGAGATTGGAGACAGCTCATGAAAGTAAGAGCATCGGTTAAGAAAATCTGCAGGAATTGCAAAATTATCCGGCGCAACGGTGTTGTACGGGTGATCTGCACCGACGCGCGTCACAAGCAGCGTCAGGGCTAAACGAAAAGGAACACGCAAGTGGCACGTATAGCAGGCATAAACATTCCGCTGAACAAGCACATCGTGATTGCACTGACGTCAATCTACGGTATTGGCAATTCGCGCGCGAAGCAGATTTGCAACGCGGCAGGCGTCGCTCCGCACACCCCGGTCAAGGATCTGGCGGAACCCGAAGTGGCGAACCTGCGCAGCGCGGTGGCGAAATTCACAGTCGAGGGCGATCTGCGGCGCGAGGTTTCCATGAACATCAAGCGTCTCATGGACCTTGGCAGCTATCGTGGCATTCGGCACCGCCGTGGTCTGCCGCTCCGTGGGCAACGGACCCGGACCAACGCGCGCACGCGCAAGGGCCCGCGGCGTCCAATAAAGAGGTAATGCGACCGAGCATCGTAGGAGCGCGCCATGCGCGCGATGACGGCGCCGGGAAAAGGACACAAAGCATCGTAGGAGCGGCGCCAAGCCGCGATAACAGCGCACGAAGAGGCCCGGCACGGGCTCCAACAGGTAGATATACATGGTAGAAGCAACAAAAAAGAAGAAGGTGAAAAAGCATGTGGTGGATGCGGTAGCGCACATCCATGCCTCCTTCAACAACACGATCATCACGATCACGGATCGCCAGGGCAACGCCCTGTCGTGGGCAACCGCAGGCGGCTGTGGCTTCCGCGGCTCACGCAAGTCGACGCCGTTCGCGGCGCAGGTCGCCAGTGACAAGGCTGGCCGTGGAGCGCTCGAGTACGGCGTGAAGAACTTGGATGTAAAAGTCCGGGGCCCGGGCCCGGGCCGTGAGTCGGCCGTGCGCGCCCTGAACGGCCTTGGCTTTCGTATCCAACACATCGAGGACGTCACACCAATTCCTCACAACGGTTGTCGCCCGCCGAAAAAGCGGCGAGTTTAGAGGCACCAGCAGATGGCAAGATATCTAGGACCAAAGTGCAAACTGTCCCGCCGAGAAGGCACGGACCTGTTTCTGAAGAGCGGCATACGTCCGCTCGAGTCGAAGTGCAAGCTCGAGGTGCCGCCGGGCGGCGCCGCACAGCGTCGCCCGCGGCTATCGGACTACGGTCTGCAGCTCCGCGAGAAGCAGAAGCTGCGCCGTATGTACGGCATACTCGAGCGGCAGTTCCGTGGCTATTACAAGCGCGCGGCCCAGCTCAAGGGCTCAACGGGTGAAAACCTCCTGCGGCTGCTCGAAGGACGGCTGGACAACGTCGTCTACCGCATGGGCTTTGCGGCCACGCGTGCCGAGGCGCGCCAGCTTGTGAGCCACAAGAGCATAGTGGTCAACGGCCGCATAGTGAACATTCCGTCAGCACAGCTCAAAGCTGGCGATTCCGTCGGTGTGCGGGAAAAGGCACAAAAACAGCTGCGTATCCAGAGTGCACTCGAGATCTCGGGTCAGATCGGTTTGCCCGACTGGGTCGACGTGGATGCGAAGAAAATGACGGGCGTACTGAAGTCGTTGCCGGACCGGGAGGATATCCTGCCGGACATCAACGAAAACCTCGTCGTCGAGCTGTACTCGAAGTAGTCAGGAGGGTATTTACCCATGCACGAATCTGTAAGCGAATTTTTGAAGCCGCGCGTCGTCAAGGTTTCCCCGGTCAGTGATCTTCAGGCGAAGGTGACGATCGAGCCGTTCGAGCGTGGCTTTGGCCACACGCTGGGCAATGCGTTGCGCCGAATCCTGCTCTCATCGATGCCGGGTGCATCGGTGACGGAAGCGGAGATCGAGGGCGTATTGCATGAGTACACCAGCATCGAGGGTGTGCAGGAAGACGTTGTCGACATACTGTTGAACCTGAAGCAGGTCGCCGTAAGGATGAATTTGCGTGAGTCTGCCGAGCTCCGGATCTCCAAGAAGGGTCCGGGAACGGTAACGGCAGGCGACATCCGTCTCGACCACGACGTCGAGATCATGAATCCGGAACTCGTCATCGCGAACCTGACGAGCGCCGGCGAGCTGAACATGATCCTCAAGGTCGAACGCGGGCGGGGCTACCGCCCGGCGACCCAGCGTCCGACTTTCGAAGAGCAGACCGGCCCGATCGGCCGCCTGCAGCTCGATGCGTCGTTCAGTCCGGTGAGCCGTGTGACCTATAACGTCGAGGCGGCCCGCGTCGAACAGCGTACGGACCTCGACAAGCTGATCATCGAGATCGAGACCAACGGCACGATCGACCCTGAAGAGGCTATTCGCCGTGCCGGCAGCATCCTGAAAGACCAGCTGTCGGTCTTCGTCGATCTGCAGGGCCAGGAAGAGGGCGTCGGTATGCAGGCCGAGAACCAGGTCGATCCGATCCTCCTGCGCCCGGTCGACGAGCTCGAACTCACCGTTCGGTCCGCCAACTGCCTCAAAGCCGAGAACATCATGTACATCGGCGATCTGGTACAGCGGACCGAGGTCGAACTGCTTCGTACGCCGAACCTCGGCAAGAAGTCACTGACCGAAATCAAGGAAGTGCTGGAAGGGCACGGCCTCGGTCTGGGGATGCGTCTCGAGAACTGGCCGCCGGCAAGCCTGCGCCCGGACCACGAGCTCGGCCTCTAGAAACCTAGGATTCATTTATGCGTCATAGAAAGTCCGGCCGTCGGCTGGGTCGTAACAGCTCACATCGCAAAGCCATGTTCCGCAACATGGCGGCATCGATGCTGAAACACGAGACGATCCGCACGACGCTGCCGAAAGCCAAGGAATTGCGCCGGGTCGTCGAGCCGCTGATTACGCTTGCAAAGGAAGACAGCGTGGCGAATCGTCGCCTCGCGTTCGACCGTTTGCGCGACAAGGAAGTCGTCGGCAAGCTGTTTACCGACCTCGGTCCGCGTTTCAAGGCGCGGCCGGGCGGTTACCTGCGGATCCTGAAACTCGGCCCTCGTCCCGGGGATTCGGCACCGATGGCGATCGTCATGCTGACGGAACGCGCGGAAGCGCCGGCCGCAGTCAGCGACGAGTAATCAAACCTGCTGCAAAAAAAAGGCCGGGCACTGCCCGGCCTTTTTTTGGTGTTCTGTTGTGGCGCTCGCCGGTCAGGGCCGCGTACGACTCCCTCATGCAAGTATGCACTCCTCGGCGCCGCGACCAGGCCGCGCCGCCGAGGAGTTACATCAACTCTTAGCGCACCGCGTCTTTTAGATTACCTTTGCGTTCCTTGAGATCGCCTTTGATCTTTTGCGCCTTGCCTTCTGACTCGAGTTCCTTGTCGTCCAGCGCATCGCCGGTCTTTTCTTTTACTTTGCCTGCGACCTTGTCTTTCTTGCCTTCAAACTTGTCTTTTTTACCGGACATTGTTTCGTCTCCTTCAGGTGGGTAAAGCTTGTAAACTGATGTAGGTTAGGTAATGCAAGGCACGTGCCAACAACGAATCTGACGTAACGACCGAGGCACCGTCATCGGCATCGCTCTATGGACGACACTCTCTATTACCGTATGGCCGCTGATGGGCTGTTGCTGCTGCACGTGGCATTCATGCTGTTTGTCGTTGTTGGCCTCGCGCTCATTATTTTCGGCGGATTTCGTCACTGGGAATGGGTGCGAAATCCCTGGTTCCGGAGTGCCCATCTCGCCGCTATCGCTGTCGTGGTCGCGCAGGCCTGGCTCGGCCGCGTCTGTCCCCTGACCGTCTGGGAAATGGCGCTGCGGGTGCGAGGCGGCGATGCCGCCTACCGGGGAGCGTTCGTCGCACACTGGCTCGAAGAACTCCTGTACTACGAAGCACCGCACTGGGCCTTCGCGCTGGCTTACACCCTTTTCGCTGGGCTGGTCGTGACGACCTGGTGGCAGGTGCGCCCTCGGACTTTTTCCGGCCGATACCGGGACCCGGATAGCGGACCGGGTTATGGAAAGTCTGCGGGCCTGTGAGTCCGCTCACAGTCGCTTGTGTCGGGAAATCCTATAGTTGGCATCGATTGGAGGGAGGACCGGCCATCAAGAAGAACGAAACATTCGACGACTGCGTCATCCTGTCGAAGGAAAGCTTCGACCCGGATGCGGTGTTCATGGACGACATCGTGGAGGACGGCGTATTGCCGTACCTGAGCCTCGCGGTGGACGGGCTGAATACCCGCTCCGAGAACCGCAAAGGCCGTCTGGATTTGCGTCCGGAAGACGCCGCGGCGAACGAAGAAATCTTCCCAGACACTAACCTGCCGGATTTGACGCTCGGCACACAGAAACTCGATGTGTACGGCTGGGATACGTCATGGCTCAGGAAGCTGAAGGACTACTTCGGCCGTTAGCGTCCTTTGCAGCCTTCGCATGTTGCCGCGCGGAAGCTTTCAGTCTGGATTTCACGCCCTGTCCGCGCCGTTCGAGCGCCGGCCGCATCTGCCGGGCGAGCCATGGAAACAGGTAGCTAAGCGTCGTCAGCACGCCGCTGGACGGCGGCATCGCGAGTTCGCGCTGGGTGTTTCCGCATAAGTCGAGAATTGCCTGCGCCACTTCCCCGGCCGTGCTGATGGGTTGAGAGAACGTCAGGTCCGACACGGCATCGATGTCGTTCATGATGAAGCCTGTATCGATCGGGCCCGGTGAGACGACGGCGAACTTGATATTCGTCTCCCTCATCTCCTCGGCAATTGCATACGTAAATGCCCGCAATCCGCATTTGCTTGCCGAGTACGTTGAGCTTCCAGGAACCGGGAGGCGGCCCGCCAGCGAGCCGACGTTCACCACCGCGCCACCTCCGCTTTCCAGCAGATGCGGGAGCGCCATTCGGGTGAGGACGAGCGGCGCTTTCAGGTTGACGTCGATCATCCGCGAAATGTCCTCGTGACTGACCTTGGCCACGGGTCCACGGGCATGAACGCCCGCATTATTCACAAGTACGTCCACCCGGCCGAACTCGAAATTCGCTTTCCTGAAAACATTCGCACACGCTTCAAGGTCGGAAACGTCCATGGCAAGGTATTCGACACGGGACCGTTCCCGCAGTTCGGCGACAATCGCTTCCAGGTTCTTCTTGCCGCGCGCGATGAGCAACAGGTTGGCGCCGGCGTCCGAGAATTTGCGCGCCGTCGCCGCACCGACGCCTGCCGATGCGCCGGTGATAATGACGGTCTTGTCCTTGAAAATCATGCGCCGAGCATAGCGACATCGACGCAAAAAGGGAAAGTCTCAAAAAGGAAGGGCGATCCGCAGGGGGGGTTGCGGATCGCCCTTGATGGTCACTGCCGGGGGGGCCGGAGTTCAATGACCGGTTGCACTACCTCATTTCGCTTCAGTTGGCACTGTACGACTCGGAGTACCCCTTTCCGTCGAGGCGCGCGAGATTGCTTGTAGGCGCTGTGATTCCGGACTGCAACTCGACAGCCTCGAGAAAGTCCTGCCGGGCAAGCTCTTTCTCGCCCTTCACAGCGCGCAGCACACCACGATTGGAGAGGGCAAGTGCCAATCCCGATCGCGTCGTGCTGTATTTCATTTTCTTATTTCGAAGTTCAGACAAGGCAGCGTCGCAGGTTTCCACGGCCTGCCCGATCGATCCGGTCTTTGTGTAGGCGACACACAGGTTCGTCTGCGCTTCGAATGAGTCTTTCAGGTGGTAGCCCGGAGCTGTAATCCGCTGGATAGCGTTCTCATATTCCCCGTTGCGTACCTTGTGGCCGAAGCTCGCATCGATAATCGCGGTCATCGTGTACGGCGATTCCTGCTCTTCCGCCCCCGCAGAGACAGAAATTGCCAGTGCGGAGAGCGCAAGCGTGAGTGCGAGTTTCTGCGGCTTACGTTCGTTGCGTGACAGTTTCATGACATAGCCTCCTGGCGGTTGACGATTGCGAACAATTCGCGCTTCATCGTGTCGGGAGTGACGATAGCCACTTACCTCGCGCCGAACAAACGAAAAGAATTTCAGCCCTAAGTGAAATTTCTTCACCTCAGATTCCGGAAGTTCTGTAGTACCCAGTCGCGGAGTATTTGTACGGTTTTCTGCTCTTTTACCGCTTCATTGCAGACGAAGTAATAGCGGTCCGGTGTCTCAAGTTCGTTGTCGAACAAGGGCACCAGGCTCGTGGAACTGAACCAGCGTCCGCAAAGCTGCGTCGGAACGAGTGCTGCTCCGAGCCCACGTTCCGCGGCCCTGGCCACCGCAATCATCGAGTCGAGCCGTACGACGTCCGTGTCCCGTGGCAGTCGAATATTCGAAATACGTTCCCATTGCTTCCAGGCGCGCGGACGCGACTCGTGCACGACGATCGGGAAATTGCTGACGATCCGGCTCGACCGAACCTTAACCGTGTCATAGAACTGCGGCGACCCCGCGGGGATGAGCCGCAGCGGAAACAGTTCGTCGTGGACGAGACCCGTCGGAGGCGACCGGAACACACGTATCGACGCGTCGGCGTTGCCCGGGTGCTTTTCCGCTGATTCGTCGCTCGTATCGACCACGATGTCGAGTTCCGGATGCAGCTGGCGAAATTCGATCAGCTTCGGCACGAACAATTCACTGGCAAAAAACGGCTGGACGGAAATACGCAATGTACTCCGGGCCTGGTGCACGCTGTGCTGTACGGCGACCTCGTCGAGCTGCCGGATGAGCGGGCGCACGTCGTTGTACAGCAGTTCGCCGTCGGGCGTCAGCGTGATGTTGCGGCTGCCGCGCTCAAAGAGCTTCTTGCCGAGCTCGGTCTCCAGGTTCTTGATCTGGTGACTTACTGCCGAAGCAGTGATGAACAGCAGGTCGGCAGCGTCACGAAAGCTCTCGTGCTCCGCCGCCACGCAGAACGTCCGCAGTCCGCGTAAGGAGATGTTTTGATTGTGGGGTGCCATGGGAAGAGCCGTACAGTGCAATACGACACTCCGGATTGTGATGATGGGGTCCTTGCACAAACCGTACCAACGATCCGTGACGAAATGTTTACGCTAACATGCTGATTTCGCGAGAGTGCGTACGCAAGCCGTTTCGGAAGGACCCGGCCGTTGCACCGGGACCGTGCAAGCTCATTGAGGTCCTGCCCGTCTACAGGGCAAAGGCGTCGCGGGTCAGGTTCTCCGCGCCGCCGGCGAGGACGCGGACATCGTCCTCGATCCGGATCCCGCCAAAGGGCCGGAGCAGGTCGACGGTGCGCCAATTGACGTGATGTTCGGCCGGCGTGCCACGCAGGTTTTCAAGCAGCATGTCGATGATGTACAGCCCCGGCTCGATCGTCAGGACCATGTCGGTCTCGAGCACGCGCGTGAGGCGCAGGAAGGGGTGACCGCTTGGCGGGTCGATACGCGTGCCGGACGCATCGGCCAGGTGCCCACCGACGTCATGCACCTGCAGCCCGAGCAGGTGACCCAGCCCGTGGGGCAGAAAGGCGGAGGTAACGCCGGTCGCGAGCAAGGTATCCGGCGCCCCGGTGGCGAGTTCGGCATCGACGAGTACGCCCGCCAGCAGCCGGTGCGTGTCGACGTGCAGCATCCTGAAGTCCACGCCCGCCCGGACCCGCGCGACCACCGCCTGCTGCAGCTCGTCCATTCGCTCGATAAGCGCCGCAAAACGCGCGCTGCCGTTCGCATAGGTTCGGGTGATATCCGACGCATAAGCAAAGACTTGTGCACCGGCGTCGATCAGGAAGGAATGCCGTGCCGCCGGCGCGGCGCGGTCGCGCCCTGTGTAATGCAGGATCGCACCGTGCTCGTTGAGCGCGATGATGTTGCCGTAGGGCAGCTCATTGTCCGTAAGGCCGACGGCTGCACAGTAGCGCTGATGGATATCGAATTCGGAGAGTCCTTCCGCGAATGCCGCGGCCGCCACCCGGTGCCCGGCGACGCCGCGACGGGCAGCGAGCCGCAGACATTCGAGCTCATACGCCGTCTTGGAACCGCGCCCGAGATGCAGGCTGTTCAGCGTGGTCTGCGGATTTACGCGCTCGATGCCGAACGCCTGGTCCTGGTCTCGCAGCTCGCCGATGAAGATGCACTTGTCCCTCGAGGGCGGCAGGTGTTTCCCCACCTCCGACGGCTCGTGCACGATTCGCAGGTCGAAATGATCCGCCCAGAATCCACCGGGGGCGCCGGGAACGGAGTGCCAGTAGTCCCGGGGCTGGTAGTAGACGAGCACCGGCGCCTTCCCCGGGGTATAGGCAATGTACGACAGCGCCAGGCCGTCGAGCGGCGCCCAGGCGAGAAAGTGCGGGTTCGCTCGGAACGGGTAGGCGTGATCGTCGAGGAACGCGTACACCGGCGCGCCGGAAAAAATGACGGCATGCGCCGCCCCGGCTTTGGCGAGTGCCGCGTCGTGCCGCGCCGACACCGTGGCAAGGTGTGCCGGGTACAGCTCGGCGAGAGCGGGATTGCGGTCGGTGTAGTCCGGTTGCATGAGCCGCATGATACCGGGCGGCCCCGCCGCGGGCGAGCGGGCGGCGGCGTTCCGGTTTCCAAGGACCGCTAAACTAGGCATCATTGACGCCCTTGCGGGCACGGAACGCGTGTATGAACAAGTACTTTGCCGGTATCGTTGGCTTGGCGGCACTGCTGAGCGGAGGGAGCAGCATGGCGAAGGACATACCAGGCTACGACCGGGTCACGGGCATGCCGCACGCGTCGCGCTCGGTGGTCCATGCCCCCCATGGAATGGCGGCCACGAGCCAGCCGCTCGCAACGCAGATCGCGATCGACATTCTGAAGTCCGGCGGGAGCGCAATCGATGCGGCCATCGCTGCCAATGCCGCGCTAGGGCTCATGGAGCCGACCGGCTGCGGTATCGGCGGCGACCTGTTTGCCATCGTCTGGGATGCGAAAAACGGCGAGCTGACAGGGCTTAACGCGTCCGGGCGCGCGCCGGAATTGATGACTATCGACTATTTTCGCGAGCGGGGACTCGACGCGATCCCACCGTACGGACCCCTGCCGGTAAGCGTCCCGGGCGCGGTCGACGGCTGGTTCGAACTGCACGCGCGGTACGGGCGCCTGCCCATGGAGCAGGTTCTGGCGCCGGCAATTGCCTACGCCAGGACAGGCTTCCCCGTTTCAGAGGTCATCGCCTGGTACCTCGAGCTCAGCGGCAAGTCCCTGGGCGGATACCCCGGATTCGCAGAGACCTTCATGCCGGATGGTGCCATGCCCCGCGAAGGCGAGATTTTCAGGAACCCGCGGCTTGCGCGTACCTACGAGATGCTGGTGAATGGCGGCCGCGACGCGTTTTATGAGGGAGACATTGCGCGCCGCATCGATGCCTATATGCGCGAACAGGGCGGGCTGCTCCGCTACGACGACCTCGCCGCGCACGAGTCCGAGTGGATTGCACCGGTATCGACGAACTACCGCGGCTGGGAGATCTACGAGCTGCCGCCGAACGGGCAGGGTATTGCTGCTCTGCAGATCCTCAATATCCTGGAGGGCTTCGACGTCGCGTCCATGGGCTTCGGGAGTGCCGAGTACTTGCACCTCCTGGTCGAGGCAAAAAAACTCGCCTTCGAGGATCGCGCGCGTTACTACGCCGACATGGCGTTCGTCGATGTGCCGGTCGAGTGGCTGGTGTCCAAAGCGTACGCCGCTGAGCGCCGCAAGCTCATTGACCCCGGGCGGGCCGCGACACGCTTCCCGGCGGGGGAGGCCCGGCTCGACACGGGCGACACGGTTTACCTGAGCGTGGCGGATCGCGAGGGCAACATGGTATCGCTCATCCAGAGTAATTATCGCGGCATGGGTTCAGGCATGACACCCGGGGACCTCGGGTTCGTGTTGCAGGATCGCGCCGAGTTGTTTTCCCTCGACCCGGCGCATGCGAATGCACTGGCGCCCGGAAAGCGGCCGTTTCACACGATCATTCCGGCTTTCGTAATGAAGGACGGCAGGCCATACCTGAGCTTTGGCGTCATGGGTGGCTCAATGCAGCCGCAGGGACATGCGCAGATTATCGTGAACATGGTCGACTTCGGCATGAACCTGCAGGAAGCAGGCGATGCTGCGCGTGTAAACCATGACGGGTCGTCTGAGCCGACCGGTTCCATCATGAGTGACGGCGGAATCGTGTATCTCGAGAACGGCTTCAGCGCGGCGACACGCGAGGCGCTCGAAGCCATGGGGCACACCATCGGCGAAAGCAACGGCAGCTTCGGCGGCTACCAGGCGATCCTGCGGGACCCGCAGGGAAGCTGGCAGGGCGCGTCGGAAGTGCGGAAGGACGGCCAGGCGGCGGGCTACTAATCGATGGAACGGGACATCTACCTGACCGGCATCACGACGACCGGCACGCCGCACATCGGCAATTATGTCGGCGCCATCCGCCCCGGGATTGCGGCAAGCCTCGATCCTGTCAAGCTGAACTATTATTTTCTTGCTGATTTTCATGCACTTGCGAAAAACGAAGACCCCGACCGGATCGGTCGATCGACGCTCGAAATAGCCGCGGCATGGCTGGCGCTCGGACTCGACACCGACAATGCCATGTTTTACCGGCAGTCCGACATCCCGGAAATCCCGGAGCTCACCTGGATCCTGACCAGCATGACTGCGAAGGGCCTGATGAACCGGGCTCATTCGTACAAGGCCGCGGTACAGGCGAATCTCGATAGCGGCGACGGCGATCCCGACAAGGGCATCACGATGGCGCTTTACAGCTACCCGATCCTGATGGCCGCGGATATCCTGATGTTCGGTGCGACGAAAGTGCCGGTGGGCCGCGACCAGAAGCAGCACGTCGAAATGGCCAGAGACATCGCGCAGCGCTTCAATCATCATTACGGAGAGCTGTTCGTACTTCCGGAGCCGGTCATCGACGACCACACGGCCGTGCTCGCGGGTCTCGACGGCCGAAAGATGTCGAAGAGCTACAACAACACGATTCCGCTGTTCGCACCGGAAAAGCGCCTGCGCAAACTGATCATGAAGATCAGGACGAACAGCCTCGAGCCGGGTGAAGCGAAGGATACCGAGGGGAACACGCTGTTTGAAATCTACAAAGCCTTTGCGACGGAAGCGGAGTCCAGGGTGGTCGTGGCGCGCTATGCGGAAGGCATTGGCTGGGGCGAGATGAAGCAGCTCTTGTTCGAGTACATCAACGAGCATATCGGCCCGGCGCGGGCGGAATACGAGCGCCTCATCGCCGACCCGGCGAGCGTCGAGGCGGAACTCCGCAAGGGAGCAGAACGCGCACGCGAGATCTCGGTCCCGTTTCTCGATCGCCTCCGCCGGGCGATCGGCATCCGGTCCCTTGCCTGAACGGGATGGCAATGAGCGGCCGAGATCCTGTTAGCCCCGATGCGCTTTCCGCCCTCGCTGGCCTGCGCGAGGGCAACGCACGTTTCGTGCAGAGTGCAACGACGCTCAAGATCACGGACAAGGACCGCCGCAACGCAGTGGATGGGCAGAACCCGGTCGCGGTCGTGCTGGGCTGTTCGGACTCGCGGGTGCCGACCGAAGTCGTATTCGACCAGGGGGTAGGTGAGCTGTTCGTCATACGTGTCGCCGGTAATATCGTGCAGCCCTCGCAGATCGGCAGCGTCGAGTTCGCCGCACAGAAGTTCGGCACGCGTCTCGTCGTAGTTCTCGGGCACTCACATTGCGGCGCGATCGAGGCGACGATTGACGAATTGACCCGTCCGGCAGGTACCCAGTCACGCAACATTGCGTCGATCGTTAACCGGATCCGCCCGTCCGTCGAAAGCCTGCTCGGCGCGACATCGGATCGTGACGATCTCGTACGCAAAGCGGTTCGCGCAAACGTTTGCTATTCCGCAGACGCGCTACGCCACGGCTCGGACATCATCGAGGAACTCATCCGCGACGAGGGTCTCCTGATCCTGGGCGCCGAATATTCGCTCTCGACTGGCGTTGTCGATTTCTTCGATGGCGTCCCGAACGAGCAGGCCTGAGTCGCAGGTGGCGGCGGGTTCGACGCTGTCGACAGGGCGCCTCGCGCTGCGTTGGGTGACCACGGACGATGCGGATTTCATGTTGCGGATCTGGAACGACAACGAGTTCCTCCGATTCGTCGGCGATCGCGGCCTCCGAAGCGACGAGGAAGCCCGCCAGGCTATTGAGACGGGTCCCCTGCGCCTGTACGCTGAATTCGGCTATGGCCCCTACCTGGTGACACTGAAACCGCACGGCGAGCCCATCGGGATCTGCGGCCTGTTTCGGCGCGAGGGCCTGCCCGATCCGGATATCGGATTTGCCCTGTTGCCCGCCTATCGCGGCAAGGGTTACGCAAGGGAGGCAGCCGACGTCATCGTCGAGCAGGCGCAGAGGGTGCTCGGCCTGACGCGACTTACGGCAATTGTTTCGTCCGAAAATACGGACTCCGTGCGCCTGATCGAGGCGCTCGGACTGCAATTCGAGCAGGTGCTGCGCCTCGGGGGCGACGACCGCGATGCGTGCCTGTATGCTGTCGACTGGAACCCAGTTTCCTAGGTTCGCCAGGTGCGCAATGGCCCGAGTGGCGGGATGAGCGTGAAGCGATTTCGCTCAAAGGTGGATGCATGGCTGGTCGTGGTCGTGGTCGCGGCGCTCGTCGCGCAGGCCGGGGTACTGGTCTGGATGATCATCGCCGGTGCGCCGGTCGCGGCAATCGCACTGACCCTCGGGACCATCGCCGCAGTGTACCTGTTCATAGGGCTGACGCTGACGCGAACCTGGTACGACATCGACAGCCGCGAACTGCGCATCGTTTGCGGCCTGTTCCGCTGGACGATTCCCCGGGAATCGATTCACTCCGTCGAGCCGACTCGCAACCCCCTGTCCTCGCCCGCGTTGTCGCTGGACCGGCTTCGTATTCGTTACGGCAAGAATCGCCGGATACTCGTGTCGCCCGACGACAAGGTCCGATTCCTCAAAGCGCTCGAATTGAAAGCGCAAGAACCTTCACCATGATGACAGGAAACGGGTCTGTGGGCTGGCGCCGGCTGCGCGAATTCGCGGGCGTAGAGATCAGCGGGTCTTTCGTGTTGTCCTGGAAGCTGGAACGGGAAACCCTGAAGATCGATGCCGATGTCCAGCTCCTTCCTGAGCATCCCTTCTACGAACGGCCGAGACCGAGGCAAAAAGCATGCATTCGACCGGCGACGATCGAGTTCCCTCATTGCGTCGGCATCCGGATCGATGGCCAGGCCCCGGACGATCTCGCTTCGGCGACACAAGGCCTGGGCGAGGGCGCCATCGGGGACCTGGAGCGCCTCGACGACGGCCCTTACGTGCTCACCGGCCGCTTCGGCACGGTCGAAATCGACGCGGAACGGCCGATCCTGCGCCTGCAGGATCCTTGACGGCACGTCTCGCGACGAGCCGGCTCGAACAATCGCAATGATAACGAGGCAGACGATGGCTGAACGGATAGACCACCCCTGTGTGCAGCACAAGCTGGCAATCCTCCGTGACGTGGACACCGGCCACAAGCGGTTCCGCGAGCTGACGACCGAGATCACCAGACTGATTTGCTATGAAGCGCTGAAAAACCTCCGGACGCGTGACGTCCAGGTCCAGACACCTCTCGCCGAGACGATCTGTCGGAAAATTGATTCCGATATCGTCGTCGTGCCGATCCTGCGCGCCGGCGTCGGTATGCTCGAGGGCATACTGGAACTCGTGCCCACCGCGCGCGTCGGCTTCGTCGGACTCTATCGCGACGAGACGACCAAGGAACCCGTCGCGTACTACGAACGCTTTCCGCCGCAGATTCGCGGCGGAACCTGCATTATCGTCGATCCGATGCTGGCCACCGGTGGCTCGACCGTTGCCGCGGTCGATCGCCTGAAAGCCGGCGGCGCGGACGACGTCGTCGTGGTATGTATAGTGACGTGCCCGGAAGGGATTTCACGGGTCGAGGCGGCACACCCGGACGTTCGCATCTACGCTGCGGCTATCGACGAGTACCTTGACGGGAATAAGTACATAGTGCCTGGGCTGGGTGACGCCGGTGACCGGCTCTACGGAACGTCGCACTGAATTCCTGAACGGATGATGCCATGGCTGAACTGAAGACAAAGCCCACGAAAGCAAGCGTCGGCGACTTCATCGGTGCAATCGCTGACCCGGAACAAAGAAAGGATTCAAAAAAGCTGGCGTCGATGATGCGTGCAGTGACCGGCCAGCGCGGCCGGATGTGGGGCACGAGTGTCGTGGGTTTCGGTACCTATCGCTATTCCAATACAGCGGGCCAGGATTTCGAGTGGATGTTGACGGGTTTCTCGCCGCGCAAGAAGGCGATCTCCATATACGTCATGAATGGCTTCCCGGAGCATGTTGCACTGCTCCGAAGGCTCGGCAAGTACAAGACCGGGAAGTCCTGCCTCTATGTGAATCGGCTGTCTGACGTCGACGAGGCCGTGCTGGAGCAGTTGGTTTCAGCGTCTGTAGCGGCCATGCGCAAGCGCTACCCGACGGCCTGAACGGAGTATCGACCTTGAGCAATGAAGACCGTGGGATCGTGAACGAGAATGGTACGGTGACCCGTGATGCGAACTACCTGGCGGCTGCGATGCTGATCTTCATAGCAAAGGGCAGCGGACGGATCGAGCAGCAGGAATCGGACACGATGATCGAGCTGCTGTGCGAGCATTGCCGGCTGACGGGGGCCGAAGCACTCGGCCTGCTATCGACGGCAATGCGCGAGATGGCGGAACAACCGATGCTCGGGCCAACGCTTGCGGAACAGGCACGGCAACTGCCGGAGATACAAAAAGAAGACCTCGCCTACATGGCACTGAGAGTCATCGCCGCCGACGGCAAGCGTGAAGTGGCCGAGATGACGCAATTCAACCGGGCAGTCGACGCGGTCGGAATCGATCCCGGTATCGTGCACCGCGCGTTCGACCGTTTTTTTGCCGAGACAATGCCCGAGTCCGGGGACTGACGCGCCTTTGCAAGCCACGATCCGAAATTTCCTGAGACTCGAATCCGCGGGCGGCCTCTTGCTCATGGCCGCGGCGGCGCTCGCAATACTGATCGCCAACACGCCGCTCATGCGTTATTACCAGCTGCTGCTCGACGTTCCGGTCGAGCTACGCGTCGGTGCCCTGTATGTCGCGAAGCCCCTGATCCTTTGGGTCAACGACGGCCTAATGGCAATTTTCTTCTTTGCAATCGGGCTCGAATTAAAGCGCGA
Source organism: Woeseiaceae bacterium (assembly GCA_041743865.1). Classification (GTDB taxonomy): domain Bacteria; phylum Pseudomonadota; class Gammaproteobacteria; order Steroidobacterales; family Woeseiaceae; genus UBA1847. Next base: position 23,850 of record JBGTLY010000295.1, read on the forward strand.
AATCGTCGAAGGCGAACTTTCGCAGCCGGCGAACGTCCTGCTGCCGGCGATCGGCGCAATCGGTGGCATTCTCGTCCCGGTCGCCATCTACCTGGCATTCAACGCCGGTGACCCCGTGGCGCTGCGCGGCTGGGCGGTGCCGGCCGCGACGGATATCGCGTTTGCGCTCGGCATACTCATGCTGCTCGGCGACCGGGTGCCCCTGTCGCTCAAGGTGTTCCTGCTTTCGCTCGCGATCTTCGATGACCTGGGCGCCATAGTGATCATCGCAATTTTCTATACCACCGGCCTGTCTCTGTTGGCACTCGCGGTGGCCGGCGCCTGCCTCCTGGTTCTCGCCTGCATGGCATGGCGGCGGGTCAGCTCCATTTCGGCGTACGTGATTGTCGGTGTGATTATGTGGACGGCCGTGCTCAAGTCCGGCGTGCACGCCACACTTGCCGGTGTCCTGCTTGCCGCCTTTATCCCCATGCGGGATCCGGAGGACGCAGCCCGCTCGCCGCTAAAAGAGCTGGAGCACGACCTGCACCAGTTCGTCGCCTTTGTCGTGTTGCCGGTTTTCGCCTTCGCCAACGCGGGAATCAGCTTTGCGGGCCTTGGCATGTCGGCGCTCATGCATCCCGTGCCGCTCGGTATCGCTACCGGCCTCTTCATCGGCAAACAGGCCGGCGTATTCCTGTTCTGCGCGGCCGCGATTCGCCTCGGCCTGGCTCGCTTGCCGGACGGCACGAGCTGGAGCAGCCTGTACGGCGTCTCGATCCTGTCCGGCATCGGCTTCACGATGAGCCTGTTCATAAGCGGCCTCGCGTTCTATGACCGGCCGCTGGATACGGTGATGCTGTTTGACGAGCGCCTCGGCATCCTGCTGGGCTCCGTGCTCTCCGGCATATTCGGATTCCTCGTGCTGCACCGGGTGCTGCCCCGAAAATGACCGCTAAGCCTATTTCTCCAGGGATTCCCTGAGCGCTTCCAGTTCGGCCCAGCGCTCTATTCGCGCGTCGAGTTGCAACCCGATAGCGGTGAATTCGGTGAGCGTGGCCTGGACGACGTCCCGCGGCAACGTGTAGAAACCCGACTCCGCCATGCGGGACTTCATTGCCGCTACCCGGCCCTCCAGCGCTTCGATCTCGGCTGGCAGCAGGTCGAGTTCTCGCTGATCCCTGTAACTCAGCTTTGTGCGCGGCGCACTTCGTCGCGCCGTTGCCACCGCTTCCCGCCGGTCTTCGAGCGCGGCGAGTTCATCGCGCTCGGTGAGCCGGTGACCCTGGCGCAACCAATCCGAGTAGCCGCCCACGTATTCCCGAATGCCGCCGTCCTCCTCGAAGACGATCGTGCTGGTTACGACATTGTCGAGGAAATCGCGATCGTGGCTCACGACGATCAGCGTGCCCTGGTACGCGCAGAGTTTCTCCTCCAGTACCTCGAGCGTCTCGATATCGAGGTCATTTGTCGGTTCGTCGAGGACGAGCAGGTTCGCGGGGCGTGTGAACAACTTGGCCAGGATGACGCGGTTGCGCTCACCGCCGGAGAGCGCCTTGACCGGCGTTGCCGACCGCTTCGGGCTGAACAGGAACCCCGTGAGGTAACCGACCACGTGCCGGTCCTTGCCATTCAGGGTCAGGTACGTTCGGCCCTCGGCGACGTTGTAGGCAACGGATTTTTCGGGGTCGAGCGATTCCCGCAGCTGGTCGAAGTAGCCGATTTCGAGGTTGGTGCCGAACTTGATGGTGCCGGTCTGCGGCTCGAGCTGGCCGAGCAGCAGCCTGAGCAAGGTCGTCTTGCCGACCCCGTTGTTGCCGATCAGGCCAATGCGATCCCCGCGCATGATGCGGATGGAAAAATCCTCGATCAATGCGTCATCGCCGTACCGGAACGAGACGTTCTTCGCCCGGATTACCTTGCGGCCCGACAGATCTGCCTCCTCGATATGGATACGGGCCGTGGGGTCGGGTGCGATGCGTTGCACACGTTCCTCGCGCAGTCGTTCGAGCGCACGCACACGTCCCTCGTTGCGCGTGCGGCGGGCCTTGATGCCCTGCCGGATCCAGGCTTCCTCCTGCTCCAGCGTCTTGTCGAAGCGCGCGTTTGCGCTCGCCTCATCCTCGAGTACTTTGTCTTTCCTTTTCAAATAGTTATCATAGTCGCCCGGCCAGCTGGTCAGCTTGCCGCGGTCGATCTCGACGATACGCGTGGCGAGCCGACGGAGGAATGCTCGGTCGTGGGTAATGAACAGCACGCTGCCGGCAAAGCCGAAGACGCGGTCTTCGAGCCACTGGATCGTCGCGATGTCGAGATGGTTCGTCGGCTCGTCCAGCAGCAATAAGTCCGGGTTCTGCACCAACGCGCGGGCCAGCGCCACTCGCCGCCGCCATCCACCCGAGAGTTCGTCCATGCGCTTCTCTGCGGGGAGTTTGAGTTGAGTGATCGTGGTCTCGACGCGCTGCTCGATGTGCCAGGCGTCGCGTGCATCGATTTTCGACTGCAGCGCCTCGAGATTGCGCATGCCCTCGGCGTCGAGTTTTTCGGCTGACAGGCGCCGGAATTCCGCGAGCAGGGCTTCCGCGTGTTCGAGGCCCGAGCGCACGACTTCGCGCACGTTTTGTGCCATGGCCGCCGGCAGGTCCTGCGCAAGCTGGCTGACGATGAGGCCGCCCTGTCGCGTGATTTCGCCCCGATCCGGTTCTGCCTCGCCGCTGATGAGTTTCAATGTCGTCGACTTGCCTGCGCCGTTGCGCCCAATGAGGCAGACTCGCTCGCCGGTCTCGATCGCGAAGCTCGCGTCCGTCAGGATTTTTTGCTCACCGAATTCGAGCGAGACCTCATCGAAACGCAACAGGGACATGGGCAGGACAGGCGATTGAAAGCTGCCATAGGATACACTGGCCGGCCCGCGGGAGTTTTCAATGAGCGAAGAACGATTCATCGACATCGAAACGCGACTGGCGCACCAGGACCAGGGATTGCTCGAACTTAACGATGTAGTAATCAGGCAGGAGCAGGCCATCATTAAACTTGAGCGGCTGTGCGCCTCGCTGGCTGAACGGCTGTCCGTGCTGGGCGATACCCTGCGCGATACCGGGGCACGGGACGAGCCGCCGCCGCACTACTGAGACGCCGTCGCACCGATACGACGACGGGTTGCGTTCACGTATAGTGTGCCGATTGCGGAACCGGGGAGGGGCTGCATGTCGCTGAAACTCATGGCCGCGTTGCTTGCGGCTCTGACCGCCGCTGTGCCGGCGGTACAGGCGCAGCCGGTCAGCGTGCCCGCGCCGCTCGAGGCGTGGCGGGCGTGGGTACTCGATGGCAAGGAGTACCGCCAATGCCCCGCCTACTTCGACCGCATGCCGTCCGGTTCCGCCGATCACGTCTGCACCTGGCCACAGGTACTCGAAGTCGATGTGAACACCGATGGTGGCCGCTTCACGCAACGCTGGCTCGTGAGCGAGGGGTTCGCCTGGCTGCCCCTGCCCGGCGATACCGACCACTGGCCCGACCGGGTGACGCTGAACGGCGAGCCGGTCCCGGTCGTTTTGCACGACGGCGTGCCGAGCGTTCGGGTCCGGAGCGGCAATCATCGCGTCGCCGGTCAATTTGCCTGGGATGAACCGCCCGGCCTCCTCCGCGTACCGCCCCAAAGCGGGCTCGTCGCCCTGACGATGAATGGCGCCGCCGTGCCGCGTCCGGCACTGAACGCGAACGGCGTCTTTCTTGGCGACCGGCAGCGCGAATCGCGGACGCCGAACGCGCTGGATACGGCCGTCTACCGACTCGTTCTGGACGACGTTCCGCTCAGGCTCGTAACCCGCTTCAGGCTCGAGGTTGCGGGCACCGTGAGGGAAGAGGTTTTCAGTCCCGTGCTTCCGGACGGCTACGTGCCGCTGGCGCTGACAGGCAGCCTTCCGGTGCGGCTCGAAGCCGACGGCAGCCTGCATGTCCAGGTGCGGCCCGGACGATGGGAAATTACGCTGGATGCGCGCGCCCACGCCGTGGTTTCGGCGATTCAGCTGCCGGAGCCGCGCAACAACCTGCCGCAGGAGGAGATCTGGAGTTACCGGTCGAGCGACCGCCTGCGCGTCACCGCCGCAAGCGGTGGGCCGCCGGTCGACCCGGAGCAAGCCCAGGTGCCCCCGGAGTGGATCGAGCTCCCGGCTTTCCGCATGGAGCCGGGCGGCACGCTCACGATTGAGGAGCGGAGCCGCGGTCGCACGGCCGTGGACAACGACCTGGCGCTCGAGCGCGGGTTGTGGCTCGATTTCGATGGTGGGGGTTTCACCGTGCGGGACACTGTATCGGGCGAGATGCGCCGTGACTGGCGCCTCGACATGCAGGCGCCCTACGTGCTGCAAAGTGCCACCGAGAACGGTGAAAACCTGCTCGTGACCGTTTCTGGTGACGGCGAGGGTAAGACCGGCGTCGAACTGCGGCAGACGGTGGTTGATGTAGAGGCTACCGCCCGGATCGACGAGCGAGGGGAGCTGCCTGTGACGGGTTGGGATGCCCGCTTTTCCAGCGTAGACGCCACGCTTTACCTCCCGCCCGGCAACAAGCTGTTGACGGCGGCGGGTGCCGATTCCGTGGACGGCAGCTGGTTCGGGCGTTGGCAACTGCTCGACTTTTTCCTCGTTCTTATCATCACCATTGCCGCCTGGCGCCTGTTCGGCGGCCGGGGCGGTACCATCACGCTGTTCGCACTCGTATTGAGTTTTCACGAGATCGGCGCGCCGTCCTGGCTATGGCTGAACCTGCTGATCGCCGTCGCGCTGCTGCGCGTCGCCCCGACGGGACGACTGCAAACCCTGGTTCGCGGATGGGTCGCGCTCGGGGCGGTGTTCCTCGTATTTGCGCTCGTACCGTTCGTCGCACAGCAGCTGCGCATCGCGATCTACCCGCAACTCGAGCCGCAGTTTCAGCAAGACGATTACAGCTATATCCAGCAAAACCCGACATCGGCCCCGGCTTCGCCTCCTGCCGAATCCGGCGCCGACTACCCGGACCCGTTGCGGAGCAAGGTGCAGGACAGCAGCGAAGCCGTTCTGGAGGAGGTCGTCGTCACCGGCACCAGAGCGGGCCCGACAAACTTCCCCCGCCATGCGCCGAATGCGGTCGTCCAGACCGGGCCGGGGATTCCGGACTGGGAATGGAACGCGGTTGAACTCGCCTGGAATGGCCCGGTCGAGGCCGAACAGGCAATGCGCCTGGTTGTCCTGCCGCGCTGGGCGGTCAGCGTCCTGCGCATCGTGGAAGTGACGCTCCTGCTGCTGTTCGCGGCAGTCGTCCTGGCGGATGTGCTGGGGCGAAGCTGGCGGCTGCCGGGTGGATTGACGCTCGGCCGCCCTGCCGGTGCTGCGGCTGTGCTGTTGCTGCTGGCCAGCGTGCCGGTTGACCGCGCGCTGGCGCAGATGCCCTCGCCCGAGCTTCTCCAGGAACTTGAACGGCGCCTTACCCAGCCGCCGGAATGTGCGCCGCGCTGCGCTGAAGTCGTTGCCGCGGCCGTACAGATCGAACGCGATCGCATCAGCATGCTGCTCGCCATTGATGCCCTGCAGGAAGTCGCTGTACCGCTGCCGGGAACACTGGATGGTTGGCGGCCGGATGCCGTGCAGCGCGGCGGGAGCGCCGCGGCCGAAGTGTTGCGGGGACCGGACCAGCGACTCTGGGTGCGGGTGCCAGCAGGCCGGAATGCGATCACGCTGCGAGGACCGACCGGCGATACCGACAGCCTGGAGATCGCATTCCCGGCGCCGCCGCGCGTGGTCGACGTTTCGGCGGACGGCTGGACTGTGGCCGGCGTCCGGGATCAGCGCCTGCTCTCCGGCACGCTGCAGTTCAATCGCGAGCAGGCCGCCGACAGTCCGGATGCCCCGGAGCGGTGGGAGAGCAGCCGCTTTCCGCCCTTCGCGCGGGTCGTCCGGTCGCTCGAGATGCGTCTCGATTGGAGCGTCGACACGTCGGTGCAGCGAATCGCCCCGGTCGAGGGAGCCCTCACTTTGCGCGTGCCGCTCCTCCCGGGCGAGTCCGTCCTCGCGGACCGTCTGCCGGTGAGCGACGGCGAGATTCTCGTTACGCTGGCACCCGGCCAGGATTCAGTGAGCTGGCAATCGAGGCTGTCGCGCACCTCGCCACTCGTGCTTCGCGCCCCGGCGACATCGTCGTGGCAGGAGGTCTGGCGCTTTACGACGGGCAGCATCTGGCACGTCGACTTCGACGGGGTGCCGGAAAGCGCCGGCAACGGCGCCCTGGACGGCGTTCGTACCGCGGAATTCCACCCACGCGGCGGCGAGGAGCTTACCGTGACCGCAAGCCGCCCGGAGGCTGTCGCCGGCAAAACCACGGCGTTCGACGAAGTTGCCGTGCGTATCGAACAGGGTGAGCGGTCGCGGACCGGCACCCTGTCGCTGGCCTACCGCGGCACCCGCGGCGCGCAGCATGTCGTGCGATTGCCCGCCGATGCGGAACTCATGGGGGTCGCCGTCGACGGACGTAGCGAAGCACTCAGGATCGAGGACGGTGCGGTGACCTTGCCTCTGTTGCCAGGGGAGCACGATGTCGGGATTACCTGGCGTGACCCGACGCCAGTCGGCATTGCAGCACGGATACCGGTCCTGGACCTGGGGGCGCCGGCAAGCAACCTGCAGCTCGAGCTCCGCCTCCCGGCCGATCGCTGGCTCCTCCTGACGAACGGCCCCAAGCTTGGTCCATCCGTCCTGTACTGGTCGGAGCTCGCGGTGCTCGTACTCTTCGCTTTCCTGTTGTCGCGAATCGAATGGACGCCGCTGCGCTTCCGGCACTGGCTGCTGCTGGGACTGGGATTCAGTACGTTCAACTGGCCGGTGCTCGGCCTGGTCGTTGCCTGGCTCGTTGCCGTCGGCGCACGCGACCGCTGGCGAATCAGCCGCGACTGGCTGGATTACAACGCGATGCAGGGCGTCGTCGCGGTCCTGGCGCTGCTGGCGCTGCTGGCCATCGTCATCAGCCTGCCCGCCGGGCTCCTGGGCTCGCCAGACATGCATGTCGCAGGGAATGGGTCCTTCGGCAATATGCTCCTCTGGTTTGAGGATCGCGCGTCATCGCTGACGCCGCATGCGACGGCGTGGTCGCTGCCACTCTGGGTGTACAAGCTCCTGATTCTCGCCTGGGCCCTGTGGCTGAGCCTTGCGTTGATCCGATGGGTGCCATGGACCTGGCAAGTACTCGCGCGCGACGGCTTCATGCGGCAACGCAGCGTTCCCGGCACATGAGCCGCGGTGCCGTTCTCTGGGCTGCACTCTTCGCCGTGGTCCTTGCCGCATCGGCAATTCGTCCGCACGACTACCCGACCTGGGTGCTCGAGGTTCTGCCGGCCGTCATCGCGGCGGTGGTTCTCGCCGCGACGCGCCGGCGTTTCCCGCTGACGCCGCTGCTCTATGTGCTGATCCTCGTGCACTGTGTGATTCTCATCGTCGGTGGCCACTACACCTATGCAGAGGTCCCGCTCGGCGAATGGGTCCGGGAGGCGTTTAACCAGTCGCGCAACAACTACGACAAGCTCGGGCATTTCGCACAGGGCTTCGTGCCGGCACTCGTGGCACGCGAGATCGCGATCCGGCTCCAGGTATTCAAATCACGCGCCTGGATGAACCTGTTCATCGTGGGCCTCGTACTCGGCATCAGCGCGTTCTACGAACTGATCGAATGGTGGGTGGCGCTCGCCTCGGCGGAGGCCGCCGATGCCTTCCTCGGCACACAGGGCTATGTCTGGGACACGCAATCCGACATGTTGTTTGCGCTGGTCGGTGCGATAGTGGCACTGGTCCTGCTCGCGCGCACTCACGACCGGCAGGTCGCCGCTCTATCCCATGCGACGCCGTAGCCGTTACCTGTTTGCACTGCTCCTGTTATCCGGCGGTGGTCAATCCGCGGAGTGCGTCGTGCTTCTGCATGGACTCGCGCGCACGGCCGGCGCGATGGAGCCGATGCAGCAGGCGCTCGAGGAAGCGGGTTTCGCTACGGCGAACGTCGGCTATCCTTCTCGTGCGCACGCCATAGAGGAACTCGCGCCCGTCGCAGTCGGGGCCGGGGTCGATGCCTGCCGCGCCCTGCCGGATGTCAGTACCATCCACTTCGTTACGCACTCCCTCGGCGGCATCCTGTTGCGCTGGTACCTTGCGCACAACGACATCACCGGCATGGGCCGCGTCGTGATGCTCGGACCGCCGAACCAGGGCAGCATTGCCGCCGACCGCATGCGCAACGTGCCCGGGTACGACTGGCTGAACGGCCCCATCGGGCGACAGCTCGGCAAGGGTGACGACAGCGTGCCGCTCTCGCTCCCGGCCGCAGATTTCGAACTCGGCATCATTGCAGGCAACCGGACGATCGATCCGATCACGTCGGCCGTCCTCGCCGATCCGGACGACGGACGTGTGTCAGTCGAGGATACCAAGCTCGAGGGCATGTCGGATTTCGTGGTCGTCGAGCACTCCCACGCGTTCCTCATGCGGATGACGGAACCGATCGCGCTGACGATCCGTTTCCTCCAGTCCGGCACCTTCGACACGAACGAATGAGGGCGCGAAGGCTTCAACGCCCAGCGTTGCGCTGTGCGTTTCTCACGATGGAGGACGAAGGCGACTTCGTGACCGACTATCGTCCCGGCATTGCGCCACTCGAGTCGCTGGGATGGCAGGTCGACTGCGTGCCGTGGCGACGGAGCGGCGTGGACTGGGAACGGTATGACGCGGTGTACCTTGGCGCTCCCTGGGACTATACGGAAGATCCCGCGCTCTTCCTCCGCGTCCTCGAAGCGATCGACGCCTCCCGGGCACTCCTCGTGAATCCACTCGCGCTAGTGGTCTGGAACCTCGACAAGCGCTACTTGCGGGACCTCGAACGGCAGGGCGCAGACATCGTGCCGAGCCGCTGGTACGAGCAATGGGAGCCGGGAGTGCCCGTCGACGGCTTCCGCGGGTTCGGGACCGACCGACTCGTCGTCAAGCCGCGCGTCGGCGCGAACGCACAGGACACTTTCGTGCTCGAGCGGCCGCTCGACGCCGCGTTTGCCCATCGGCTCGACCACGTCTTCGCGGGCCG
>JBGTLY010000296.1:0-32939 GCA_041743865.1 Woeseiaceae bacterium
CCGGCCCACGGCCTTGTCGGGCGGCGCCGTGCCAGGGGTCGCCGCCGCGGACGTATCGCGACCCGCCATGAGCGTACGAATCTGGTCCCGTGTCAGCGGCCCCGCGAGGTAGGACATCGCCCAGCGCGTGCCGAACACGACCGGCGCGTCCTCGTGCACGTTGTGCAGGAGGAAGCGTCGCTTGCCGAGCCCGGCGATCGTCCGTTCCATCGCCTGTCGGTCAAAATTGCCGTCGCTCGCGCCCTCGAGGCCCTCCATGACACGGGCCTTGTCGCGCTCGGTCTGAAGGCGGCCGATGAACCAGGTGCCGGTGTTCGAGAGGCCCTTGTAATCGAGATCGACCGGGTTCTGCGTGGCGAGCACCAGCCCGAGTCCGTACGCGCGCGCCTGCTTGAGCAGGGTCAGCAGCAAAGTCTTCGACGGCGGGTTCGCGACCGGCGGCATGTAGCCAAAGATCTCATCCATGTACAGGATCGCCCGCAGGCTCGACGTGCCGGGCTGCGCCCGCATCCAGGCGATAATCTCGTTCAGGAGCATCGTGACGAAGAACATGCGCATGCGATCGTCGAGATGCGCGATCGACACGACGGAGACGCGGGGTTTGCCTTCCGGGGTGTAGAGCAGGTCGCGGGCGCTGAGCGGCACCCCCTGCATCCACGCCTCGAAGCCCGGTGCAGCCAGCAGGTTGTTGAGCTGCATAGCCAGGGCGAAGCGGTCTTTCGGCGGGTAAAACGCGTCGACGGCCATCACGCCGACCTTGGCCATCGGAGGGGTCTGGATATCGCCGATCAGGCCGGCAACATCGAGGCTCCGCCCCTCCTGCCACGCATGATCCAGAAGTTGCGCGACAAGAATATGATCGCGGCTGGTCACGGGGTCGGCATCGATCCCGAGCAGGGCGAGTATTCCGGTCGCCGTCGACTGCACGCGTTCGCGGTACAGGTCGAGGTCATCGATGAGCGTCGGGTCCGGCGTGCCAAAGGTCTTGAGCACCGAAATCGCTTGCCCGGCGGTACTGCCCGGCGTGTAAATGTCGAACTCGGCGGCGGCCCTGAGTGCTGCTATACGCTTGCCGTCCTGGCCCCACTCACCGAGCCCCGTCTTCCAGACCCCGGCCTGCGCCGTGGCGTATTCGTCAGCCGTCTGTCCGGACTCGCCTGCCGCCCGTTCACTGATCCAGGGCCGGAAATCCTCGCCACGCAGTTCCGGAAAAGTCAGCAACAGGTTGCCCATGTCCCCTTTCGGGTCGATGGCGATGACCGGCACGTGATCTAGCGCGGCTTCCTCGAGCAGCCCGATGCCGAGACCGGTCTTGCCGGAACCGGTCATGCCGATGATGACGGCGTGCGTGGTCAGGTCTTTCGAGTCGTACAGGACCAGCTCGTCCGTCAGCGCGTCGGCGCCGGCGTCGACGCGCTTGCCGAGATAGAACATACCCAGCTTTTCGAAATCCAGCATGGCGGGCAATGGCTTACGGGTAGGTGTAGCTCGACTGCAGGCCGAGCGGAATACCGAGCCAGTAATACACGAGCAGGAATATCGTCCATGCGATGAGGAAGGTGATCGAATACGGCAGCATCATCGCGGCCAGCGTGCCGATACCGGTGTCCTTCACGTAACGCTGGCAGTACACCACCACGAGCGGGAAGTAGGGCATCAGCGGCGTGATGATGTTCGTGCTCGAATCCCCGACGCGATAGGCCGCCTGGGTCAGGTCGGGCGAAATACCGAGCGTCATCAGCATCGGCACAAAGATCGGCGCGAGGAGTCCCCACTTGCCGCTGGCCGAGCCGATGAAAAGGTTGACGAAGCCGGTCAACAGAACGATGCCGACGATCGTGATCGCCGAGGGCAGCGCCAGTGCCTTGAGGCCTTCCGCGCCCTGGAGCGCGAGCAGCGTGCCGAGGTTCGATGCGCCGAACGCATAAACGAACTGGGCGATGAAGAACATGATGACGAGGTAGTAGGCCATGCTGTGCATCGCCTGCGTCATGCCCACGATCATGTCCTTGCTGCTCTTGAAGGTTCCCGACACGTAGCCGAAGACCACGCCGGGCAGCAGGAACAGGAGGAAAATCAGTGCGACGATTGAGCGCATGACCGGCGCGTTGAAGCTCGCAAGGTCGCCATTCTCGTCACGCCAGGGTGAGCCGGCCGGCAGCAGCGTCAGGAAAAGTACGATCAGCCCCAGCACCATCACGGCCAGCGACCAGCGCAGGCCCCTGCGATCCGCGGGTGTGATCTCGTGCATCACTGGCAGGTCCTGTGTGTCACCGTCGACCGGAGTTCCGCTGATACGTGGTTCGACGACCTTGTCCGTAATCCACCAGCCGAGGCCGATGATCAGCAATGACGAGGCGGTCGTGAAAAAGTAGTTGTTGAGCGTGTTGATCTCGATGTCGGGGTCCAGTAGCCGTGCGCCGCCCTGGGTCAGGCCCTGCAACAAAGGGTCGAGTGACGATGGCACGAAATTGGCCGAGAAGCCGCCCGAGACGCCGGCGAATGCAGCGGCGATACCGGCGAGCGGGTGACGGCCGGCGGCGTAGAAAATGACGCCGCCGAGCGGGATGACGAGGACGTAGCCCGCGTCGACCGCCGAGTGACTCACGATTCCCACCAGGATCACCATGGGCGTGAGCAGCCATTGCGCGGTCACGTTGAGCAGGGCGCGAATCGACGTCGTGATGAAGCCGGAATGCTCGGCGACGCCAATGCCGAGCATCGCGACGAGCACGGTACCGACCGGGCCGAAGGTGACGAAGGTGGTCACCATTCCCGAGAGGAACGTGGTGAACGCGCTGCCGGTGAGCTGGTTGATGACGACCAGCGGTTCGCCGTTACGGGGGTCGATGACGTCGAAGCTCGCGTAGGACAGCAGCCAGGAGAGGATCCACACGAGCCCGAGCAGTCCGACGAACAGCATCGCCGGGTCCGGCAGCTTGTTGCCGACGCGTTCGACGGTGGCGAGGAAGCCTTTTTGTGGCGGTGCCAGGGTTTGCTCGTCGGTCATTTTTTTTTCCCCGTTTGTTGGAGCGGGCCATGCCCGCGAATGGTTCGCGGCAAAATCATGCCGCGCTCCATTCCCTCATTCGCGGCCGTGGGCCGCTCCTACAAGCCGCTGCTACCAGCCGCAGTCGCGGCCTTCGTTCTGTTCCCTAAGATAACCCATGAGCGGTTCGAAGTAGTCGATGATCGCGGTCGCGTCCATTTCGCGTGTTCCGGTCAACTTCTCGAGCGTGTCCTGCCAGGGCTCGCTCGCCCCCGCTTCGAGCATCGCCCAGATTCGCTCGCCGGCTTCCTTGCTGCCATAGATCGAGCAGGCGTGTAGCTCACCCTGGTAACCCGCCGCCTCGCACAGGGCGCGCTGGAACTGGAACTGCAGAATGTGGGCAAGGAAATAGCGTGTGTAGGAGACGTTTGCCGGGATGTGGTACTTCGCACCCGGATCGAAGTCCTCTTCCGTGCGTTCGACCGGCGGCTGGATGCCCTGGTAGCGGGTACGCAGGTCCCACCACGCTTCGTTGTACCGTTCCGGCGCGATCTCGCCGGAGAATACGCCGTAGCGCCAGTCGTCGATGAGCTTCCCGAAGGGCAGGAACGAGATTTTGTCCAAAGCCTGCATCATCTGGCGGTTGATGACGCTTTCGCGGCTCTGCTCCTCTGCTGCCAGGAGGCCGACTTCTACCAGGTAATCGGGCGTCATCGAAAGGGTGATTGTGTCCCCTATCGCTTCGTGGAACCCGGCGTGCGCGCCGTCCCAGAAAAGCGGCGGCTGGCCCTTGTAGGCCCACTGGTAGTAGTTGTGCCCGAGCTCGTGATAGATCACGCGCAACTCATCGAAGGTCTGCTTGATGCACATCTTGATGCGCAGGTCCTCCGCGCCGTCCATGCTCCATGCACTCGCGTGGCAAACGACATCACGGTCCTCGGGCTGCGAGAACATTGAACGTTCCCAGAAGGTTTCCGGCAGCGCCGGCATGCCGAGCGAGACATAAAAACTCTCGGCGGAACGCACCATGTCCTCGGGCGAAAGGTTTTTTTCTTTCAGCGCCGCATCGACATCCATGCCCGGTGCGTCAGGGTAGGGTTCCATGATGTCGTAGATGAAACTCCATCCCTGCGACCACATGTTGCCGAGAAGGTGCGCCGGGATTGGCGCATCGGGCGGGACCCTCTCGGTTCCATAGACCTCCCCGAGCTTCGCCCGGACATGGCAGTGCAGTTCGTCGTAGAGCGGCTTGACCTGCAGCCACAGGCGCTCGGTCTCGGCCGAGAATTCCGCCGGCGACATGTCATACCCCGCACGCCACATCTCGCCAAGGTCCGAATAACCCAGTTCGTTCGCGCCCTCGTTGACGAGTTCCACGAAGCGCGTATACGGTGCGCGCATCTTGCGCGAGATCGTACGCCAGCCTTGCCAGGCGTCGAGAAGTTCATCGTAGTCGCGGCTCTCGGCCAGGATATCCTCGAGCTCACGCAAGGACTTGCAGTCGTCCTCGGTCTTGCAGTACTTGCCTGCACCGTAGTCGCCTTCGAGCTGGCTCGCAATCTCCGCGACTTCCTTGCGCTTTGCCGCGTCCGCGGGTGCCGGTTTCGACGTGCCGAGCTTCAGCCTGTCGATCGCGCGTTGTGTAGACGGGGCGAGTTCCATGCCGTCATAGCGCATGGCCTCTTTGACGATGTCGCTGTGCCAAGCGGCATATCGCTCGCTTTGCACCGCGCTCAGCGCCTGCGTTTCCTTGGTAATGTAGGTGCTCATCACCCAGTCGGCAGCACTGACCTGCTTGTAGAGCTCCTTGTATTCGCCGTTCGCCCGGGCCACGAACTCCTCGGCACTCTCTGTGGTCGGGGCGTCGGTTGCCGGGTCCTGCCCGGCAGCCGGCGCCGGACCTTCGCCGCAGCCAGACAATGACAAAAAAGCCATCAGGAACAAAAATGCATATTTCTTCATATCAATGATCCAATCCATGCGCGGCAAGGACCGCGGTATGAGTCTTCGACAACGCTTTAGTGGACGCCATGCGTCCAGCGCTTGAGTATCGGCGAAATAATGAGCATGAATAAACCGGCCCCGAGGCCCAGCCACATGAGAAATTCGAACAGCTGCGTATAGGTTGCGAGCGCCCCCGCGATATCACTCGTCTCGCCGCCCTCGGTCGGGATCGCAGCCAGCCGTCCGATGCGGGTTGCTAGCGTTTCCGACAAGGCGGTCGCGAGGAACCACGTTCCCATACTGACTCCGACCACGTTGCCGATGGACAGTTTCGTGACGGCGGACAGGCCGACGGGCGACAGGCACAATTCCCCCATCGTGTGCAGCAGATACGCGAGGACCAGCCAGATCATCGCGGCCTGTCCCGCCTCGTTCGGGAACTGTGCCCCGAACACCAGCGCACCGAACCCGAGTCCGGCCTGGAGGATACCCAGTGCGAACTTCACCGGCGTCGAAGGCTCCAGATTACGCCGGCCGAGCCAGATCCACAGGGTTGCGAAAGGGATGGCGAGCAGCATGATGAATCCTGCATTCAGCGAGCCGAACTGCGCGGCCGTAAACGTCAGGTCGCCGACCGAGCGATCGACGACGCGGTCAGCGTACAGCGTCATCGAACCTGCGGATTGCTCGAACAGCGCCCAGAACACGACCGTCGAGACGATCAGTATCATGAGCACCACGGTGCGTGTGAACTCGGGCGAGTGGTGAGTCATGAAGCCGTAGGCGATGAACGCCACAATGAGCCCGATCGAGATATACAGCACGGGCTCCGCAATGGTCCCGAGCCCGGCGATGGGATGCAGATTCGCGAACACAGCGAGAATGCCGGCGACGACCGCGACACCCGCAATCGTGTACGCGAGCCTGTTGTTACCGTCACGCGTATGGATCATCGAATACAGGATGAGACCGACGATGGCGATGATGAGTAGAATGTTCTGCGACATCAGCACGACGTGCTCGTGCTGCACCAGCCACCACAGGAGCCCCAGTACCGGGAGACTCAACAGGTAGATTGACCACTCGACATTGAGCGGCCCGAGCAGCGGCTGCTTCAGCGTCACGGCGTCGGGCGGCTCCGCGTGCCCCATAAGGTATTTCTGGCCGTACAGGAAAGTGATGAGCCCGACGATCATGCCGATACCGGCTGCGCCGAAGCCATATTTCCAGCCGTAGGTTTCGCCGAGCCAGCCGCAAAGGACCGTGGCCGTGAACGATCCGATATTGATTCCCATGTAAAAGATCGTGAAACCGGCGTCGCGTCGCGGGTCACCCTGAGCGTACAGCCGGCCGACAATGGTTGAGATGTTCGGTTTCAGATACCCAACGCCCATGACGATCAGGGCGAGGGCGAAATAGAACACGTTCAGGGCCGCGGTATCCCGCCAGGTGAGGTCGTCCACCAGCATTGTGCCTGCGGCGAGGACCTGCCCCGATGCAAGCTCGAGATCGTTCACGAGCGTCGTACCGGCGGCGTAGCTCACCGCCTGGTGGCCTTCGACAGCCATGAGAATGTGTCCGAGTGACAACAGAATGCCACCGAACACGACCGACTTGCGCATCCCGAGGTAACGGTCGGCCAGCATGCCGCCGACGAGCGGCAGGGCGTAGACGAGGCCGGCGTAGGAGCCGAGAACGTTAAGCCCCATCGTATCCGTGAAAAGGTGGTACTTCGTGAGGTAGAGCAGCAGGAGATACTTCATCCCGTAAAAGGAGAAGCGTTCCCAGAGCTCGGTGGTAAAACAGACGTAGAGCCCTACGGGGTGGCCGAATAACTCCGGTTGGCCGGCCAGGCCATCCGCGGTCGCGGCGACGGACTCTGTCATGGGTTCCCCTGCTTGTTATCTGGATCGAGTCTCAAGCTCCCGGCCTGGACTCGAAGCACTGCGGCCTGACGGCACGGCATTAAACACCATTTCAACTGTTACTTTCCAGATTGCGGCCGGGGGAGCGGTGGCCGACCGCGCTTCAGTTCACGAATCCGGAGCAACGACCTCATCCGTTTTGCGTTCCCGGACCATGAGACGCGACATGATGATGCCGAGCTCGAAAAGCAGGTAGACGGGGATCGCGAGGAGCGTCTGGCTCAGGACATCGGGCGGTGTAAGGAACATGCCGATGACGAAAGCGAACAGGAACACATAGGGGC
The DNA here is from genome assembly GCA_041743865.1 of Woeseiaceae bacterium. GTDB lineage: Bacteria > Pseudomonadota > Gammaproteobacteria > Steroidobacterales > Woeseiaceae > UBA1847. The sequence continues at coordinate 7,143 of JBGTLY010000296.1, forward strand.
GCGACTTGGTCAGCTTTTCGATGGAAACGAGGCCGGTCCAGACCAGAAGGACCGTGGCGACCGGTACTTCGAAGGCAAGTCCGAAAGCGAACACGATCATCGTGATGAAGCTCAGGTAACTCGAGATGTCGGTCATCACCTCGACGTCGTCGGGCGCAATGGCGACCATGAAGCCGAAGATGAGCGGAAAGACAACGAAATACGCGAACGCAACCCCTCCATAAAACAGTGCGATGCTGGAAAACAGCATGGGGAATGCGAAACGCTTTTCCTTCCTGTAGAGACCGGGTGCGACGAATGCCCACACCTGGTAGAGGACGACCGGCATTGCAATAAACAGCGCAACGAAGAAAGTCAGCTTGAACGGCGCGAGCAACGACGATGCCACCTCGGTCGCAATCATCTTTCCGCCGGGCAGCACCGAGACCATCGGTGCGGACACGATTTCATAAATGTACTTCGCGAACGGCAGCAGGCAGACGAATACGCCGACGACGGCCGCCGAAATCTTCAGGAGGCGCGAGCGCAGCTCCACGAGGTGCGATAGTAGCGTACCTTCGGCGAGCTGCTCGTCATCCGGCGTATCAGGCTTCTCTTCGCTGCTCACTATCGCTTCCGGGGACGCCGGCTTCTTCGCTCCCGGCCGGCGTTGCGACATCGGCATCTACATCGACGTCCACGGTCCCGGGCGTTGTGCTTTCCGCAGTGGCGGCGCCGGCGCTCAGTGACGAGGGTTTGTGCAGCGGTGAATAGCTGTCATCGTCGCGGGGTGGTGTGTGCCGGATCGAGGGGCGCACATTGAGCGGCTTGTCCAGTTCGAGTTCCTCCTCGAGCTGGCGCTTAAGCGTCCGCGTCATTCGCCGCGCGTGGCCGATCCAGGTACCGACCTGGTTTGCGACCTGGGGCAGGCGCTTCGGGCCGAGCACGATCAGGCCGATCATGCAGATCAGCAGGAATTCCCAGAAACTCGGGCCAGACACGGAGGGGCGTCTCAGGCGTCTTTGCGGCGCTCTTCAGCCGGCGTCGTGTCGAAATCCGCGTCCTTCCTGGACGCGTCACCGAGCTTGCCGGACTTCTTGCCGTCATCCTTCTCGGCGTCGTCCACGGCGCTGCGGAAGCCCTTGACGGCACTGCCGAGGTCCGAGCCCAGCGTCCGCAAGCGTTTGGTGCCGAAAATGGCCAGCACGATCAGCAGCACGATCAGCAACTGCACCGGACCGATGTTGGAAAACATCACGATACTCCCGGGAAACGGGTTCCCTAATCTTTTAGTCAATCGAGGCGCCGGAGCCAGGCCGGCCGCGCGTTATGTTCATGATACAGCGCGTCACGCGACACGGCGCACTATTTCACGGGGCATTGCGGCCACACAGGACGGGCGTCGCAGTTTGGACCGCTAAACGCCGCGAGCGTTCGGTCTCAGCTTTCCAGCCAGAACGTCACCGGTCCGTCGTTTACGAGACTGACCTGCATATCAGCGCCGAATTCGCCGGTCGCCACGCGTCCCACGCGATCCCGGCAGGCACTGACCAGTCGGTCGAAAAGTTCCTCGCCGAGCGCCGGGGACGCGGCGCCGGTAAAACTGGCCCGGGTACCTTTGCGGGTGTCCGCGGCCAGCGTGAACTGGGGAATCAGCAACAGGTCGCCGCCCACATCTGAGAGGCTCCGGTTCATACGGCCCGCGTCGTCCGGAAACACCCGGTAGCCCACGAGGCGTTCCGCAAGGCGCTCCGCGTCGCGAGCGGTGTCCTGCCGCCGGACGGCGGCCAGCACGAGCAAGCCGGGCCCTATTTCGCCGATCGTCCTGCCGTTAACCGTGACGCTGGCCGCGCTGACCCGTTGTAGCAGCCCGATCATCGATGCCTATGTCCCTGGTCCGATCGCCTTTATTAATGCACAGGCCACTAACGTTTAACAGAGCGGCAACCGGGCCGTGGCAGGCTGTATCCCCGGCCGGCGGGCGGGATGACCCGCAAACGACGGTGGGTCGACGTGGTCCCGCCAGGGACGGCAAAGCCACGCCCGCCCCGCCGGCTGGACCAACTACGGTCACCGTGAAGGGGATAAAAACCACCATAAATCAAAATTGATGGAAATTTGTAATTAAAATCCCACAAAAAGATTAAAAATTAATAAGTGGGATTATGTAACCGATCTTTGGCTGTAATCGACCGATGGTGGCGACCATCCGCAAATCAGACGGTGATTGGCAATCCGCTGAACGACCCCTACACTAGCGCCTCGCCAGTCGAGGGGGACAAGCATGAAAAGACGTCACTTCGTCGGCGGACTCGCCGCCGTCGGGCTCGCGGGCTGCGAACGCCGCCCGTCGGACAGCGAGCCGGGGACGGCCGCCTCCGCAGAGCGTTTCACGTGGTCCGCGGTGACATCCTGGCCGCCGAAGTACCCGGGTCTTGGCGTCGCGATGAACAACCTCGCCGAGCGGATCGCCGCCTGTTCCGGCGGCCGCCTGACGATCAAGGTATATGCCGGTGGCGAGCTCGTCCCGCCCTTCGAGGTCTTCGATGCGGTGAGCCGGGGAACCGCCGAGTGCGGTCACGGCGCGGCCTACTACCACAAGGGCAAAGTCGACGCGGCACAGTTTTTCACCGCCATCCCGTTCGGGCTCACCGCGCACGAGATGAGCGGCTGGCTGTACTACGGTGGGGGTCTCGACTTGTGGCGCGAACTCTATGCCCCGCACGACCTGGTGCCGTTCCCCTGCGGCAACACCGGTGTGCAGATGGGCGGCTGGTTCAACAAGGCCATCGATTCCGTCCGGGACCTGAAGGGCTTGAAGATGCGCATTCCCGGCCTGGGCGGCGAGGTACTTCGCCGGGCGGGCGGGACGCCGGTGACGCTGCCTGGCTCGGAGATCTTTACATCGCTCAAGAACGGGGCGATCGACGCCACCGAATGGGTGGGACCTTACAACGACCTGGCTTTCGGACTGCACAAGGCGGCCCGCTTCTACTATTACCCCGGATGGCAGGAGCCCGGCCCCACGCTGGAGTTCATCGTCAATCGCGAAGCCTGGGACGCACTGCCGCCGGAGTTACAGGCGATCGTCGAGACCTCGGCGCAGGCAATCGACCTCGACGTGACGGCGGAATACATGAACGGCAACACCAATGCCCTGCGTCAATTGTCGGACGACTCCGATGTCGAGCTGCGGCGATTCCCGGACGATGTGATCGACTACCTCAGGACGATCAGCGACGAGGTCATTCGCGAGCTCGTCGACCGCGATCCCGCCGCAGCGAAGATTTTTGCGTCCTTCGACGCGTTCCGCCGGGCCTCGACGCCGAACCAGCGCATCTCGGAGCTGGCTTTCCTGCAGACACGCGCTGACTGACTGCCCCGGGCCGGGCGCCGGCGCTCCGGCGGGCCCGACTTGCATATGCAGCGCTTCGACCGAACGGACTACCCGCCGCCGTAAATACGCTCCGGCAGCCAGGTAACGATACCCGGGACCAGCGCCAGGATGAGCAGGGCCAGCAGCTGGATCACAACGAACGGAATGACGCCCCGGTAGATCTGCGCAGTGCGGAGCTCCGGCGGTGCCACACCACGCAGGTAAAAAAGCGCAAACCCGAAGGGCGGCGTGAGGAAGGACGTCTGCAGATTGACCGCGATCATGATGCCGAGCCACACCGGATCGACACCCATTGCCAGCAGGATCGGCGCCACGATCGGCACGACGACGAACGTGATCTCGATGAAGTCGAGAACGAAACCGAGCAGAAACATCACGAGCATGACGACGAACACGGCGCCGACCACACCGCCGGGCAGCGCATCCAGCAGGGCCTGCACGCCTTCGTCGCCGCCGTAGCCCCGAAACACCAGCGAGAAGACGGATGCACCGATCAGGATCATGAACACCATGCAGCTGATCTTGAGCGTCGAACGCATGATTTCGCGAAGCCGCGTCGGGTCCAGTTGGCGTCGTGCGAGCGCGAGCAACAGGGCGCCCATGCCACCCACGCCCGCGGCCTCGGTCGGGGTTGCGAGGCCGAACAGGATCGATCCGAGTACCGCGACGATCAGGCCCAATGGCGGCAACAGGGCGCGGACCAGGCGTCGCAGGGACACCGGTTCGTCCTGCTCGTGCGACGGCATGCTCGCCGGCCTGAACATCGCGGTGACGGCGAGATACAGGATGTACAGACCGACCAGCAGCAGACCCGGCAGGATCGCGCCGGCAAACAAATCACCGACAGAAACGGTCCGGGGCGAGTAGTTACCCATCTCGAGCTGTGCCTGCTGGTAGGCCGAGCTCAGAACGTCTCCCAGCATGACGAGAATGATCGAGGGTGGGATGATCTGGCCGAGCGTCCCGGATGCGCAGATCGTGCCCGCGGCGATGGAGGGCGCGTAGCCGTGCCGCAACATCGTCGGCAGCGACAGCAGGCCCATCGTGACGACGGTGGCACCGACGATGCCGGTGCTGGCAGCGAGCAGCATGCCGACTATCGTTACCGAGATGCCGAGCCCGCCCCGCAGACGGCCGAAAAGCGCACTCAGGGTATCGAGGAGGTCCTCCGCGATCCGTGCCCGCTCGAGCGTGACCCCCATGAATACGAACAGCGGCACCGCGACCAGTGTCTCGTTGTTCATGATCCCGTAGAGCCGGTTTGGCAGGCCCGTAAGCAGGGCTTCATTGAATCCGCCAGCGAGGACTCCGATGCCCGCGAAGATCAGTGCCGTGCCGCCAAGCGAAAATGCGACCGGAAATCCGGCGAGCAGCACCGCGACGACCGTGACGAACATGAGAAGAGCCACCCACTCCATGTCAGGGCAGCTCGCGTGGCGCCGGACTCCCGAGGGCCCGGAGCGAAACAAGGAGTAACGACAGGCCCTGTAACGCGAGGAATGCAGGCATGACCAGCAGCACGGACTTCAGAAGTGGGACGAAGGGATACGGCATGCCGCCGGATTCCCGGGACGTTTCACGGATCGACCAGGCCGTCGCGACGAAGTCCCAGGATTCGACGAGCAGGTAGGCGCAGAGCGGGAACAGGAACAACAGGACACCCAGCGCATCGACCCAAGCCCGCCTGCGCGCCGTCATCCCCCGATAAAAGATGTCGACACGCACATGCTCCTCGTGGCGCAGCGTGTAGGCAGCTCCCAGCATGAAGACCATGGCATGCATCCAGGTGACCGACTCCTGGATCCAGATGAAGCCGGCATCGAACAGGTAGCGCATGACGACAATCACGAACGTGACCAGGGTCATGGCGAGCGTCAACCAGGCCGTGAGCCGGCCGGTGAGGTCGCTGAAACGATCAATCGGCGTGCCCTTCCTGCCCGTCATGTCGAGGCTCCTCGCCGGGACGTGTCGCGCCAACGCAATACGCTCAATGACGCCAGAACATCGGCGTCACGAGGACCAGGAGCGTGAAGATCTCGAGACGGCCAAGCAGCATGCCGACCATGGCTACCCATTTCGCAGTGTCGGAGAGCGCCATGAATCCCGAGGATACCTCACCCAGGCCGGGTCCCAGATTGTTGAGCGTGGCCGCCACCGCCGAGAAGGCTGTGACCTGGTCGAGTCCCGTAGACATCATGATGATCAACATCACACCGAATACGACGATGTAGATCGAAAAGAACCCCCATACCGCATCGACGACCCGGTGCGAAACTGCCCGGTTGCCGAGCTTTACGGGAATTTCGGCGCTCGGGTGCACCAGGCGCGCAATCTCCCGAGCACCTTGCTTGTAGATCAACAACCACCGCACGACCTTGATGCCACCCGCCGTAGAACCGGCGCATCCGCCGATGAAGCTCGCGAGTATCAGCAGCACCGGCAACGCAGCGGGCCAGAGCGCAAAGTTATCCGTCGTGAAGCCCGTCGTCGTCGCGATGGACACTGCCTGGAATACCCCTTCAACGATGTTGGCAGAGGGAGTGGAGTAATAGCGATACTGGAACAGCACCAGCACGACAGCGATGGAAAGCGCGACGAGTACGCCCGTATACGCGCGGAACTCCGGATCCTGCCAGTAGTGGCGGACGGAAACGTAACGCCAGGCAAAGAAATGCAGCGAGAAATTGATGCCTGCGAGAAACATGAACGCGATCGCGACGAGATCGACGGCCGTGCTGTCGAAATAGCCCATGCTCATGTCGTGTGTGGAGAAGCCACCGATCGCGACGGTCGAGAAGGCATGGCATAAAGCATCGAACCAGTCCATGCCGGCCGCCCTGTACCCCAGGAGGCAGGCGATCGTGAACGCGAGATACACATACCAGAGTGCTTTGGCCGTCTCGGTGATGCGCGGCGTAAGCTTCGTATCCTTTATGGGTCCGGGCATTTCGGCTCTATAAAGCTGCATGCCACCGACGCCGAGCATGGGCAGGATCGCTACCGCGAGTACGATGATGCCCATACCGCCAAACCACTGCAGCTGCTGGCGGTAGTAGAGAATCGATTTGGGCAGCTCGTCAAGCCCGACGAGGATCGTTGCACCGGTGGTTGTGAGCCCGGACATGGACTCGAACACTGCATCCGTCAGGGACAGGGAGATCGAGTCATCGAGAAACAACGGCGCTGCACCGAAGGTCCCGAGGACCGTCCAGAACAACGCAACCACCAGGAAGCCGTCGCGGAGGCGCATGTCGTTCTTTGCGCGGTAGACAGGTGCCCAAAGCAAAAGTCCCCCGAGCAGGGTAAACCCGAACCCCTTCAGGAAGGAGGGCCACGAATGATCGTCGTACAGGAAGCTGACGGCGATCGGGGGCAGCATCGTCAGGCTGAACATCATGAGTAGCAGCCCGAGAATTCTCTGTACTACCGGCCAGTTCATTCCGGAGTGGAATCAGACGAACGAGACATCGACCTGGAAGAGCCGTTCGATCTTCTCGATCTTTCGTCGATCGGTCATGAAGATGATGACGTGGTCGTCGGATTCGATGATCGTGTCGTGGTGAGCGATGATCGTCTCTTCCCCGCGTACCAGCGCCACGATTGCGGAACCCTTCGGCAATTCGATGGCATCGAGGGGACGGCCGATCACCTTCGATGTTTCGGCACTACCGTGCGCGATCGCCTCGATGGCTTCCGCCGCGCCGCGCCGCAGGGAGTGCACCTTGACGACATCGCCACGCCGGACATGCGCCAGCAATGAGCCGATCGTGACCTGTTGCGGTGAAATGGCAATGTCGATGCTCCCCGATTCAACGAGGTCGACATAGGACGGGCGGTTGATGAGAGCCATGACCTTGTGTGCACCAAGGCGCTTGGCCAGCATCGAGCTCAGTATGTTAGCTTCCTCCGAGTTTGTGATCGCGCAGAATACATCGACATTGTCGACGTTTTCCTCGAGCAGCAATTCCTCGTCCGCCGCATCGCCGACCAGGACAATCGCCTTGTTGACCTGCTCGGAGATCAGTCGGGCGCGCTTCTGGTCCCGCTCGATGATCTTTACCTGGTTCGTCTGTTCGAGCGCGAGCGCCAGTCGGACGCCAATATTGCCGCCGCCGGCAATCACGACGCGACGCACGGGATCCTCCAGGCGCCGGATCTCGCTCATGAATACCCGGATGTCCTTGCGGTCCGCGATGAAGAAGACTTCATCGCCTTCCTGGATCACGGTGTCGCCATCGGGCAGCATGGCTTCGCCGCCTCTGTAGATGGCTGCGATTCGGCCCTCGGTGTTCGGGATATGGTCTTTCAGCGTTGCAATGCGCTGGCCCACGAGCAGGCCGTCACGATCCGCCATCACGCCGACCAGGCGGACGCGTCCGTTGGCGAAGTCCAGCACCTGGGTTGCGCCCGGATAAAGGATCAGTTGTTCGACGTATTCGCACACGAGCTGTTCGGGGGAGATACGGACGTCGATGGGTATCGCGTCCTGCGTAAACAACTTGTCCGCATTCATGTACTCGGCCGCGCGGATGCGAGCGATCTTCGTCGGCGTGTGAAACAGCGTGTAAGCGACCTGGCAGGCGACCATGTTCGTCTCGTCGCTGTCCGTAAGTGCCACCACGATGTCCGCGTCATTGGCGCCGGCGCGCGTGAGAACCTCCGGATAGGCCGCGTGGCCAACAACAGTCCGGATGTCCAGGCGGTCCTGCAGGTCACGGAGCACATCGGGCCGCATGTCGACGACCGTGACTTCATTGGCTTCTTCGCGGGACAGGTGATAAGCCGCGGACGAGCCGACCTGACCTGCGCCGAGTATGAGAATTTTCATGAACTCTTGTACGGACTGGTGTCCTGCCCCGTGGCGCCAAGTCTACATCAGATCGAGATTCGCGTAGCTCAGAACCAGCCATTTCGTCCCCGCGGTTTCGAAATTGACTTCCACGCGCGCATGTGCGCCTTGCCCTTCGCAGTTGAGCACGACTCCGTCTCCGAATTTCCGGTGCCGTACCCGCTGGCCGAGCCGGATACCCATTTCGGCTCCGGTCGTGGCGGTCATGCGTGACGGAGAACTGCTCCGCTGGACATGCATCGGTCGTGCGACCTGCACCCGGGGACGTACCTCCTCGACATACTCGTCGGGAATTTCGGCAATGAAACGCGATGGCAGAGAGAAATTGTCCATCCCGTGAAGCCGACGTTGCTCGGCATAGGTGACATACAGGCATTGCTTCGCCCGCGTAATGCCGACGTAGCAGAGGCGACGTTCTTCCTCCAGGCCCTGCGGGTCGGCTACCGACCTCTGGTGGGGAAACAGTCCGTCCTCCATGCCGCACAGGAACACGAGCGGAAATTCCAGACCCTTGGCGGAGTGCATGGTCATGAGTTGCACGCAATCCTCCCAGGCGTCTGCCTGCCCGTCGCCGGCCTCGAGCGCCGCATGGGCCAGGAACTCGTCGAGCGGGGACATGTCTTCCTCGGCGAGACCCGGCTCGAAGCTCTTGGCCGCGCTGACGAGCTCCAGCAGGTTCTCGACGCGCGTTTCGCCCTTCTCACCCTTGTCCTTGCGGAAATGGTCGATGAGTCCGCTGGCGTGAATGGCATGGTCGACCTGGTGCTCGAGTTCGCGGCCGGCGGTGTCGCGGGCCATTCGTTCGACGAGGTGCATGAATGCCTGTACCGCGTTCGCTGCGCGGCCTGCCAGCTGGTCGCTGGCCAGAGCTCCGGCGGCACGCCACAGGGAGCACGCGTTGGCCCGCGCGTACTGCCGCATGTCCTCGACGGTACGTGCACCGATGCCGCGGGTCGGCCGATTGACGATGCGCTCGAAAGACGGGTCGTCGTCCCGGTGCGACATGAGGCGGAGGTAGGCCAGGGCATCCTTGATTTCCGCGCGCTCGAAGAAGCGCAGGCCGCCGTAGACGCGATACGGGATACGCGCATTGATCAGGCCTTCTTCGAGCACACGGGACTGCGCGTTCGAGCAGTACAGGATCGCAGCATCGGCCCGCGCGTTGCCCTGTTCAATCCACTCCCTGAGTCGGGCGACCACGAAATCGGCCTCGTCTCGCTCGTTGTAAGCGGCATAGACGCGAATCGCCTCGCCAGTCGCGCCCTCCGTCCAGAGCTTTTTGCCCATCCGCGCGCTGTTGTTCGCGATCACGGCATTCGCTGCATTGAGGATCGTCGCGGTGGACCGGTAATTCTGCTCGAGCTTGACGATACGTGCGCCCGGAAAATCTTTCTGGAAGCGGAGAATGTGTTCTACCCGGGCACCACGCCAGCGATAGATCGACTGGTCGTCGTCGCCGACCACAAACGGTATGCCCTGCTGGCCTGCGAGCAGCCGTAACCAGGCATACTGAATAGCATTCGTATCCTGGAACTCGTCCACCAGCAGGTGCCGGAAGCGGCGCTGGTAGTGGGCGAGCAGCGCCGGGTCGTCGCGCCAGAGCTCGTGGGCGCGCAACAACAGCTCCGCGAAATCCACGAGGCCGCCGCGGTCGCAGACCGCTTCGTATTCCTTATATAAGGCAATCATCTGCCGGCGATGCGGGTCACCGGCGTCGTCGAGGTGCTTTGCCCGAAGTCCCTCGTCCTTTTGTGCGTTGATGAACCACTGCAGCTCTTTCGGCGGCCAGCGGCTGTCGTCGATTTCAAGGCCTTTCAGCAGCCGCTTGAGCAGTCTCAGCTGATCGTCCGAGTCGATGATCTGAAAATTCTGCGGCAGGGCCGCCTCACGCCAATGGCGCCTCAACAGACGGTGCGCGAGCCCATGGAAGGTTCCGATCCACAGGTGCTGCACCGGGATGCCGAGCAGTCGCTCGACCCGGTGGCGCATCTCGGCCGCGGCCTTGTTTGTAAAGGTCACCGCCAGGAGGCTCTGGGGCGAAACGTTCTCGACCTCGATCAGCCACGCGGCACGATGCACGAGCACGCGCGTCTTGCCGCTGCCGGCGCCGGCGATGACGAGCGTCGGCCCGGCAGGCGCCGTTACAGCGTCGCGCTGCGCATCGTTCAGTGACTCGAGAATCGGTGTGACGTCCATTTGCGGGAACGGCAATGGCCGGCGAAAGGGCGCGATTCTAGCAGGTTTCGCCGCGCAGTCCCGCCGCAGATCGATGGACCTGGCCGCAAAAAGCCGAAAGATTGCCGACTACTGCGACCAGCGTACGCCGATCGAGTACTGTGCCCGGTCGTAATTGATGCGAAGGTCGTTCGATGCACTGTCGTACAAAGTGGCGTCCGCAACAATATAGAGATGCTCTGTCACGCGGAAGATCGCTTCCGCCTCCACGTCGATGATCTCGAGTGTCTTGCGGGGCTGGGTCGGATTGTTGAACGCAAACGCATCCGAAAAATCGTAGAGCAGGTAGCTGCCAGCGACGCTCACGTCGAAACGATGGCCGATCCGCCAGCGGAAGTCTGCACCGTAACGGTCGCGGATATAGTCATTGTAGCCTTCAAATTTGTCCGTTCTCGACGAGTAGTCGTACTCGAAGCCCAACCACATGCGGTCAGTGATGCGCTGGCGCGCGGTCAGGGCCACCTCGATGTAGTCGTACTCAAGATCGGGGTTTTCGGGCAGCACCGCGCCATCGAGATTAAAAGCGGGACGCTCGCCGAAGCGGCGCGTCGACCCCTTGAGTGCGACGCGTACCAGCGACGAGGGCGTGAACTTGTATTGCGAGAATCCGGTCAGCACGAGGTACTCGTGATCGTATTCGGGAACGAACTCCTCGTTCTCGTAGTTCCAGATCTGGCCCTTGAAGCCAAGTCCGAACGTGATTTTCGAATATGTCTGGCGCCAGTTCACCTCCGGCCCGTAACGGATGTAGTTCATCCGGTTCTCGAGACTCTGTATGTTGCCATCTTCGTCCCTGGTCACGAAGTAACTGGCGGTGTCGGGGTCGAAATACCACTCCTGGTGCTCTGAAATCGAGAATGCACTGTAGATCTCGCGTTCCCTGCCGCGCTCCTCGTCGCGCGCCCGGTACTCGCTGCCGACACTGATCTCGTGGGCGTACTCGTCCGCATCGTTGAGTGCAACATCCGCGTACGTCAACCCGGCGAGCCGGTACGCGGCGAAAAAGCTTTCGCTCTCGTAGGCGTCGACCCGGAACTTCATCCCGAGATCGAAGGGCACGTAGGCACCCGACTGGACTGTCGGCGTGACAACGGGGGTTTCTGTCTCCGAATAATCGACGTAAGGCGCGGATGGTGACCGGTAGGCGTTCGTGTCGGTGCCGAAACCGGCGCTTGCGACCAGTTCGAAGTGCGCGACCTCCTCTTCGACCGGCGGAGTCCACTCTGCGACGGGCTCATCCTCGCCGGGCTCGCCGGCCCGGATGCGGGCAATCGCTTCGGTCGCGTAGGTCGACATCTTGCGATTTTGTTGCTGGTCACGAACGAGACGGAACCAGCGCATCGCGGCCTCCTCGTCGCCTGCGGCGTATTCGGTAAGGCCGAGATTGTATTGCGCGGCCAGCCGGAGTTCCGGCGAGCCGAGAGCCTGCATCAGTGAGTCGCGTGCCCGGTTGTACTGGCGCGCCCGGTAATGTGCGACGCCGGTGTTGTAGTAGAGAAGCGGTATCGTGAGCCCGGCCTCCCCGGCCTGCTCGTAGCGCAGGATGGCCGCCCAGTACAATTCATCGCGATAGAGCCGGTTTCCTTCCTCGAACAGCTCGACCGGTGTCAGCGCGTTGGCCGGAACAGCCGACAACAGACCGAAACCGAGCACGGCACATACCGTGCGTGCGCGAACGCGAAGATTTCGACTGTTTGCCTTGAGATAAATGGCGACGGCCCCGGATCGATGACGGAGGATCAGGCGGCTAGATTACCGAGTCTGGCTGAGAAAACCATGACCTGGTGCAAGAAAATCAAGGGTTATCGCCAACAGGCGGCTCGTAGGGATCCGGCAGGTCGACTTCGAGATCTTCGCCCTCTAGGCTTTCGAAATCGTCCTCTTCCGTCAAGGGTTCATTGCGGAAAATGTTGTCGTGGTCGAATCCATCGTCGGTTGGCAGGGGATTCGATTCAAAAGGGCTGATGTCAGGACCGGAGGTAGCGTTTTCCTCGCCAAGGTCGCGGTCTGCGTCGCTCCGGCCCGGCCCACGCATCTGGGACATCAGGACATCGAGCTCGGCCTCGTTGTCCAGCACCTCCATCGTTACATCGAGATCGTCGAGTTCGTCCGCGATAACGGTCAGCGGGGCAAAACCCAGTGCGATCAGGGGCAGCAGTTTCTTACAGTCGAACATCCTGAAATCTCCGTTTTGCGGGCGCCGGCGCCGCATCTTCCTTATCCTACATCGATCCAGACCCGGAATGTCCGGTCGCGCGAATCATGCTGAAGGCGGGCCTCCAGCGCGCCGCCGTCGGGCCTCCTCGCGATGAGCGTCAGCGGCAGCAGGTTCCTGCCTTCGGTGAGGCTCGTTTCCCAACGAATCTCGCGCTCGCCCGGAAAGCCCTTCAATTCGATGCCCTCGGGCAGCGTCACCGTCATGGTAGCGTCTGCCAGCGGACTCTCCGCCGCGAACACCAGGCGGACCGTCTCCGGCTCGGACAGGCTGATGTGGACCATGGGAAGCTCGCCCCCATCCGGCCGTAACATATTCGCCGCAAGGCTGCCGACGACCAGGATGACGACGCTGGCGGCAATGAGACCGCCAATGCCCGAAATGAGCCGCCGGCTTCTCTGGCGCGCACGCCCTTCGGCGCTCATGGCGTGCCGTAGCGCACGATCGAAGAGCCCGGGCGGCGGTGGCGGGGCGCTGCAGCGCCTGAGCAGCGCCTGGAGCTCCGGGTCCTCGAGCTTCATGTCGTCGAACTTCGCGTCTTCGAACTTCATGTCTTCGTCGGCAGCCCGTGTCAGCTTCGTCTTCATGGCCGGCTATACCGGCTCCAGATCTGAACTGTTACACGCATCGGCGCGGGAAAGGGTTCCATCGGCCTCCAGCGTCTCTCGCATCCGCAGGCGGGCGCGATGCAGCCGCGACTTGATCGTGCCGGACGGTGTGCCGGTAAGCTCCTGAATTTCTTTGATTGTGTAGCCGTCGGCATCGTGCAGCAACAAAACGATCCGGTGTTCTTCGCCGAGCGTTGCGAGTGCATCCTCGAGGATGCGGGCGAGCTCGCGATCGCGGCTGTCGCGCTCGGGGTTCGAATCGCCGGGGAAGCCGGCCAGCCCGTCCGCATTCAGCCGACCCTCATCGACGATGAAGAGACGCCGCCGTGCAAAGCGCCGGTGTTGGTCGACGAACAGATTGTAGAGCATGCGAGCAAGCCAGGGTCCCGGATCGTCCACTGTTGCCAGTCGGTCCATGCCGGAGAGCGCCTTAACCATCAGCTCCTGGAACAGGTCCTCAGCTTCGCCCGGCCCGCCGCTGAGCCGCCAGGCAAGCGCGTACAGCCGCTCGTAATGAGGCTTGACGAGTCTGGTGAAGTCGTCGTTGAGGCTGTCGCTCACTCAGGACTCGCGGAGATAACCCCAGGAGTGCAGCTTGTCATGATCCTCGAACCACCGGTCACCGATATCCGTCCGGTAATACATGTTCGGGATGAGTATGTTCTTGACCCGCTGATACGCTTGTTGCTGTGCCTGCTTGACCGAGATGCCCAGACCGGTGACGACCAGGACCACGCCGGTGTGGCCCGTAATCAGCCACTCGCCGTTGACGAGCCGCACGTCTTCGATGTGGATGCCTTCGAAATTGGGCTTTCTAAAGATGATGACCCGGTCTTTCGAATTGGCTTCGAAAGTCTTCGGGTCGTGGAATGGAAAGGGCGGAACGACGATCCGGAGTCCGATCTGGAAGCCCTTCCGGGTCTTGAAGTTCGTCAGCGTTCCCTCAGCCATCTCCTTCAGGAAGTCGCCCATCGGCATGGCGATGCCATCGGCCTGGATGCAAATCGTCGGGTAACCGAATCGCGCGGTAAATTCCAGGGGATAGATTCCCTGCCCGTTGACGATGCAGTTGACGTCGATGTAGCCGACGTAACGCTCCTCACGCAGTCGCTTCTCGATCTTGGCGAGCGTCGAAGCGAACACCTTGTTCGGTCCGCTCCAGTACATACAGGTGCCCATCTCGCCGGTCGCCGGGCCGATATTGCCCGGAAAGAGCGGTTTGTGCTCAAAGTTGACGTTGATGGGCATCATGAACTCGTGGCCGTTAAAGAACGCCCCGACGGCCATTTCCACGCCGCGCACCCGCCGCTGCAACTGGAATATCTTCACCGTGTCGGAGTAAACCGCCTTGTAGGAACCGAGCACGTGGATCACGTCCTTGCCGTCGTCTTCCTGGCCGACGAACAAGAGCCGCTTGATGTTCTGGGCCTCGCCACTCGGCTTGATCACGTAGGGCGCCGGGTGCTCTTCCACGTAGGCAATTGCGGAGTCGAAATCGGAAAACTCCTGGAACGGGATAATGGAAACGCCGTGCTTCTTGAGTTCCTCCTGGCCAAACGTGCGGTCGTCCTCGAGCCGGTCCGTGTATGGGGTGCCTCCCACCACGGCCTTGCCCTGTCGGCGCAGTTTGTCGGCGAGTTCGCCGTGGCCGAGGACATCGTCAAAAACGATGACGTCGGCCCAGTCGACGTGTGATTCCCAATCGTCCACTTTGGGCACGAAACCGTCACCGATGTCCTTTTCCGCCGGGTCGGAAATGTAATAGCGTACCTCGTTGCCTTCGGTCGATACGCGCCACGCGATATCGCTGATGAGTCCGCCATACGATATGAAGAGGAACTTACTGGTCATGAGGGCTGGGCCGGTTTGGGAGGCGCTGGCGATAACTTACCCTGGTATTTGTAACAGATGGGGCGATTCGTTGTAAGATTTTGCGATGCTGCGCGCGTGCCGACTCTGTGGAAGCAAGGACCTGACACTCTGGATGCAGGACGGACGCAACCGCAACCTGAACTACTTTCGCTGCGGCAACTGCGCACTCTGGAATTACGATCTCGATTGTGGCATGGATCAGGCGCAGTATACGGCGACCTACGTCGGCCCGGATGACCCGCGTCACAAATCGAACCGTGACATAGCGCGGAGCTGGGAGTTCCTGCGTTCGCGTGTACCCGGCCCGGGGTCGATGCTCGATATCGGCTGCGGCAATGCCGCGCTCCTGCACTTCGCTCGCCAGGCAGGCTGGGAGGTGCGGGGAATGGAACTCAGCCAGTCAATGGCCGATGCCATCACTGCAGACCAGGATATCAACGTGATCGTTTCCAATTTTCTGGACTACGAGCCAGCGCCGGGGGAGCACTATGATGTCGTCGTGCTGCGGCACGTGCTGGAACACCTGCCGGACTCGCAGCTCGCCATGCGCAAGATCGGCGCGCTCCTCAAGAACCAGGGAATAGCCTTTCTCGAGCTGCCCAACACCGCATCCTTCGCGTACGCGTCAAAGCGGCTGCTGAAGAATCGGGGCCTGAAGAACAGAAAGTACACCGACGATTGGCGCCCCGGTCATTGCAACGAATTCAACCGCAAGTCCTTCGAGTACCTGGCCGCGTCCACCGGCTTCGAACTGCTCGAATGGCGGACGTACTCCAACAAGCCGCTCGCCGATTGGTTCTACGGCGTCCTGCCGGTCGCAAGCAAGGTGCGCGTGCTGGCCCGGAAGAAATTGTAGGAGCGCGCCACGCGCGCGACCGACCAATCGTGTCCCCATTCGCGCCCATGGGGCGCTCCTACACGATCGACACCTGCACCCGGAAATAGTGGTCGACCAGGAGCGCGGCGAACAGGAACCCGAGGTAGGTGATCGAGAACCGGAAAGTCTGCATGGCGCGGTCGACATCGTCCGGGTAGCGGCGCATCTGCACGACGTGCCAGAGAAACATGGCATTCAGTACGATCGCGGCGGCCAGGTAGACCAGGCCGCTCATGCCGGTCAGGTAGGGCACGATCGTAATGATGGCCAGGAGGATCGTGTAGAGCAGGATGTTCAGGCGCGTGAAATCCTCGCCGTGCGTCACCGGCAGCATCGGGATGCCGACCTTCGCGTACTCGTCTTTGCGGGCGATGGCAAGCGCCCAGAAGTGTGGCGGCGTCCAGACGAAAACAATGAGAAACAGGAGCAGTGCGCTGGAACTGACATCGTTCGTGATCGCTACCCAGCCAAGTACCGGCGGCGCAGCGCCGGCGGCCCCGCCGATTACGATGTTCTGCGGCGTCGCACGCTTCAGGAAGACGGTGTAAACGACGGCATAGCCAATCAGCGACAGGAAAGTCAGCACCGCTGTCAGCGGATTGACCAGCAGCCAGAGGATGAGCATGGACAATACGCACAAGCCGCTCGCAAACAGGAGCGCCTTCGCTTCGGAGATCCGCCCTTGAGGCAGCGGACGTCCCCGCGTTCGCAGCATGTGGATGTCGATGCGCGCATCCAGGATATGGTTGAACACGGCGGCGCCTGAAGCGGCGAGGCTGATGCCGATCGTCCCGAAAAACATGGGGGCGGCGCCCGGCCAGCCGGGCACCGCCAGGAACATACCTACGATCGCCGTGAACACGATGAGCATGACGACGCGCGGCTTGGTGAGCTCGTAGTAATCGCGCCAGTCGGTAAGTGTCTGTATCTGTGTGCTCATAGTTACCGGGAAAACCGTCAGCCGATCCGCGACAGCCGCAGGAGCCGCTTGATATCGGCTACGATCTCTTGCGGTTCGAGGTCCGGCGAAAAGTACATGACCAAATTACCGTTCGGATCGACCAGGTAGTAACCGCCGTCGGCAGCTGAGGCGGGTCTGCTCGCCGCCAGGAGCTCGCTGAGTTCCCCGTCTTCCAGCGCAACCAGCCCTTCGTGCTGACTCGCGAGAAACACTGTATCGGGCGGAATATCGCCGTGCAAGAAAATCCGGCCGAGGCGCTCCATCTCCCGGCCAAGCATCAGCCGGAGTTGCCGGATCGTGTACAGCCCTTCCCTGCACCCGGCGTCGCAGGATCCCGCATATCGGTATACGAGCAGCCAACGGTCTTCGTGCAGGGCGCCGAAATCCGAACCGGGCAGCGCCTCATCGAGGTTTATGATCGGTTCGAGCAGCGTTCCGTGATTGGCCCGGCTCTTGGGCGCGAGCGAGCTCCCGCTTAAATAGAGCCACGCGGCAAGGAGTAACGGCCCCAGGAACACGGCAGCGATCAGGAGCAGCTGGAGGCGGCCTCGACGTGTCGGGGTCTCAGCCATCGTTGCCTCTTTGCTTTCGGGAATGCCATACGAGCAGGGCGGCCAGGGCCGCACCCATGGCAAACCACTGGAAGGCATACGCGAAGTGCTTGCCCGGACCCATTTCCTCCGGTACCCAGTGGCGCACGAAGCCGTTCGGATCTTTCGGATCGAGCAGCAGGACGAAATCCTGCACCTCGCGTCCGAGCGCCCCTGCAAGATCCGCGCCTTGCGGGAATACCGCCATCCTGGGCCATCCCGGCGATGGCGTAAGCGGGTCGCCCATGCGCATGCCGGGCCGCGGCAGCGAACCTACCCGTCCATGCACGGTCACGCGTCCCGACGAAATCGCCAGTTCCCTCGCCAGTGCAGCCATGTCCGGCTGCAGGCCGCTTTTCCCGACCCAGCCCCGGTTCACGAGAAGTACAGGCTCGTCCGCGGCAAGTTCGAGCGGCGTAATCACGTAATAGCCGTGGCGGCCGTCCAGGACGATGTTATCTAGCAGGAACTGGTGCGTGGAATCATAGCGTCCCGTCGATTTCAGCGCCTGGTATGACCGAACCTCTGCACCGTGGTGGAAGTTCGACCAGGTCGCGGGTTCGCCAAACGCCTCGCGGGCCTCCAGTTTGTCGACGCCGCGGCTGATCTGCCAGATGCCAAGGCCCGCGAATTGCAGCACGAGCAGCGCGCCGACGACGATAGGCAGCCATTCGGGAAGCGGCTTATTCGGAACGCTGTTCACTTCGGACGGGTTCTATATACTGCGTGGAATCCATCGTGCGGGACCGTCATGAAGGCCATCGTCATCATACTGCTTGCAGCGATCGTCATCAGTCTCGGTTCGGGCCTGTTCTTCCTGACGCGCGACAAACAGGGCTCGACGCGCATGCTCAATGCACTCAAGGTGCGGGTAGCGCTTTCGATCACACTGATCGTGTTCCTGCTCTCGGCTTTTTATTTTGGCTGGATCTCGTAGTACGGCCGGGCCACCGTTGGAGCGGGAAAAAGGGGTCAGAGTACATATTTCGTCGTGAGTCAGGAGACCCGGGCCTCGTTGTAAAATCGAAATATGTACTCTGACCCCTTTTTCCTACATCCAGTAGACGAATACGTACAGCGC
Organism: Woeseiaceae bacterium; assembly: GCA_041743865.1. Taxonomy (GTDB): domain Bacteria; phylum Pseudomonadota; class Gammaproteobacteria; order Steroidobacterales; family Woeseiaceae; genus UBA1847. The sequence continues at coordinate 25,807 of JBGTLY010000296.1, forward strand.
CACCCAGACGACATCGACGAAGTGCCAGTACCAGGCGACCGCTTCGAAGGCGAAGTGCTTCTCCGGGGTGAAATGCCTCTTCATCACCCTGAACCAGATGGTCAACAGCATGATTGCGCCGAGCGTAACGTGCAGTCCGTGGAATCCGGTCAGCAGGAAGAAGGTCGAGCCGTAGATGCCGGTCGTCAGCTTCAGGTTCATGTGCTGGTAGGCTTCGATGTATTCCTCGGCCTGCAGGAAAACGAAGATGAATCCCAGGATGAAGGTCAGCGCCAGAAACGTCTTGAGCACGCCGCGGTTGCCGGCTATCAGCGCGTGATGGGCGATCGTGAGGGTTACCGAACTCGTCAACAGTATGGCGGTGTTGATGAGCGGCAGGCCCATGGGGCCCATGATCTCGAAATCCCCGCCAAGATTACCCGGCCCGTTCGTGGGCCAGGTGCCTTCCCAACCTGACCAGAGCAGGTAGTTGGTGAAGAAGTTGTTGCCCTCACCGGACAACCACGGAATGACCGCGGTGCGGGCATAGAACAGTGCGCCGAAGAAAGCAGCGAAAAACATGACCTCGGAAAATATAAACCAGAACATGCCCATGCGAAACGAGGTGTCGACCTGCGCGTTGTAGACACCCTGCTGGTTCTCGCCGATCACGGTACCGAACCAGCCCACGACCATCCCGATGATCGTGGCCAGGCCCGCCAGCATCACCCAGAAACCGAAGCCGGCACCGTTCAGCCAGGTCGATACGCCGACCATCAGGAACAGGAGGCCCACCGAACCGACGATCGGCCAGTGGCTGCCATGTGGTATGTAGTAGCGATCGTGTGCGTGCGCAGACATGTTAGTTCTCTCTGGCTAAAGACAGCGTGTCGAACATGGTGTACTGGAGCGTGATGGTATCGACGTAGTCCGGGAGGTCCGGGTCGACGATGAACTGCAGCGGGAGTTCCCGCGTCTCATTTGCCGCAAACGCCTGGCTCGTGAAACAGAAACAATCGATTTTGCGAAAATGTCCTGACGCCGAGGTCGGCGCCACGCTGGGCACTGCCTGCGCGACCTTGTCGTCGCCCGTCAGGTTCTTCGCGGTGAAGGTCGCGAAATAGAGCTTGCCGGGATACACATCCATGCTCGGGACATCGGCCGAGAACTCCCACGGCGCATACTCATTCGTCTGGGTGACGAATTCGATGCGAATGCTGCGGCTCTCGTCCGGTGATTCGGCCACGGTCACGGCCTCGCTGTTCGTCCTCCCGCCGAAACCGGTGATCTCGCAGAAGACGTCGTACAGCGGCACCAGCAGGAAACCAAAACCGAACATCCCGATCGCCCACGCCAGGAGCCGCAGGGTCAGGGAGCGGTTCGAGATACTCTTTTCGGCTGGCTGATTCATATTCAGGACCTTATGACGCCCGACAGGATGAAACCTACGTAGAACGCGAGCGCGACGATCACGAGAATGATGGTCGTGCGCCGGATCCTGCGCCGGGTTTCCTCATCCCGCTCAGACATTGGGATCCTTAGGGAAGGCCACGCTGCGATCCACGTGCACGGGTTCGTCGAAGGTGTGATACGGCGCGGGCGACGGTACCGTCCATTCGAGGCCCTTCGAGCCGTCCCATACCCCGGCCGTCGCCTGGGCACCCTTCTTCGCCGTCAGCAATACGTAAACGAAAATCAGCTGTGACAGCCCGAAGCCCATCGCACCGATGCTGGCCACGAGGTTGAAGTCCGCAAACTGGGTGGAGTAATCGGGAATACGGCGTGGCATGCCCGCGAGGCCGAGGAAATGCATCGGGAAAAAGGTCAGGTTCACGAAAATCGTCGACAGCCAGAAATGCACCTTGCCGGCCGTCTCGTCGTAGTAATGACCGGTCCACTTGGGCAGCCAGTAATAGGCGGCCGCCATGATGGCGAAAATCGAGCCCGGCACCAGGACATAGTGGAAATGCGCGACGACGAAATAACTGTCGTGATACTGGATATCCGAGGGGACGATCGCGAGCATGAGGCCGGAGAAGCCGCCAATCGTGAACAGGAAGATAAATGCCAGGGCGAACAGCATCGGCGTCTCGAAGCTCATCGCGCCGCGCCACATCGTGGCCACCCAGTTGAATACCTTAACGCCGGTCGGGACCGCGATCAGCATGGTCGCGAACATGAAAAACAATTGCGCCGACAGAGGCATGCCCACCGTGAACATATGGTGCGACCAGACAATGAAGGACAGGAACGCAATCGATGCGGTGGCGTAGACCATCGCATCGTGACCAAACAGTGGCTTACGGGAGAAGGTCGGGATGATTTCCGAAACGACGCCGAAGGCCGGCAGGATCATGATGTAGACCTCGGGGTGACCGAAGAACCAGAAGATATGCTGGAACATTACGGGGTCGCCGCCGCCGGCCGCTAGAAAGAAGCTCGTGCCGAAGAACTGGTCGGTGAGCAGCATCGTGACCGCTCCGGCCAGGACAGGCATCACGGCGAGCAGCAGGTATGCGGTAATGAGCCACGTCCAGACGAACATCGGCATGCGGATGAGCGTCATCTCGGGCGTGCGCATATTGATGATCGTCACGATGATGTTGATCGCACCCATGATCGAGCTTAGGCCCATCAGGTGCACCGAAAAGATCAGGAACGGGAACGCATCGCCGGTCTGCAGGACCAGCGGCGGGTACATGGTCCAGCCCGATGCCGGCGCGCCGCCTGGCATGAACAGCGTAGAAAGCAGGATGCCGAACGCAACGGGCAGTATCCAGAACGACCAGTTGTTCATCCTCGGCAACGCCATGTCCGGCCCACCGATCTGCATCGGGATCATCCAGTTCGCGAGGCCGACAAAGGCCGGCATGACCGCACCGAATACCATGATCAGGGCGTGCATGGTGGTCATCTGGTTGAAGAACTCCGGATGCACGAACTGCAGTCCCGGAATCGCAAGTTCGGAGCGAATGACGAGCGCCATCGCCCCGCCGATGAAGAACATGATGAGGCTGAACACCAGGTACATCGTGCCGATGTCCTTGTGATTCGTCGTGAACAGCCAGCGACGTATACCCGTCGCGGGGCCGTGGTGATCGTGCGCCTCGTGCGCGTCCGCTACTGCAGTGGTCATACCCTTAACTCCGTAGCGCGCCGGCCTGCCGGTACGCATCATTCGTATTGTTCAGCCCAAAACCGGCCGAATGTCCCTGTTCTGCCTCAGCGATTGTCGGCGAACGTCCGTGTCGTGACGCCCCCATTGGCCGCGACCCACTCGTTGAATGCTTCCGCTTCGACAACCTCGACGACGACCGGCATGTAGCCGTGATCCTTGCCGCACAGTTCGGCACACTGGCCCCGATAGGTGCCGACCTTGAGGGCCTGGAACCACATCTCGTTGACCATGCCGGGGATGGCATCCTTCTTGATAGCGAAGTCCGGTACCCACCACGCGTGCAACACGTCGTTCGACGTCAGCAGCACCCGAACCTTTGCGCCGACCGGCACGACCAGCGGGCGATCGACGTCGCGCAGGTAGTTCTCGACGTCGAAAGGATCGATGCCGGAATTCTTCTGCCGCGCCTCCAGGCTCGGCCGCGCGAGCGAGGAGTAGAACGCAAGGTCCTGGTCCTGATAGCGGTAGTGCCATTTCCACTGGTAGCCGGTGACAACTATGGTGAGGTCCGGGTTACGGGAGTCCTCGAGCTTGATCATCGTGCGGGCTGCCGGGACCGCCATGGCGAGCAGGATCAGTACGGGGATTGCCGTCCACAGGATTTCAACGCCAGTGCTGTGACGGAACTGCGCCGCCGCGACACCTTTCGACTTCCGGTGCAGCAGCAGGGAAATGATCATGGCGCCGAAGACCAGCAGGCCGATGGCCGTGCAGACCCAGAACGCCATCATGTGCAGCTCATAGGTTTCCGCGCTGAGTTCCGTCACGCCGCGCGGCATGTTGAGTTGCCAGTCAGCATTCGCTGCTGTCGCCCAGGCGAGGCCGAGCAAGCCGGTCGAGATGTTTCGAATCATTGAATGTTCACCCTGCGCGCCCCGAGGAACGTCGCACAATCAAGTACACCCGCGCCTGTCGTGGCGAGTTGTTCCAGGACCACGCGCAGGCGCATGGTCCCCGTAATCATGGTCGGGTGGTTGGTCTGGATACCGGGCAGCAAACGCTCACCGGCAGAAAATGCCTGCGAAGTTTACTTTAAACATGGGCCGCCATGCAATCCTGCGAGACGGTGAGCAAAGAAGGAAAATTCTTATTTTCCAGCAACTTGAAGCTTTAACGTCGACGGACGGGGATAGCGTCCGGCGCGATGTGCACATCGCCGTCGGGACGCGTCCGGCCGCTGCCCCAGCAATGTCCGTACACGAGTTCGAGATCGACGCGAATAGCGCCGCCCCCCGAACTCGCCTCGAGCTCGGTCCTCATGCGCCGGAAGCGGCTGGTGCCTGTAAGTGTCCGCCGCCTCCCGGCAAGCGTGTTTCGTGCGGCGGTTGCCGTCAGGTCGCGGAACAGGGCGCTCGACGATGCGTAGTCAAGGCCCAGGCGGTCGACATCGAGCACCGGGTTGAGTAGTCCGGCGCCGACGAACAGGTCGCCCAGGTCGTGCATGTCGATAAAACGCTGGACGTGGGGGTCCGGATCGATGCGTTCCCACGCCCGACGCAAGATGCCGAGGCTGTCCGGTCCCAGCGTGACAAAGGCAAACAGGCCGTCCTTCCGCAACACGCGTGCCACCTCCCGGGCGACGGCAACCGGATCATCGAGGGCCGCAAGGGCAAGGTTCGATACCACCACATCGACGCTCTGGTCTGCGAGCGGGAGCGCATGCAGGTCGGCCCTGAGATACGAAACGCGCGAAAACCACCGGCGCCCGCCGAGGGCCTTCTGCAACATGCATTGCGATCGTTCCACAGCGATGACGCGGGCCCCGCGAAACCTCCTCTCGAGTGCGCGTGAAGCGGCACCGGTGCGGCAGCCGAGATCGACGACCGAGCGGGCTTCCACACGCATCGGCTCGAGGCGTTCCAGGAGCCCGCCCAGGGTGGCGGCATGCACGAAGCCGGCGGCCTCGAAACCCGACGCGGCCCGGTCGGACCGCCGCTCGAGGTGCGCGCTGTTGACCCGAAAGGATTTGGCCATTGTGGACCGCAGAGCCTGATGTCTGTCGTACCGTACCACGCTTTCCCGTCGTTCCTGTCCGTTACGCCGGGTGCTCCGGCGCCGATGGGGTCCGCAGACTGCCCCCATGAACAGACCGATATTGCGCCGGCTGCGCCGACTACTGCGCTCGCTCGAAAACGAACTCCTCCCGCCGCGCTGCGTGTTTTGCGGCGCCGATACGATCGTAACGCGAGCATCGATCTGCAGAGGCTGCGAGCGCGACCTGATTCGCAATTCACCCGCCTGCCGCGGCTGTGCGCTGCCGCTGCCGTCCGGAAACAGCGAATACTGCGGCCGTTGCCAACGGGGACGGCGACCCTTCACTGCGGTAGTGGCGCCGTTTGCCTATGCCTTCCCCCTGGATGCCGCGATCAAGGCATTCAAGTTCAGGCGCAGGCTTTACTATGTGCCGGCCTTCGCCGAACTTCTGCTGCCCGCAATAGCCGACCTGCCGCGGACCATCGATGCCATCCAGCCCGTGCCACTGCACCGCCGGCGCAAGGTTTTTCGCGGCTTCAACCAGGCCTGGGAAATCGCAAAACCGGTCGCAAGTGCCCTGCAGCTGCCGCTGCTCGACGCTGTACGCCGCTGCCGGCACACGCCTTACCAGTCAGGGTTGCCAGCGGCGGAACGTCGGCGAAACCTGCGTGGCGCGTTCCGCGTTCGGGCCCGGATCGACGTCTGTCACGTGCTCCTCGTCGACGACGTGATCACGACGGCGACGACCTGCCGGCAAATCGCGATGTTGCTGAAAGCGCACGGCGTGCCGGAAGTCAGCGTTCTCGCACTGGCACGAGCGATCGCCGACTGAGCGGACCTCAGGCACCGCCCGGGCTGAAGCTGTAGTCGAGGACGATTCCGATGAAGACCACGAGCCCGATGTAGTGGTTGTGCAGGAAGGCACGCAAGCAGCCGGCCGGGTCGCGGTGACGGGCGAGAAAGAGGTGGTACAGCATGAGGCAGGCTGCGAGGCCCACGGCGAGGTAATACCAGAGCCCGAGCCCGCCACGCAGTCCGACGAACACGAGGCCCGTCAGCATGACGAGCTGCAGGCCCGCGATGACGAACAGGTCCAGGTCCCCGAAAAGGATCGCGGTCGACTTCACGCCGATCCTGCGATCGTCCTCGCGATCGACCATGGCGTAGAACGTGTCGTAGATGACCGCCCAGACGAGTGCCGTCGCGAACACGAGCCAACCGAGTTGCGGCACGCCGCCCGTCTGCGCCGCGAATGCCATCGGCACGGCCATGCCGAATGCTGCACCGAGCACGAACTGCGGCACCGAAACGAAGCGCTTGATGAACGGGTAGACAATGGTGAGACCGGCGCCGACGACCGCAAGCAGTTGCGCGGGCCGGTTCAGCATGGCCGCCAGTCCGATGGCGACGAGACCCAGGAAAACAAAAAGGGTGATTGCTTCCGCCGGCGACACCGCCCCCGAGGCAATGGGACGGTCCCGCGTGCGTTCGACGTAGGGGTCGATGTTGCGGTCGGCGAAGTCGTTAAGCACGCAGCCCGCGGAACGCATGACGATGACACCGAGGACGAAGACGACGAACAGGCCGCCGTCCGGGTGCCCGTCCCCCGCGAGCCAGAGCGCCCAGAGCGTCGGCCATAACAACAGCCAGATGCCGATCGGCTTGTCGATACGCATCAGGCGTGCGTAGTTCCAGAGTTGCTTCCGCAATTGCGGGGGAATCCATTCGGCGGCGTCTCTCATCCGGCGGAGTTTACGTCCCCGGTCGCGGTCGCTGCCAGCTACCGTTGGAGCGGGCGTTGCCCGCGAATGGAACGAGCCGCAAGTCCAACCACGTCCCGTTCGCGGCTGACAGCCGCTCCAACGGCGGGCGCGCGCTTCGGGCCGTCAGACCTTGCCGTAGTGACCCCGGTCGGCGAGCCAGCGCCGGACGATCGCGTCCGCGTTCACCGGCGCGAGCGATTCGGCTGCCAACTGCACCTTCGGCATCAGCGCGGCATCCC
>JBGTLY010000297.1:0-57340 GCA_041743865.1 Woeseiaceae bacterium
GATCCAGCAAACCATGCGCCTGCTGGCGCGCGACATCGTCCAGGCGGCACCCCGCCCGGTCCGCGACCCACTGGACGGCAACCTGCGCCCCGCCTTCCTCGTCGTCCCAGGCGGCGAGTTCGCGCTCGAGCTTACTCACGCCGGCTGGCCTAACCCGGCCGGCGTCAAACGCAGCATGTTGCAGCGCTCGGCTTACCGGATCGAAGACGGCGTACTGCTCCGCGCATACTGGACCGTACTCGATCCCACACTGAGCAATGAACCGGTTGTCACAGAGCTGCTGGACGAGGTTGACGCCATCGAGTTCCAGTTTTATCTCGGCAACGGGCAATGGGCGGATCAGTGGCCGCCTCGCGGCAGCGGGGGCGGTAATGCACTGTATGACCGTCCACGCGTCGTGCAGATTGTTCTGACACTCGCCGACGAAGGTGAGCTGGTGCGGTTTTTCGAGGTCGCGCCATGATCTCCCGCGCACAGGACGGCATAGCGCTCATCACCGCGCTGCTCATCCTGGCGCTGATCGGTACGCTTGCCGCGACGCTGTCCTGGAACAACGTATTCGACCTGCGCCGCACGATGTCGATGATCTACCACGATGAGGGCACGCAGGCCGCGTACGGCGCGGAGAGCTGGGTCGCCATGATCCTCCGTGATGACGCCCGCGATTCATCGACGGACCACCTCGCCGAGATCTGGGCGCAGCCTTTCCCGGTCCTGCCGATCGAGAGTGAATCGGTGCGCGGCGCATTGTCCGGTGAGCTTATCGACCTGCAGGGCCGATTCAACGTCAACAACCTCGTCGGCCCGAACGGCGAGGTGGACACCGTGGCCCTCGAGCAATTCCAGCGCCTGCTCATCGCCCTCGATCTCGATCCGCGTTTCGCCGGGATCGCGGCCGACTGGATTGATGCCAATGAGGATGCAGGCTTTCCAGACGGCGCCGAGGATCCCATTTATTCCAGCATGTTGCCGCCCTACCGGACGGCGAACAGTCGCATAGCCACGACCTCGGAACTGATGGCACTCGAGGGGATGGAGCCTGAGTTTTTCGCCCGTCTCGCACCTTTCATCAGCGCCCTGCCAGGCCGGACGAGCCTCAACGTGAATACTGCACCAGCGCCTGTTCTGCAGTCACTGGATGCCAACCTGTCGCCTGCCGATGTGGAAAGCATGATCGTCGAACGGGCCGACGGCGGCTTCGTCGACATCGAGAACCGGTTCAACGCAATAGTCACCCCCGAGATCCTTGCGACTCTCGCCGGGACCAGCGGCTTTTTCCAATTGAAGGTCGTCGTACAGATTGCTACGGTTCGCGTTACCTATTACAGCCTGCTGTACCGTGATGCCGGCGCCGGGGACGTAGTCCCTGTCCTTCGAAGCTTCGGGACGATTTGACGATGGCCGAATTTCTGGTTATCCGCCTGGGAGAACGCCCGCGTGACGGCGTCGAGTGGATCGCTGTCGGCGATGACGGAACGCGTCGCAGTGACGTCGGCACAGGCAACCTCAGCGATGCGCTGCTCGCGATCGCGGAGCGGCCTGTCATCGTCCTCGTGCCCGGAACGGAAGTCGTGACGAGCTTCCTGGCCATACCCGTGAAAGGCGCGCGCCTGCTGGCGGCGCTGCCCTACGCGCTGGAAGACCAGCTTGCCGATGACGTCGACAACCTGCATTTTGCCCCGGGCCGGCGCGGCGACAACGGCCGGCTGCCGGTCGCCGTGGTCGCACGGCCGCAGATGCAGGCCTGGCTGGACCTGCTGGAATCCGCGGGCATCAAACCCGCGCGCCTTATCCCTGAAAACCATGGCCTCGCACGGATCCCGAATACACTGGCGATGCTGGTGACGGATGACGCGGTCATGTTCAACGACGGCGCGGAGACGGAATTCATGATTCCGGGCTTGTCGCCCGCCGATGCCCTGGCGACCACCGGCATCCTGGGCGCGGCCGCTGCAGACCCTGCCGCGCCGAGGCATCTTCTGGTCTATTGCGATGCCGGACTCGCTGACCGATACGAGAGCGACTGGGCGGCGCTACGGCAGGAACTCGACGGAGTCGACGTCAACCTGCTTCCCGAGGGCATCCTGCCGCGTCTCGCGGTGACCGTCGCCAGTGGTGCGGGCATCAACCTTCTCCAGGGGCCCTACGGTGACAAGGTACACCTCGGCGCGTCGCTCAGGCCCTGGCGCTACGCTGCCGCCCTCCTGTGCGGGCTCGTCATTGTCGGCCTGGCGTCGAAAGGCGCGGATTACCATCGACTCAGTACGGAACAAGACGAGTTGCAAGCACAGTTCTCGGCCGAATACCGGCAATTGCGTCCTGGCGACGACCGCGAAATCGTGGACCCCGTGGGCACCCTGAATTCCCTTCGCCGCAGCCAGGGCACGGCCGCGGCGGGGCCGCAGGTGTTCCTGCCATCACTGCTTTCGCTGGCGGCCGCGGTGGCGGAAAGTGACGCGGTACAGGTCGAGGCCGTTTCCTATCGGGCCGGTGTGGTCGACGTCCGGCTCAATGCGCCGGACATCCCGACACTCGACAGGCTGGTGCAGGCCATAGACGAATCGGGACAATTTGTCGCATCGCTGCAGTCCGCCGATACGGTCGAGTCGGCCGGTTCGGCGGGCGAACGCGTCAGCAGCCGCATTCAGATTCGTGAGGCAGGAACATGAGGGAAAAGTTCGAGAATCTCGAACCGCGTGAGCGCCTGATCGTCGCCGCCGGCGCCATTGTCGCGGCACTGATCCTGTTCTGGGTGCTCGTCTGGCTCCCGCTCGATCGCGGCCAGGACGAGTTGCGCCTGAATGTCGACCTGTGGCAGGACTCGCTCGCGGAATTGCGCGTACTCGCCGTCACGATGGCGGCGAATGAAGACACGGTGACTGCGTCGAACACGTCGACAACGGCCGAACCGGCAGAGTCACCGGTCGTGGTCGTAGACCGCACGCTTCGCGAGCGCAACCTGAACAGCGCCGTCAAGCGTCGCCAACCGACACCGAACGGCATCCGGGTCGAATTCGAGAACGTGGCCTTCGACCAGCTCGTCCTCTGGCTCGGCGATCTCAGCGCGTCCCACGGCCTTTCGGTCCAGGCAGGCAGCCTCTCCCAAAGCAACCGCTCAGAAAAAGGCCGTATCAACGCATCGCTGACCCTGGAACAGAGTCCCTGATGACCGATCGCCGCCGCCTGATCCTGGCCGGTGCGGCGGCGTTCGTCGCCGGGCTGATCATTCTTTTTCCTGCTCGCGTCGCGTGGCATTGGTTTGCACCCCCGGGCGCAGCGCTTGGTGGAATCGAAGGCAGCGTCTGGCGCGGCAGTGCGCGCGAGGCCTCGACGAACGGACTCTATGTGCGCGACGTCGCCTGGCGCTGGCTGCCGGGAAGGCTGTTTACCGGACGGTGGGCCTACCGTATCGAGGCAGTGCCCGGCAGTGGCTTCATAAATCTCGACATTGGCGTAAGTCCGGGCGGGACGGTCTACCTGCAGGACCTCCGCGGGTCCGTCCCCTTGGCGGTCCTCGAAAGCCTGGTCGGCGTGCCGGGAATCCAGGGAACCGCTAATGTTAATATGCCGACGCTGCGCCTGGCCGGTGGCGTGCCCGTCGCAGCCGCTGGCACGATCGAAGTATCGGGACTTGTTGTCCCGCTGGTCGCGCCAGCAGCCCTGGGCGGATACCGGGCGGAAGTGCAGACGAAAGAGGATACGATCGTAGCCAGTGTGCAGGACGACGGCGCTGTGGTGGATCTCGCGGGCCGGTTGCAGCTCGGCCCGGATCGCGACTATGACTTCCTCGGATATGTGGCGCCGACCGACAGCACGCCGCCGCCCCTGCTGCAGCAACTCCGGTACCTCGGTACACCGAACGATCGCGGGCAGTACGAACTTCGGCTTTCAGGCCGCCTCTGAGGCTTTCAGTCGAGTGGTACCTCGACGAAACGAGCAAGTAAGGGGAAGTACAATGCGCAACGAACCGGCACGTTCGCGAAGCTCGAGTATATGTCGGAATAGGTTTCCAGCTGGCTGCGGTAACGCCTGGCTTCGGCGCGAAGGAAGCCCTCGAGATCGCCGCCCTCGTGTGAGCCGGTTTTGTAATCGATGATCCAGTGTTGGCCGTGTTCATCGACTCGCACACGATCGATGACGACTGAGCGGATCCGGCCCGCGTGCAGGCCCGTCAGCGCGATCTCCGCTCCACCCTCGCCGGACAGGACCCAGCGGCCACGTGCATCGCTCGTGACCCCGCGCATCGCTGCCTGTACACGGGCCGCGATGCCTGCGTGAAGTACTTCCGCGGCACCGAGTTCGAATAGCCAGCGCCGGGTCGTCGCATCGAATCCCCGCGGCAACTCGCCAGCCGGTGCGAGATTGCCAGCCATTCGGTGCAGCCAGCGGTGCACGACCGTGCCCGCCAGGCGCGCCTCGAAACCGACCCAGTCGTATTCGACTTGCAGTTCATCGCGAGTTTCGTCATCTATGGCTTGCAGCGCCGACAGGGACGCGATGTCCGGAGCGACCCAATGCGTCCGAAGGCGCCGGTACGGCGGCGCAACAAAAACGGGTCGGTCCCCGGCGTCTGTCGGCGCCTGCCATCGAGAAAACGCTGCCGCGTAGTCGGCTTCGACGAGAGGCCAAAGACGTCGCAGCAGGCTCTTGGCGTGCGGGGCGGCGTAAGTGCCGTCTTTCCTGATCGGAACGTGACCCACGAGGTGCAGCGAATGCTTCGCCCGGGTGCACGCGACGTAGAGCAACCTGCCGGTTTCATGTGCACTTCTCGAGGCGTCCGTGTCGTTTATGAAGCGGTGCAATGGGTCGTGGTCGTCGCCGCGCGCGCCGATAGGACTGATGAGTTTCTCGTCGGCGAGTCCCGTGCCGGGCAGGTCGATCCAGGTCATGATCGACGCCGTGTCGCCCCTGCCGTGCCGTCCAATTGCATACAGAACCACATGATCGAACTCCAGGCCTTTTGCCTTGTGCATGGTCATGACCTGAACCATGGCCGACGCAGACGTCGAAACGCGTTCGGTATCGAGTTCCGCGTACAGGGAGGTCACGTCCGGAAGCGTGCCGCCGACTTCCAGCCGTGCGAGCGCGACGAAGAAATGCGAGGCGTTGTCTACGGCGTTTTCATCCGGCATCAGCAAGGCACCGCCGAGGCGATACCAGCAGCGTTCGACGCGGCTGTGCAGGCTCTCCGAACGTCCCGCCGCCACGGCCGCCTCGATCACGGGCAAAGCCCGTGTCGTCGCGTCCCGCCCGCTGGCCGATAACGCCGCCAGGCGTTCAGGATCGCGGAGTAGCGAGAGCACCGTTGCATCCCCGCTGCCGAGTACCAGCGCATGGAGGTCCGTCCAATCGAGGCCGATCCACGGCGAACGCAATACGCCGAGCCAAGCGATACGGTCTGCCGGATGCGAAAGTGCCCGGGTCAGCGCGAGCAGATCGAGCACTTCGGGCAGGTCAGTCAGGCTGTCGATTTCAATGGCCTGGTAGGCAATGTCGCGCTCGCGCAAATGACGCAACAGCACAGGCAGCTGGGTTCGGCTTGGCACCAGCACGGCGACCGATTCGCCCGGATGGCTGCGGACGATGTCGCCAATCAGTGCCGCGCCTTGCCGCCCTTCCCGTTCAGGATCGGCATCGAACGCCGGGTGGACGACGCATGCGCCCTGGTCACGCTTCGACGGGGCGGCAACGCAAGGCGCATAGCTGACGGCACCGTTGACCGGATCGTCCCTGGCGGGCAATACGAGTGGAAAGCAGCGGTTGAACCAGTCGACGAGACGCTCTCCGGAACGGAAATTCTGGTGCAGGACGAGCGATTGCAAGGGTACGCCGCCAATGCCCTGCTCCCGCGCTATCATGAACTGGGTGACCTCGGCGTTACGGAACCGGTAAATCGACTGCATCGGGTCGCCCACGCAGAACAAGGTGCGGCCATCGCCGGGCTCCCATCCCGCGGTCAGCATTTCCAGCATGTGGTACTGCGCTTTCGACGTGTCCTGCATTTCGTCGACGAGGACGTGGCGGATGGCATAGTCGAGCAGCAGCGCAATGTTGCCGGGCTCTTCCGCCGTTCCGAGCGCAGCCGAGGCATTGATCGCAACCTCGATATAGTCGCTGACGCCCCTGGCGAGAAAGATCCGCTGCAATTCGTAGGTCGCGACCGGCAGGACGCGAAACACGCTGAGCAGGACGGCCCATTGCTCGTCGGTATAGCTTTCAGGCGGCAATCTCCGGACCGCGGCAAGCGCAGTGGGCAATTCCGTGCCGGCCTCCACGGCGGCAAGCAAGGCGAGCATACGAGCCTTTTCGCCGCCATCGACCGGCGGAAATCCGCACCGCACATTGACGGTTCGGCGTACCGTACCGTCTTTGGTCAGAAGGAGATCGGCGAGCGCGAGCCATCGCTGCCGATCCTCCGGCTCCCTGCCAGGGAGTTTCCCGCCGTCCGAAGACGACCAGACCGCGTCGTTCCCCGACGACCGCAGTTTTTCGGACGAATAACCCGCGAGTGAAAGGAGTTCCGGGGTCAAGCCGGGGGGGACGGCCGCAGACGCGGCGGCGAGCCCCTGCCTGACGATAGCGCGCAGGTGACCTTCGACGCCTGCACGCAGGCGGACCGCATCGGCGTCGGCGATCCGCCCGCTCCGCACGAACGGGAGCCATTGATCCCGGTTCGCCAGCATGCGGGCGATGTGACTCATGTAGATGCCCGTGTTCGCATCGAGGTGGTACAACACCTCGCGCACGGCGTACCCGTTATCGTCGTCGACAGAAAGCCATTCCAGCGTCGCGCCGGCTGCGCGCAGGTACACCTGGTCGATCTTTCCGCTCTCGATCACAGCGGCACCGCTGTTGCCCGTGGTCAAAGGGAGCGTACGTGCAAGCGACGTATTCAGTGCATCGATGGTCTGGATGCGCATGCGCGACGGATCGTCGACGATGTTCCACTTGCGTGCCCTGTCGCGGTCGAGCACCACCGCAGCCGCGGTCACGGTCTCCTGTTTATGCGCTGCATCAAAACGATGGCCGAGCCGGGCGTCCTCGAGTGCATCGATGACGCGCAGGCGCATTTCGGCCGCCGCCTTGCGTGTGAACGTAATGGCGAGAATTTCCTCGGGTTCATCGACCGTTGCCAGCAGCCTGAGATATCGCTGGATCAGCAGTTCTGTCTTCCCCGAACCGGCAGGCGCCTGGACAATGAACGAGCGCTGCGTATCGAGGGCCGCTTTGCGCGCCTGCCGGTCGGCGTCGAGCAACGCAGCGGGATCAGTCACCGCGATTCACCTCGGGGTAGCGACTCAGCACGCTGAGCGGCCGGGCCTTCGCGAGCCCCTGTCTCGAGTTCAATCGCACGTCGCCGGCCGCCAGGTCATCGGCCAGCCTCAAAACCGTGCGCTGCCATTCGGCAAGATCGTCATGCCAGCCGTCAGTATTGCCGAACACCGGACCGGTGCCGTCGATTTCAACCCGCTTCCGGTCCACGACGAAGAAACCGAGTCCGCCGACCGGTGCGTTGACGATGCACGAGTAAACAATGAGCTGGAGGTCGTTCGGCCCGTCACGCCCGATGAGCTTGCCTGGATCCCCGGTCTTGTAATCCAGGATCGCGAGAGAACCATCGGGTACCCGGTCGATGCGGTCGCAACGCAATGACAATTTCACCGGGCCAATCGCTGCAAATTCCGACGTCTCGATACTCGCAATGGCGAAGGGCTCCCGGCGCGTATCGAGTTCGATGACTCTTTCCAGGAGGGCCCCGGTGCGGCTTTTTTCGATTTGCAAGAGCGCTTGAAGAACGCCGTCGCCGTAATTGGCCTCGCGTCCGTACACATACGCCACGGCGGCGGCGATCCGCCTGCCTCGTTCCGCGGGCAGCCAGGAGCGCAATACCGACCTGTCAGCGACATCGGCATAAAGCTGTGCCAGCGCAGCGTGGATAAAGCTGCCTCGAATGTTCGGCGCGATGCCGCGCGTGTAAGCCGTGAGCTCCCGTGCCTGCAGGCGGCCAGCAACGAACGCAGAGAAAGGATCCTCCGCCTGCAATTTAAAGACGCCGGCGCCGCCTCCGACACTCTCGCCCGCGCGAAGCGCCGGGACACGGTCAGGCGGCATTTCGAATTCGCCACTTCCGGCATAGCGAGTAGCGAACCAGCCGGGATCGCCGCCCCCCGGCTGAGGCTCGATGCCCTGCACGAGGCGTGTCGGCAATTGTGCCGCATCGCCGATTGCGGCCGGGTAGCTCAGCGTGCACTTCCGGGCTGAACAGGCAATGCGCTGCAGCAGCCGGCGCGCAAAATCCGCGCTGTCCTCCGGCGTGGCGTCCGGCATTCGATACTCCCGCTGCAGGTCCCGCGCGATCAGTGCCGATGGACGGGCACCGGGCGGCCACTCACTCGCCGATGCGCCGGTCAGCCAGACCGCATCGAATTCCAGTCCCGCGGCTTCCAGCGGGCCGAGTACGCTTACAACGGCGCCCGGCGACTCCGGCTGGAACACGGTATCGGCGGCAAGGCTCGCCAGGCGCGCGACCGCGTCCCGGCCGCTGA
This sequence comes from Woeseiaceae bacterium, assembly GCA_041743865.1. Classification (GTDB taxonomy): domain Bacteria; phylum Pseudomonadota; class Gammaproteobacteria; order Steroidobacterales; family Woeseiaceae; genus UBA1847. The sequence continues at coordinate 8,547 of JBGTLY010000297.1, forward strand.
TGCGCGGCATCACCAGTTCGAGGCGGGCAAACTCGTTGAGTAGTTTTCGCCAGCGGTTATCGAGCTGAAAATCGTCACTCGACAGGCTTGCGTTGCCGGGCCAGTTGAGCCGGGTCAGCGACGCTTCGAAGCTGGCCGCCCAGCGCGACGGTCCCTGCAACGCGGGCATCGCCGACAGTTCGCCCTGGGTCCGGCGAAACCGGGCAAACCAGTCGACGGTATCGGCAGCATCAACGCGAGCGGCCATCGCGTCGATGAAGCCGGCAAGGCGCCACTCACGGTCCGGCATGGACCGCAACTTCAGGTCCAGCCGGCTGCGCCCGGTCGTATCGATCTCGCCGAGGAAGGCCGTACGCAGCAGGATGCCAATGTCCGCGCCGTAAATCGGCTGGAACAGCCAGCGCAATGCGAGCAGTGCGATATGTATGGCCGGCAGCTCGCTCAGGCGTCTGCCGTAGGACAGGTTTACGGCTGCCGCGACGCGCAGACCCGCAGCCTGCCACCCGGGCACGAGCCCCTCACGAATCAGGTCCGCACTGCGCTCCGCATCCTGTTCCAGGCGCGTAACGACGACGGCGATGGACTGCGCAGGGTTCCGGTCTATTTGCCGTCGCGCCCATGCCCCCGCCGCACGCAGTTCAGCATCGCGAGTCGGGAATGTGAGAAGCCTCAGATCGGACGTCGCCCCGGTTCCGATGTCGCGCCGTTCCGTACCGGCGGACACCAGTGCGTCGAGCAGCATCCGGAACAGCGGCGTCTGCCGGTCGAATCCGCTGCACCACACGCCGGCCGGTACCGTCACTGTGCCGGCCTCGAGGGCCTTGATCAGGTGCTGCGGCTGCGTCGATGCATCAAGAAAGTGCCGCTCGTCGAGCAGGGCGGCATAGCGCAGGGCTGTTCGGGCGAACAGGTGCTGATCCGGGGTCCCCGCCGACCTCTGCACGCTCGCGAGCGGCACGAGCCAGTCGTGGAGGCGCTGCCAGGCATCGCGACACAGCCGGGCAAGCTGCGGAAGATTCACGACCGCGTCGCCAAGTTCCTTTCGCAGGCAGTCCTCCCACAAGACACGCGCCTGCTGCTCGTTCATTCGGACGGGCATCGGATACCCGGAGGGCAGGCTTGCCGCAAGCACGGCATACCAGTCCTGCAAAGCAAATATCCGGGGACTTCTCCAGGCCCTGCGCCCGGCGGCCAGTTGCCGCTCGGCATGCGCCTCCCTCAGGCTGCGCGCAAGCCGCCGGTTCGGCGTAAGAACCTGCACATTTCGATCGGCGGGAATATCGCTTAGCCAGTCGTACATTCGCGGCGCGCGTCGATCTACCGATGCTGGTCGAGCAGACTGTCGATCCGGTCGAAAACCGTGTGCAATGTGTCACTGTTCGGCAGGGTCGTGATCCGGAAATGATTCCTGTAGGGCGTATTGAAACTGCTGCCCGGCGCGACCAACACGTGCATGCTTTCAAGGAGTTCCAGCGCGAACGCCTGGTCATCGAGGGATCCGGCGAAACGATCATCGATGCGGACGAACGCATACATCGCTCCCCGCGGCGCGTGCAGGTGCAGGTAGGGACTCGCCTCTGCCCGCTCGATGATCGTTTGACGTTGTTGGTGCAGGCGGCCCCCGGGTGAAACAAGGTCCTGGATGCTCTGGAAACCGCCCAGCGCTGTCTGGACGGCCCATTGACCCGGCACGTTGCTGCACAGCCGCAGCGCGGCCAGCATTTCCATGCCGTGTATGTAGCCGCGGGCACGATCCAGGTCACCGCTGAACACGCACCATCCGACCCGGTAACCGCACGCCCGGTATACTTTCGACAGGCCCGAATAGGTCAGGGTGACCCCGCCGCGTGCAATCGTGGCCATTGGCACGAATTCGGCATTGTCGTACACCATCTGGTCGTAGATTTCGTCCGCCATGAGCAGCAGCCCATGGCGTTCAGCGATGGCGGCAAGTCCCCCGAGTACTTCCCGGCTGTAGACCGCCCCCGTCGGATTGTTCGGGTTGATGACGACTATGGCGCGGGTGCGCGGCCCGACAAGGGCTTCGACGGTGCCGGGGTCGGGCACGAAACCGTTTGACGGCAGGCAATCGTAGTAAAGCGGGACACCGCCGTTCAGAGTGACCGCCGCGGACCACAGCGGATAGTCGGGACTGGGCACGAGCACCTCGTCACCCGGGTTGAGCAGCGCCCGCAATGTCAGGTCGATCAGTTCACTGACACCGTTGCCGATGAATACTTCTTCCGCCGTGACACCGGTAATACCGCGATTCTGCTGTTGCATTACCACGGCTTCCCGCGCCGGGAAAATGCCCTTCTGGTGACTGTAGGGTTCAGCCAGCGCGAGGTTCTCGATCATCGCGAGGCGCATGGTTTCCGGCGTGCGGAAGCCGAACAGGCCGGGATTGCCAATGTTGAGGGAAATGATTTCATAGCCGCGCTTTTCGAGTTCCATCGCTCGATGAGCGAGCTGGCCCCGAATCTCGTACTTGACGTCCCTCAGGCTGTCGCTGCGCCCGATATCGCGTTGCGTGGCTCGTTCCGGTCTGGCGTTCAAATTGCGCCTTCTTCTCTCAGCTGTTCGATCCGCTCCGGAGAATAGCGCAACCATTGCCGTAATACCGCGTCAGTGTCCGCGCCGAGTAACGGCGGCGCCTGCTTATAACAGACCGGTGTCACGGAAAACCGTACCGGGTTGGCCACCGTCGGGAGCATGGGATCGCCGGGATGGTGCAACGTGCGGACCAACTGCTGATCGCGCGCGTAGTCGCTCGCGAATACAGCGTCCAGCGAATTGATGGGTCCGCAGGGAACACCCGCAGCGCCAAAGGCCCGCAGCCACTCGGCGGTCGTGCGGCGAGCGATGGACTCACCGATTATTCCTGCGACCTCGTCCCGTTGCCCGACGCGCGCGGCATTGCTCGCAAATCGTTCCTCACCGAGACGATCGGCAACGCCGAGGACGGCGATGCAGGCGCGAAACTGGGAATCGTTGCCAACGGCCAGCATGAGTTCGCCGTCCGCCGTGGCAAACGCCTGGTACGGCACGATATTGGGGTGCGCGGTACCGAGCCGGCCTGGAACCTTTCCGCCGATGAGATAGTTCAGGTTCTGGTTGGCGAGGCTCGCGACCTGGGTATCGAACAGCGGTACTTCGATGTGCTGCCCGAGGCCGCTCATGTCCCGGCTGCGCAAGGCTGCAAGAATGGCCGACGCCGCGTACATACCGGTCATGATATCCGCGATCGCGACACCCGCCTTCTGAGGTCGTCCCTCCGCCCCGGGTGCGCCGGTGACGCTCATGAAGCCACCCGAGGCCTGGATCATGGCATCGTAGCCCGGCTCGTCGCGGCGGGCGGACCCGCTGTCGTATGCGCTTATCGTGCAGTAGACGAGTTGTGGATCGCGCTCGAGGAGCGTGGCCGGGTCGATGCCGAACGCGGCCGTCGTGCCGGCCCGAAAATTCTCGATCAGCACATCGGCCTCGAGAGCGAGGTCGCGAATGACGTCCTGCCCTGCCTCGGTGGCGAGATCGACCGTGATCGAGCGCTTGTTCCGATTGCAGGACAGGAAATAGGCGGACTCACTTGGGCTGCCGGGCAGCCAGGGCGGTCCCCAGCCTCGCGTTTCGTCACCGGATCGGGGACGTTCGACCTTGACGACGTCGGCGCCGAAGTCGCCGAGCAGCTGCGTCGTCCAGGGCCCGGCCAGCACTCTCGAGAGATCGAGGACCCGGAGGCCTTCCAGTGCGCTGTCCAAGCGGCTCAGCCAGGGATGCGCGCACAAAAAACCCGGCCAACCCCTGAGGGTGGGCCGGGCGGGTCCGCACGGAGATTGCGGATTGCGTGACCGGGATGCCGCATGGGAATGATCGGCAACCTAGTCCAGCTCTTCGACTGCTGCCCCGTCGATGTCCCCGGCGGGCTGCGTCTTGACTTCCTCCGGCACCTTCTCGCCGTGCCGGACTAACAAATTCTCATACTCGTGCTCGTCGATGGCCCGGATACTGTAGATCCGGACAACTTCCGGGTCGAACCCGTTAGTGACGACGATTTCGCTGCCCGGGCAGATCTGGCCGGTTTGCGTCACGAAACCGATACCCCAGGCTGACGACAGTCCAAACGCGCTATGGCTGAGCCGCATATGGTATTTTTGCTTCCTCGTCGATGTCACGACAAGGTTCCTGCCGTCCAGTGCCCGATAGTCTCGGACACTCCCTTCAAAGATGCAATCCGACCCGCGGGGTTCGGGTTCTTCGTAGTCCGCAGCCGTCGGATCCGGGGCTGCCCCGCAAGCGAATAGGCTGCATGAGATAAGTGCTGTAAATACCTGCTTTCCCATTGTTTTCTCCATTTCAGTCGCCGGCGTTATTTGCCTGGCCACGTCGGCTTGCGTCGTCCGCTGGCCCCGGCGCGAAGCGCCGGTGACTGCATTAAGTTGATGCCGCTTCCGCGCCGGGTGTCAGGGTCCGGTGGCGACCGCTCGCGCCGGGTCGCGGATCCATTCGCTCCACGAGCCGACGTATAGTGTCGGCTCCCCGTAACCCGCGAGCTGCGCCGAAAGGACCAGGTGGCATGCCGTCACACCTGATCCGCACATGGCTATCCAGGGCCCGCCCGGCCGGTCACCGAGGACCGTTCGCCAGGCCCTAGCCAGCGTACCGGGTGATTTCCAGCACGCATCGGCCGAGAGGCTTCTGCCCAACGGGAAATTTCGCGCACCGGGAATATGACCCGCCACCGGATCGATGGGTTCCACGTCGCCGCGAAACCGGGCCTCATCGCGAGCGTCGACCAGGCATAACTCGCCGCCCCCATCCACCGCCGTGGCGATTTCGGCAGTGGTTGTTATACGATCCGTTTGTTCCGCGGGCACGAAGCGGCGGACGCCGCAAGCCCGCGCGGCTCCAGTCTCGACCGGCCGCGCGTCGGCCAACCAGCGTGCGAAGCCGCCATCAAGCAGCGCGACACGATCGTGTCCCAGCCATCGCAGCATCCACCACGCGCGCGCCGCGATGGCACCGCTTCCCCCGTCGTATACCACGACCTGGGTCCCGTGGCCGATGCCTCGATGACCGAGTAAAGCCGCAAACGCTAAGGAATCCGGCAATGGATGACGACCGCTCCCCGCAGTGACCGGTCCCGCCAGGTCACGGTCGAGATCAACGTACATCGCACCGGGGATGTGCCCGGTCCTGTACTCTTCGTACCCGCGCGCGGGATCGGAAAGATGAAAGCGGCAATCCAGCACGCGGCAGTGTTCGTCGCTCAGCATCGCGGCGAGTTCTGCGGTGCGAATGAGCATTGTGAATTCCGGCATGCGGTTTCCTGCCACTGCGACGGCGTACCGCTGCGCGGCCGCAGTCTCGAACCCGGGTCGACCTTGTACCCCACGTAACGGTCATAGACAATACCGGGCCGTGCGGGTTTACCCCACTCACCCGGAGCATCGGATTGAACAGGATTGTTGTCGGCCTCAAGCGCGCCGTGGACTACAACGTACGCGTTCGTGTACGAAAGGACGGCACCGGTGTCGAAACCGACGGCGTCAAGATGAGCATAAACCCCTTCGACGAGATTGCGCTCGAGGAAGCACTGCGTATGCGTGAACGGGGCGATGCCAGCGAGGTGATTGTAGTGTCCATCGGCTCGCCGGATGCGCAGCAACAATTACGTACAGGACTTGCCATGGGCGCGGACCGGGCGATCCTCGTGACGGCCGACGGGATGCCGGACCCGCTTGATCGCGCCCGGGTCTTCCTCGAGATCGTCCGTCGCGAGGAGCCCGACCTCGTCATTCTCGGGAAGCAGGCCATCGATGACGACAACAACCAGACCGGCCAGATGCTCGCCGCCCTGTGGGGGCGGCCACAGGCCACCTTCGCATCGAAAATCGTACTTGAGGGCCAAACGGCTACCGTCACGCGCGAAGTCGATGCCGGCCTGGAAACCATTGCGGTGGACCTGCCGGCCGTCATTACGACGGACCTGCGGCTTAACGAGCCGCGATACGTGAAACTACCGGATATCATGAAAGCCAAGAAAAAGCCGCTCGATACCGTGGCGCTCGACGATCTCGGCATTGAGCGCAGCCCCGCGCTCGTTCAACAACGATTCGAATCCCCGCCCGTTCGGCAGAAGGGCATCATGGTGAACGATGTCGCCGGTCTCGTGGCGGCCCTCAAGAGCAAGGGGCTGATCTGATGACCCGCGTACTCGTCATTGCCGAACACGACGGCAGCAGCCTGAACCCGAGCACAGCCAAGACCGTGTCCTGCGCTTGCGCCGTCGAGAATGCTGTCGTGAGCGTCGTGGTTTTCGGCGCCTCCGGCATTGAACCGATCGCCGCGGAAGCGGCAGGCCTCGCATCGGTCTCGACGGTCATACTGGTCGAAAATGCTGCCAACAGTGACGCGCTGGCTGCCGTCCTGGCGCCGCAAATCACGGCACTCGCCGACGATTTCGACTGCGTATTCGGGCCGTCGACGACTTTTGGCAAGGACCTGATGCCTCGTGTTGCCGCCCTGCTCGGCGTCAACCAGATCAGCGACATCATGAGCGTCGAGGCACCCAGGACCTTCAAACGGCCCGTTTACGCCGGCAACGCCATCGTGACGGTGGTTGCGCCGGAGAATCACAAGATCGTTGCCACGATCAGAACAGCATCCTGGCCGGCCGTTGGCGGGGGTGGATCGGCGTCGATCGAGGCGCGCACGATCGATGCCGAACTGCCTTCACACACGCGCTACGTGGGCCTCGACGCAGGCAACAGCGACCGGCCCGACCTCCAAACCGCGAATCGAGTCGTCTCCGGCGGGCGGGCGCTTGGCAGTGGCGACAACTTCTCTATCGTCTATGCCCTGGCCGACAAGCTGGGTGCGGCCGTCGGCGCATCGCGGGCGGCTGTCGATGCGGGCTACGTCGCAAATGACATGCAGGTCGGGCAGACAGGCAAGATCATCGCCCCCGAACTGTATGTGGCGATCGGTATTTCGGGCGCGATCCAGCACCTCACCGGCATCAAGGATGCCGGGACGATCGTTGCGATCAACAAGGATGGGGAAGCGCCTATATTCGAGGTGGCCGACATCGGGCTCGTGGCCGATCTTTTTACCGCGGTGCCGGAATTTACCGACGCGTTGTAGGAACGAAGCGCTAGAGCTTTTCAAGGATTGCCTCAGCTTTGCTGACCTGGAATTTGCCTGGCTCCTCGACCGCGACGTGAGTCGCCACGCCATTGTCGACCACGATCGCGAATCGTTTGCCGCGCTGACCCATGCCGAAACCCGAAGCATCCATTTCCAGACCCAGGGTCTGCACGTATTCACCGTTGCCATCGGCGAGCATGAGAACGTCCTCGCCCACTCCCCGGTCCTTGCCCCAGGCATTCATGACGAACACGTCGTTGACCGCCATACAGGCAATGGTATCGACGCCTTTTTCGCGCATTGCTTCCGCGTGCTCCACGAAGCCCGGGAGATGATTCATCGAGCACGTCGGTGTGAACGCCCCGGGGACGGATACCAGTACGACCTTCCTGCCCGAAAACAGCTCATCGGTCGTCATGGCCCCGGGACCGGCCGCCGTCATGACGCCGAACGTACCGGTGGGCATCTTCTCACCTGCCTGAATTGACATGGAAAAACTCCTCGGTCGGTTTTTGTCGTGACCTGCATTCTATGCGGAATCCGCGGCGTCGTCATGCGCCACGCAACCCGGCTCGTACGGTCGGCCGCGATGCTGTTCGGTATTCCCCCGATGGCCCGTATAATCAACAGCACAAATAGGAGAAACCATGGATTTCGCGCTAACTGAAGAACAACAGATCATCCAGGCGGCCGCACGCGAATTCGCACAAAACGAAATCGTACCCGTCGCGGCCGCGTTCGATATATCCGGCGAGTTTCCGGCCGCAACGATACGTGCCGCGGGGGAGCTCGGCTTCATGGGTATCGAGGTTCCCGAAAGCTACGGCGGCGCCGGGCTCGACGCTGTCAGCTACGCACTGATCATGGCGGAGATTTCTGCAGCGGACGCGTCGCACGGCACTATCGTATCCGTGAACAACTCGCTCTATGGTGTGTCGTTACTGCGCTTCGGCAGCGAAACTCAAAAACAGCGATACCTGCGACCGGTGGCTTCCGGTACGGTGACGGGTGCCTATGCGCTGACCGAACCGCAGTCGGGTTCCGACGCGCGTTCGATGCGGTCGCGTGCCGAACTGGCGAAGGATGGTAGCTGTTACATCATAAACGCAAAGAAATCCTGGATAACCTCAGGCCCGGTCGCGAAATACATTGTCCTCTTTGCGCAAACCTTCCGTTCGAACGGGGATGCAACCGGAATCAGCGCGTTTCTCATAGATGCCGACCACGACGGCTATCGTCGCGGCAAGCACGAGCCCAAACTCGGAATACGTGCTTCTGCGACCTGCGAGATCGAACTAAGCGACTATCAGTGTCCGGTGGAAAACCGGATAGGCGACGAAGGCGCTGGCTTCCGGATTGCGATGACGGTGCTGGATTCAGGCCGGATCGGGATTGCAGCCCAGGCACTCGGCATTGCGCAGGCCGCGTATGACGCCGCACTGGTTTGGTCCCGGGATCGCCAGGCTTTTGGCGAAGCCATCGGAAGTTTTCAGTCGATCCAGAACAAGATCGCGGACATGAAAACTCGGATCGAGGCAAGCCGGCTGCTCGTGTTGCAGGCCGCCTGGGCCAAAGGCGAAGCCGAGCGCAGCGGCGTCAAGAATACGTTGAACGCGTCGATGGCAAAGCTCTTTGCGTCTGAGACGTGCATGTGGGTCACACACCAGGCGCTGCAGATTCACGGCGGAATGGGTTACAGCAAGGAATTGCCGCTCGAGCGCTACTTCCGTGACGCGAAGATCACCGAAATATACGAAGGCACGTCGGAAATCCAGCGCATGGTCATTGGCCGACTCGAGACCGGCCTGCGATAGCTGGCAGCAGGCACAGGCAGTGCCTCAGTATTCGTTCTCCGCGACGTGAATGACTATGCCGTCGAGTGCATCGGTCATTTCGATCTGGCAGGTGAGGCGGCTGTTGGTTTTGCGTTCGAAAGCGGCATCCAGCATGGAATCCTCCATGTCGTCCATCGGCGGAATTTTGTCGAGCCAGTTTTCGTCAACATAACTGTGGCAGGTCGCACAGGCACAGGCACCGCCGCACTCCGCGACGATCCCGCGAATGTTGTTGTTAATTGCGCCTTCCATGATGGAGTAGCCCGTGTCCACGTCGGTGACGTGTCGCTCGCCGTCTGGTGTAATGTAGATGACTGTTGGCATGCCGCTCGCTGACCTCTTCGCCTGAACCTGTCATAAAGAGGGCGCTGACCGTCGCCGGTCAACGCCCTGATCCTGAAATTTTTCAGCGGTGTAGTTTTAGACGCGACCCGCCCGTTTGCGCCTTGCCTCCACCTCGGCCTGCCTCTTGCGCGCCTGCTCCTGCGCAAGTTCAATCTGGCGATTACGCTCAACCTCGGCGTCGATCACCTGGATCCACTGGTTTGAAGTGCGTCGCGATTTTTCAACGCGCGCAGCCACTTGGAACGCTTCCTTCGCCGCCCGGTACTGTTGCAGGTTGTAGAGGCACATGCCGAGGGAAATCTGTGCGTTGTCCGGGCTTTTCAGGTCACCCTTGCGAAGGCCGTTGCGCGCCGCTTCCGCGCAATCCTCGTACTCGCCGATGTTGAGAAACGCATTCGCGAGCCGCACATCGAGCTCGCCGTCAGCGGTTCGCTTCGCCGCTTCCTGCAGAGCCGGAATGGCTTTGTCGTCTTCCTGGGCCAGCGTCCAGGCCTGCGAGAGCAGCCGGTAATTTTTCTCGTCCTTCGACAGGACGTCCGCGTTCATTTTCTCCTCGAGCAGCGTTGCTGCCTTGTACGGTACCTCGGCCTGCATATAAAGCTGGGCCATCGTCACGAACTCGGATTCGGTCTCGAGCAGGCCCTGGGTATGCGCCGCGTCATAGGCGGCGATCAGGTTCTGATCTTCACCGAGCTCCGTGTAGGCGCCGGCGAGCGAGAACCAGTAGCGCTTCTTTGGCCAGTTCGTGAGCAGGATTTTCTGAATGTCGCGAACCTTCGCATAGTTCTCGTCCTGGAAATAAGCGAAGTTCAGCAATACATACCAGTCTTCCTTGGCTGCGACCTCGCGTTCACGCGCAATACTGATGGCACGCTCGATCGGTTCCACCATTTCCTTGAATCGCTCCAACTGGTACAACGCCTGTGCCTTCAGGATGAAGGCATCAGGACCGGGGTTCGATTCCAGTTGGAACCACTGGTTGAGCAAGTCCAGAGACCGGGCGTAGTTCTCTTCCATCATGTTGAGCTGGGCGAGCGTGAACGTAACCTGTTTGCGCATCTGCGCCTCGAGGCTCGGGATGGCGAGCATCCGGTCGTAGGTCTTGATCGCGTTCGCCGGGTCGTCCATGTTGTAGTACACGAAACCTATGTAGTTCAGGACGTTCGCCTGTTCGTACTCGGTGAGTTCATCGGGATTGAAGAGGCGGTTGAGAATGTTGAGCGCCCCGGGATAGTCCTTCGCGTCAACGAGTTCCTGCGCTTTGGTGATCTGGTCGTAGACTTCCTTGCTGACAGCCTGCGCCTGCTTCGTGTCCTGTGCCTCGGATTCCCTCTGGGCCGCGTCCTCCTCCTCGTCCTGCGCCAGCGCATTGCCCGTGAGCAAAAAGGCCGCGGCCAGGGCTGCGAGCAGCTTCAGTCGATTGTCAATTTGCATGTCGGATACCGTCCTTCTGGGCCTTTGGATCCCGCTTGGGCCATTTATTGCCAAACTGAATTGCCAAACCTGGAGCTATTCCTCGATCTTGAATGAAATGCGTGTTTTCACATTCGGTACCGCCACCGGCACACCGTCCACGACGCGAGGTTTGTACTTGAACTTGAGCACCGCCTGCGTTGCCGCACGGTCGAACAGGCTGCTGGTCGAGTACATGACCACCGGGTTCTCCACCGTGCCCGTCGGTGTCACTGTAAACGACATGTCTACGTAACCCTCGAGTCCACGAGACAGCGCACGAGCCGGGTACACCGGTGCGACCCGGACAATCGGCAAGTAGTCGCCTTCGGCGATGTTCATGCCGCCGGGTCCGCCGATGTCCGTGTTTGCACTGACGGTAGGCGCGGCAATATTGATCGTCGGCGTGTTCGGATCGATGTTGTCCATCTCCTGCGGCGGCGTCTCCGGTGGCACCTGGGGCGGGGGCGGCGGCTTTTCCGGCTCGAAGTCATCGGTATCCAGATTCTCGTCGCGCTTGACCCGCACGAAGTCCAGCTGCGCACGTGTCCGCTCTTTCTGAATGATGTCTTCGCCTGTGGCGATCAACAGCTGCATGATGAACAACAAGCTGAGCGTCACGACGACGCCTATCGCGATCGAAAAAGCATATCGGCCAATCATCTCGTGTCTCCTCGATGGCTCCCGCCATGAGCTACCCGCAGAGCCAGGTCCTGAGATATTCGGACCCCGCCCGGGCGGCGCAAGTTCACTGCCTAACCCTAGTCGTCAACCGCCGAAATCGCAACATTGCCGATACCGGCCTGTTTCGCCGCTTCCATGACGACGACAAGCGCTTCATTCGTCGACGCCTCATCTGCCTGGATGACCAGGGAGCCTTTCGGGTTCTCCTGGTGGAGTTTCTCGAGCACCGTACGTACGTCCTTGGGCTCGGTCTGTTTCTTGTCGATCCAGATCTCGTCCCCGGGGCTTATGGCGACCAGGATCGCCGCATCGGCCATCTGGTCGCGCGTAAACGCCACCGGGCGTTCCACATCGATGCCCGCCTCCTTGATGAAGGTCGCTGTAACAATGAAAAAGATCAGCATGATGAAGACGACGTCGAGCATCGGCGTTAGATTGATCTCGTTCTCATCCTGCTCGGCAGCTGCCGTGCTGCGGCCTTTACGAAGCATGTCAGTTATCCGCTATTGAAATGTTGTAGACACCCGCCTGTCGTGACGCGTCCATGACGGTGACCAGCATCTTGTTCGTGGACCGCCGGTCCGGCATGATCACAACCGATCCTTCCGGCTTTTCCGCGTGCAGGCGCTCGATGTTGGCCCGCAGCGCTCTCGGGTCGACGAGCCGCCGATCGATCCAGATTTCATCGTTCTCCCGGATCTGGACGAGGATATTCGTATCCTCGGTCTGTACCTCGGTTGTCGGAGCGTCCGGGCGATTCACGTCCAGCCCCGCCTCCTTGACGAAGGATGCCGTCACGATGAAGAAGATCAGCATAATGAAGACAACGTCGAGCATCGGCGTGAGGTTGATCTCGTTCTCCTCTTCCGCAGCGCTCACCAGTTCGATTTTGCGCATTGCCTTTCCTCTTAGTGATCCATCGTCAGCGAGTCTTCCAGAAACTCGACTTCGCGCGCCGCGCGCCGCGTCAGCAGGGTAACGAACAGTACGCCCGACAGAGCGCCGACCATGCCGGCCATCGTCGGCACGGTCGCCTGCGAGACACCGGCTGCCATGGCTCGGACATTTCCGGAACCCGATACCGCCAGAACCTGGAAGACCGTGATCATGCCGGTCACCGTACCCAAAAGCCCCAGCAGGGGGCACAGGGCGACGAAGGTCTGGATCATCGGAATGCCCCGATTCACCGAGTCGCTGAAGCGCGAGATCATCATCTCGCGAATCTGGTGGGCGTGCCAGGAGCGGCGTTCACTCCGGGCCTCCCATGCATTCCGGATCTCGCGCGCGCGGTCCCGCATCGTCGAGCGGAAGTACAGTACTCGCTCGACGATGAGGACCCACATCAGGAAGATGGCCACGGCGATAGTCGTCAGGACCGTTCCCCCGAGCGCCATGAAATCCCGGATGGCCTCTATTGCATCAGTAAGCCAGAACATGGCCTCTCCTCCCCCGGATCAGTGACGAGCCTCGGAATGCTCGGCAACAAGACCTGCACTCTGCGACTGCAGAATGTTGATGATCTTCCTGCTTTGCCCGCTCACGACTGTATGCAGCAGCACCATGGGGATGGCCACCACCAGGCCTTGCACGGTTGTCACGAGTGCCTGTGAGATGCCGCCCGCCATCAGCTTCGGATCGCCCGCACCATAAAGCGTGATGACCTGGAAGGTATTGATCATACCGGTCACCGTACCGAGCAGGCCCATGAGCGGCGCAACCACGGACACAACCTTTATGAAAAGCAGGCCCTTGGTCAGGCCCGGCATTTCCTTCAGGGCGGCCTCGCTGAGCTTCAGCTCGAGCGTTTCCGTGTCCGCGTTGCGATTTGCCTCGTAGGCCGCGAGCACCCGGCCGAGCGGATTGTCCGTGCTCGCCGTATCGCGCTTGAGCTGGGCGGAGACCTTACGACTCGCCGTCGTCAGGGCAACCCATCGCCAGATGGCGATCAGGAGGCCAATAATGCCGAGCGCGATGATCGCATAGCCGACATAACCGCCCTGGTGCACCTGCTCCATGAACGACGGCGTCTCGACCAGGAGGCTGAGAATGCCGCCGCGCGTGACGTCGAGGCCGAAGTTCACGGGGCCTTCGCCCGGCGCCGCCGCCATCAGGTCGTCAGTCGTACTGACCAGCCGTCCCTCTGGTTGTTTCGCCAGCTCGACGAGCATGCCTTCATCGTTGACGACCAGGTAACCCTGCTCGGAGGCGACATTGAAAAGGCCGACGCGAACGACTTCCTGCACGGCCTGCTCGCCGGTGTTGTTCGTCACCTGGTGGTTGAAGCGCACGACGTTCCCGGACTCGTTGATCTCGCGCTGCAACTCGAACCAGAGTTGCTCAATGTCCTCGATTGAGGCGAGCTCCGAGGCACTCGCCATCTTGGCGCCCAATTCAGTCAGGAATTCGCCACGATTCGGGAACTGCAGGCTGGTGAGCGAATTGTCGAATCGACCCTGCAAATCGCCGGACACGGTCTGCAGGACGCCGAACAGTTCCTTGAGCGCACCGAGGCGGTCATCGAGGGCCTGGCGGGCCGTGATGATCTCTTCCTGGTTAGCGCGGAAAAGTTGTTCGAGCCGCTCGCTTTCGCGTTCCTGAACGGTACGGTCATTGCGAGCCTGGGTCAGGAGTCCCTGTTGCTCGTTGCGCGCCGCCTCGAAGCGTTGCAGCCGTTGCCGGGCTTCCTGTGTGTCCCGTGCCTGGCCCTGTTCGATCAGGCGCAACAGCTCGGACATGCTGCTCGCTTCTTCCTGTGCGACGACAGCGGTAACGCCGAATGCCAGGAGCCCCGCAGCAAGGTATGTGGTCAAGCGTTTCATTACGAAGCCTCCGCGGAAGTCGGTGCACTGACCGGAACGACTATGATCTCTGGAGCGATCAATTGCCGGGCCATGCGCAGGCCGGTACGAACCTCGCTGCGGGCCGAGTTGTCCTCGACCCATTGCCGCTCGTCATTGTCCCAGCGGCCCGTGATACTCGCATCTTCGGACTGGAAGTAAAGTCCCACCCGGCCGACACGCAGAATGTTGTAGGAGCGTGTTTCTTCCCCGAAGGTCAGCGTCTGCTCATAGGCTTCGGCAGAATTGCCGTAGTCCAGCTCGATCTGGTAGGCCTCCATTACCTTGCGGAACTTTTCGGCAACGGTGACATCGGATCGCTCCATGATGTCCTCGAGTTCCTTAACGCGATCCGTTCGCTCTTCCATCAGGAACGGCACGTCGAGCGCGATCGACTGCTCGATGCCGTCGATCATCCGGGTCATCAGGGGAACGATCTGCCGGTTTATCACGTCGACCTGGTCCATGGACAGCGCGATATCGTCCAGCGTGGCTTGCTGCCCCTGGGTCTGGGCGCCCATCAGGCGATTGTAGACGCGGAGACCTTCAGTCTCTTTGTCTATCGCCCGGAACTGGTCGCCCAGCGAGCGCGTGCCCTCCACCACTTCGTTAATACTCTCCTGCGACTGTTGCGCAAGTGTCAAGCGACGCGTGTCAGCTTGCAGCACCTGGTCGACGGACTGGGCGAAAACGCTGCCGGTAAGTGCAATAATCCCGGTGGCAATCAATGCCCGGGCCGCACGCCGACTGCTCGTTATGCACCGTTTCATGAACGCTCCTTAAGGCTAGATCGTAGTTTATGGACAATTCCGGAGAGGGATGCACGAATCTCGCGGTTGTTGCGGCTCGATACATGCATACATGAATTAGAAGAAGCAACGGAATTGCTCCTGCTTGCGCACGCGACCCTCTCCACTTCGCCGCGGCGATGAAAATCCGGGACCTGATCCGCTCTCTTCGTTGGCTTACCGGCGCACTCTCACTCCGGCTTCCCCGCCTTTTATCCTGAATTCTGTCAGTCCAAGGTTCCGGAACAAAGAATAGCATAGTCAACTGTGAGCGCCAGCCTGCGAATGACATAAGTTTCAGCCGCTTGGGTTGATGCGTTAGACGGAACGCAACAAGCCTGCCAAAGACGGTCTTAGTAACACAAGTAACTGAAATATAGAGAGTTGACTTCCTGCGGACCTTGCAACATGATGAGCCGCATGTCCCAGTTGCGCGCACAAGGATCCACGGTTGCACACGGCAACCCCCTGTTGCTTTTCCGGACCGATCTCCTTCTTCTCGGGAGAGAGTGCGGGTAGCGCGTACCAAAAAAGTAACGAACGCCGGCCCCGCATCTTCACTTGATCGCGGGGTTTTTTATTTTTGAATGTCGCCAAAGCGAAAGGATCGAAAGGAAAAGCAACGATGCAACTTTATTCAGAAGCCGATGTGGATAGGACCTGCCTGGCCCGTAAACGGATAGCGATACTCGGCTACGGCAGTCAGGGCCGCGCGCACGCGCTGAATCTCCGGGATTCCGGCTTTGACGTCGTGGTCGGCCTGCGCAGGGACGGCAAGAGCTGGTTGAAGGCGAAGGGCGACGGCCTCGAGGTGCAGGAACCGGCGGAGGCAGTGAAAGCGGCCACGATTATTGCCTTCCTCACACCGGATATGGTGCAAAAATCGCTATACAAGGCCGTAGTCGACAACATCCAAAAAGGAGCGACCCTCCTCTTCGCGCACGGCTTTGCCGTGCACTTCAAACAGGTGGACCCGCGCCCGGATCTCAACGTCGTCCTGATAGCGCCCAAAGGTCCGGGCGGCCTCGTCCGGCGCCAATACGAGGAAGGACATGGTGTGCCCTGCCTGGTCGCGGTGCACCGGGACTCAGACGGGATTGCGCTGAAGCTCGCCCTCGCCTACGCCGCCGGAATCGGCGGTGCGCGCGCCGGCGTTATCGAGACGACCTTTGCCGAGGAGACAGAGACCGACCTGTTCGGTGAGCAGGCCGTCCTGTGCGGCGGCGCGACGGAACTGATCGTGGCCGGCTTCGAAACACTCGTGGAGGCCGGCTACCAGCCGGAGGTTGCCTATTACGAGGTAATGCACGAGCTAAAACTCATCGTGGACCTGTTGCACGAAGGCGGCCTGCGAAAAATGCACGAGTTCATCAGTGACACCGCTGCGTGGGGTGACATGATCAGCGGTCCGCGGGTTGTGGACGCAAACTCGCGGAAAGCTATGAAGAGCATTCTCAATGAGATCCAGGACGGGACTTTTGCGCGCAACTGGATTGCGGAAAACGACAAGGGTATGCCGGAGTTCAAACGTCATATGAACGCCGACCTGGACCATCCGATCGAGGTCGTCGGGAAATCGCTGAGGAGCCGGATGGATTGGCTGGAAGGCTAGACAATATCCAGGAGTTCGCAAGATGAACGAGACCAAAGACAAGGGCCGGGTAGCAATCTTCGACACGACACTGCGCGACGGTGAACAGGCGCCGGGCTGCAGCATGACGCTTCGCGAGAAGCTCCGCGTCGCAAAAGTGCTCGCCGAACTCAAGGTCGATGTCATCGAAGCCGGATTTCCGGCCGCCTCGCCGGGCGATTTTGAGTCCGTCCAGGCTATCGCGGAAGCAAATTTCGGTCCGGTCATCTGTGGTCTGGCGCGATGCAATCCGGAAGACATCGAGAAAGTCTACGCGGCGGTACGTGCCGCCAGCCGGCCCCGCATCCATGTTTTCGTCGCGACGAGCAAAATTCACCGTGAGCATAAACTGCGCATGGCGAAGGAAGAGATCATTCGGAGCGCCGCCGGGGCGGTCAAGCTGGCCCGCGAATTCGTAGATGACGTTGAGTTTTCACCCGAAGATGCATCACGCACGGAGCTCGCGTACCTCGCCGACGTGGTTACAGCAGCCATTGAAGCGGGCGCGACGACCGTAAATATTCCGGATACTGTCGGCTATACCGTGCCCGCGGAGTTCGACCGCCTGTTCCGGTACCTCAGGAATCACGTGCAGGGAATCGATGGCATAACGCTGTCCGTTCACTGTCACAACGATCTTGGCATGGCCGTCGCGAACAGCCTGGCTGCCGTTCACGCCGGTGCCCGCCAGGTGGAATGCACGATCAACGGGATCGGTGAGCGTGCGGGAAACTGCAGCCTGGAGGAAGTGGTGATGGCGATCAGGACGCGCGCTGAGTTCTTCGGCGTCCATACCGGAATCGAAACCACGCGGCTCTATCCGGCCTCGCGTCTCGTATCCAGCATTACCGGGATGCATGTACCCCGCAACAAGGCGATCGTCGGCGAGAATGCCTTCGCACATGAGGCAGGTATCCACCAGCACGGGATGCTCCAGCACGCGTCGACCTACGAAATCATGCGGCCGGAGGACGTGGGGCTGACCCGCTCAAACCTCGTGCTGGGCAAGCACAGCGGCAGGCACGCCTTCCGCGCCCGGGTTCGCGAACTCGGTTTCGATCTCGACGAGTTTGAAACCAATCGCGCGTTCCAGGAGTTCAAGAAACTCGCAGACAGGAAAAAGGATGTTTACGAGAGCGATATCGAAGCAATCATTCTGAATGTCGACAGCAGTTCGGCGGGTCCCTGGATACTCAAGTCACTGGCGGTAAGTACGACCACCGATCAGCCTGCACGCGCCCATGTCATCCTCGTCAGCGAAGACGGTTCCGAACACGAGAGCACGGCGAGTGGCGACGGGCCCGTAGCCGCGGCGTTCCAGGCAATCGAACAGCTGACGGGGGTGCACCTCGCGCTCAGGAACTTTGAATTGCACAGCGTCTCTACCGGTGAGGATGCCCAGGGTGAGGTAACAGTCACCGTCGACCATGAAGGCCACAGCTATCGTGGCCATGGAACGAGCGTCGACATTGTCGAAGCCGGCAGCCGTGCCTGTCTTGAAGTCATGAACCGGATCATTCGCCGCGATCGGCGCGACGATAAAACCACCTGGACCGCGGCAGACCGCGCGAGTATCTAGTGCGAACCTTGCTCGAGAAAATCTGGGACGACCATGTCGTCGTTCCGGAAAGCGCCGATACGCCGGCCGTCATGTACGTCGACCTGCACATCATTCACGAAGTCACCAGTCCGCAGGCGTTTTCCACGCTTCGCAGTTCAGGCCTCGGGGTGCGCCGGCCAGACCTGACACTTGCGACGATGGATCATTCAACGCCGACGGTTCCCGGCCGGACGTTTCACGATCTCGCCGTGGTGAGCGAAAGCGCCTCGAAGCAGATCCGGCAGATGGAATCCAACTGCGCGGAATTCGGCATCGATTTGCATGGCTACGGAAGTGCCAACCGCGGCATCGTCCACGTCATCGGGCCCGAACTCGGTGCGACACAGCCGGGCAAGACGATCGTCTGCGGCGACAGTCATACGAGCACCCATGGCGCTTTCGGTGCACTGGCCTTTGGAATCGGCACAACAGAAGTCGGCCACGTATTGGCTACTCAGTGCCTGTTGCAACGAAAGCCGCGGACGCTCGCGGTGGAGGTCGACGGAGTTTTGCCGCATGGTGTCACGGCCAAGGACCTCGTCCTTTCGATCATCGGGACTCTGGGTGTGGATGGTGGTACGGGCCATGTCATCGAGTATCACGGCACGGGGATCCGTGCGCTCGATATGGAAGAGCGCATGACAGTCTGCAACATGTCAATTGAAGCCGGCGCCCGCGCAGGCATGATTGCACCGGACACGACGACGTTCGAATAC
Organism: Woeseiaceae bacterium; assembly: GCA_041743865.1. Lineage (GTDB taxonomy): Bacteria > Pseudomonadota > Gammaproteobacteria > Steroidobacterales > Woeseiaceae > UBA1847. The sequence continues at coordinate 27,580 of JBGTLY010000297.1, forward strand.
CTGCACGGCCGGCCGTACGCACCGCAAGGCGCAGACTGGGATGCAGCTGTCGCGCGCTGGACGAGCCTCGCCACTGATGCCGGCGCAGTATTCGACAGGCAGTTGACGCTGGATGCACGCACACTGCAGCCCATGGTCACGTTCGGTACCAACCCGGGCATGGTAATCGGCATCGGTGATCCGGTACCGGAAGACGGCGATGCAAGCTTCCGGAAGGCTCTCGACTACATGCGGCTTACGCCCGGCCGGCCGATGTCGACGCAGAAGGTCGATATCGTGTTCGTCGGCAGTTGTACGAACGGCCGGCTCTCGGACCTCGTGCAGGCGGCGGCGCTATTGCGAGGCAGGCACATCGCCGACGGGGTGCGCATGCTGGTCGTGCCCGGCTCACAACGAGTGAAGAACGAGGCCGAGGCGATCGGCCTCGACCGTGTCTTCACCGCTGCGGGCGCCGAGTGGCGCGAGGCGGGTTGCTCAATGTGCATCGGCATGAATGGCGATATCGCCCGCCCCGGGCAACTCAGCGTCAGCACGAGCAACAGAAACTTCGAAGGCCGGCAAGGAACCGGGGCACGCACCGTCCTTGCGAGCCCGGCGACGGCGGCCGCTTCCGCCATCGAGGGCCGGGTCGCGGACCCGCGCCCCTACCTCGCGCACTGAACGGAACCCTGCTGATGGAAGCCCTGGGTAAATTTCGCGCACGTACCGTCGTGCTGCCGACGCGGGACATCGATACCGACCAGATCATTTCTGCAAGGTTTCTCACGACAACGTCGCGCGAGGGACTGGGCGAGCACCTTTTCCACGATCTGCGCTTCGATGCAGCCGGTCTGCCGCGCCCCGATTTTCCGCTGAACCGCCCCGACGCCGAGGGCTGTCGCATCCTCGTCGCCGGCAACAACTTCGGCTGCGGCTCGTCGCGTGAGCACGCACCCTGGGCACTTCTCGACTATGGTTTCAAGGCCGTCATCTCGACAGAGATCGCTGATATTTTTTTCAACAATGCGTTAAAGAACGGATTGCTGCCGATCGTTGTCGATACAGCCACGCATCGATTTCTGCTCGATAATCCGGGCATAGAGCTTATCGTCGACGTACGTGACACAGCGGTCGTTTTGCCGGGAAGCCGCCGCGTGACCTTCCCCATCGACCGCTTCGCGAAATACTGCCTCGTCGAGGGCATTGACCAGCTCGGCTTTCTCGCACAGCAACTCGCCGCCATTGAATCTTTCGAACAGGAACGCGCATGGAAGCCCTGATCACACTGCTCCCGGGGGACGGGATCGGGCCGGAAGTCGTATCCGCAGGCCGCGCCATCCTCGAACGGATCGCTGAACGTCATAGCCACCGCTTCCGCCTGCAGGAAAAAGTCATGGGCGGCGCAGCGATCGACGCAACCGGCGACCCCCTGCCCGGCGATACGCTGGAGTGCTGCCTCGAGTCTGCGGCAGTGCTGCTCGGTGCAGTCGGCGGCCCGCGCTGGTCCAACCCGAACGCGCCGGTCCGGCCGGAACAAGGCCTGCTGCGTTTGCGCGCCGGGCTCGGGGTGTTTGCCAATCTCCGGCCCGTGCGCGTACTGCCGGAATTGATGGATGCCTCTCCGATAAAGAACGACCGGCTGAAAAATGTCGACCTCATCGTGGTACGCGAGCTGACCGGCGGCATCTATTTCGGGGAGAAGACGCGCACGGCTACCTCTGCGTCTGATCTATGCATTTACACCGTGCCGGAAATCGAGCGTGTGGTGCGTGTCGCCGCAACACTGGCACGCAACCGCCGCGGAAAATTGTGCTCCGTAGACAAAGCTAACGTGCTCGAAACCTCGCGCTTGTGGCGGGATACGACGAATCGCGTCATGGCCCGGGAATTTCCTGATGTCGCGCTCGAGACGTTGTTGGTCGACGCGGCGGCGATGCACCTGCTGAGCCGGCCGGCAGAGTTCGACGTAATCGTGACTGAGAACATGTTCGGCGACATTCTCACCGATGAAGCGTCGATGCTTGCAGGATCACTCGGCCTGTTGCCGTCCGCGTCGCTCGGCGTGTCGACACGTGGGCTGTATGAACCGATCCACGGTTCGGCGCCGGACATCGCCGGTAGAGGTATAGCCAACCCGGCGGCGACGATTGCGAGCTGTGCATTGCTGCTGCGACACAGCCTCGACTTGCCGGCCGAGGCCGACGCCGTCGAGAAAGCCCTGGTGGAGGTCATTCGCGCCGGCGGTCGCACCGCGGATATTGCGAGCGTCAACGGGCCCGTGCTGTCGACCGAAGCATTTACGGCTGCAGTGCTTCGCGAGCTCCGCTGACGAGTTCCAGCCGCGCGCGCTTGCGCCTCCTCTCGCGAAACGCCTGAATCAGTTCGCCGAGCGCCTGCGTTTCGATCAGGAAACCGTCGTGGCCGTGGACCGAGTCCAGGATCGCGTACTCTGCGTTCGGCATGTGATCCGCGAGCAAGCGTTGTTCAGCCGGCGGGTAAAGCGTGTCGCTGCTGACGGAAACGACCAGCGCCGGCTGCTCGATCGTCTTTACTATGTCCGGGTAGATGCCGCGGCCACGCGCCAGGTCGTGCGTGTGCATGGCATGCGTCAGCGTGACATAGGCATTCGCATCGAAACGCTGGTTGATCTTCTCGCCCTGGTGCCGCAGGTAGGACTGCACCTCGAAAACGTCGGACTCCCGCAGCGCCCGGCCGAATCGCTCGTCGAACGATGCAAAGCTGCGATAGGTGCAAACCGCCATCATGCGCGCCGCCGCGAGACCCCGCTCGGGCGGCCGATCATCGGTATAGTAACCGCCCCGCCAGTTGGGATCCGCCGCAATCGCCGCCCGTTGTGCTTCGCTGATGCCGATGCACCAGGGCGAGTGCTGGCCGCCGACGCCGATAGGTACCACGCTCTGGATACGATCCGGATACATCATGGCCCACTCGAGTGCCTGCATCCCGCCGAGCGAGGGCCCCGTGACGAGCTCGACACAGCCAACCCCGAGCTGATCGAGCAATATGCGCTCGAGCTCAACCATATCGCGCACGCTGATACGGGGAAAGTCGGCGCGGTAGCGCTCGGCGGTGCCCGGTTTCACGCTGAGCGGCCCGCTCGTCCCGTAACAGCTGCCAAGGATATTCGCGCACACCACGAAATCGCGCACCGGGTCGAACGTCCGGTCCGTGCCGATGATCCCTGGCCACCAGGCATCGACGTCTGCGGACCCCGTCAGGGCGTGACAAATGAGGATCGCGTGATCCTCTGCATTCGCGATATCACCCCAGGTGCGGTAGGCAATCCGCACACCGTCGAGCGTTGCGCCATTTTCCAGGTGCAGCGCGCCCGGCACATGCAGGTATTGCGTCTCGGCCGACAGGTGCCTGCCAAGATACGCGGGCAAACTCACGCCCAGATCCTCAAGCAGCGGCAACCGGCTTCAGGTCGACCGCCTTCTGCGCGGCCTCCAGCGCCTCGAGCACGTCGGCCACGAGATCCTCGGTGCTTTCAAGTCCCACGGACAGGCGGATCAGGCTCTTGCTGATGCCCGCCTCCGCCAGCACGGCTTCGCTGAGCGGTGCGTGCGTCATCGACGGCGGGTGACAAACGAGGCTTTCGACGCCGCCCAGCGATTCAGCGAGCGAGAAGAATTGAAGGTGTTCGACGAAGGTCCTGACGGCAGCTTCACCACCCTCGATCTCGAAACTGAGCATGCCGCCGTAGCCCTGCTGCTGCCGTCGCGCAATGTCATGCCCGGCATGCGACTCCAGTCCCGGGTAATACACCCTGCCGACATTTGCCTGCTCGACGAGGACATCAGCCAGACGGCGAGCGCTTCGCTCATGCTGTTGGATACGGACCTGCAGCGTGCGAACCCCGCGCAAGGTCAGGAAACTGTCGAAGGGTGCGCCGGTTGCACCGATGCAGTTCGCCCACCACGCCAGGGATTCGCGCAACGCTTCGGTCTTCGCCACAATCGCGCCCCCGACCACGTCACTGTGTCCGTTGATGTACTTGGTCGTCGAATGCACGACGAGGTCGGCACCGAGCGCGAGCGGCTGCTGTAAAGCAGGTGACAGGAAAGTGTTGTCGACGGCATACAAGGCGCCGCATTCGCGCGCAAGCGCCGCGACCTTCGCGATGTCCACGATCCGCAATAAGGGATTGGATGGCGTTTCCGTGAGAATCAACCGGGGCTTGCGGGCACAGACCGCGGCCAGCGCCGCAGGGTCCGTCTGGTCCACGAACATCACATCGAAATGGCCTTTCCGGCGCAGGGCGTCGTACAGGCGAAAGGTGCCGCCATAGCAATCATGTGGCACCACCAGCAGGTCCCCGGGCTCGAGTAGCTGCACCAGGACATTGAGTGCCGCCATCCCGGAGGACGTGACGATGGCACCGGCACCCCCCTCGAGCTCCGACAGTGCAGCACCGAGCGCATCGCGCGTCGGATTGCCGGAACGGGTGTAGTCGTACTGGCGCTTGCGTCCGAAGCCCTCGAACGCGTAGTTGGATGACAGGTGCAAGGGCGGCACGACCGCGCCGTGCTGCGTATCCGATTCGATAGCAGCGCGAACGGCACGGGTGGTGGCTGATGCGTTGCTGGTCATGGTGATCTCCGCAATTTCGTCAACTCGTCCCGGCGCCTGGCCGGCCTGTTTCATCGAAATCCTGCGGAATCGCTGCGGATGGAGTGTCTCGCCCTGCACCTGACGCCGGTGTTGCGAGGACCCTCATCATCCGGAAGGCTGTGCTTCCGCAGGAGTTGGCACCTTTTCAGAGTGGTTGGCTCTGCTGGTTGCCCCGGCGTCGTCGGGCCTTTCCCTCAGCCGGTCTCGATGAGATCTTCTGGAGTGTAGGCAGCGCGGGAAAGCGCGTCAAGAAACATGCAGGATTTTTTATATAAGCATAAATGTTTGCTACAGCGACTGTCGCCCGACATCATTAGCCGACACTCTTGAAACGCTTGCATGTCAGCAGCGTTTGTAATAGCGTACTAGCCTGTTAATACGCTATTACAGACGATTCCATGAAACCGAAACGCCACGCCAGCGCGGGGGAGCAGACGCTCGCAGAAGATGCCCTGTTCCGGGCCATCGTCAGCCTCGCCAACATCGACGAATGCCGCAATTTTTTCCGGGATCTCTGCACCCCGGCCGAATTGCAGGCACTGGTCGATCGCTGGCAGGTCGTCGCCTTTCTCCAGCGCGGCCTGCCCTACCGACAGATACACGACCTGACCGGCGTCAGTGTCACCACGATCGGGCGCGTTGCCCGGTTTCTTTCCAGTGGCTTTGGCGGCTACGACGTCGCCCTCCGGCGTTCAACGGCCGGAGCGGACGGTGACGCCGCAGCCTGAACACCGCCCCACGGGATACCGCCATGGACAAGAACGAACCGCGCATCAAGATCGCGGTCCAGAAATCAGGCCGACTCACCGAGCATTCGCTCGATCTCCTCCAGCGCTGCGGGCTGAAGTTCACGCAAAGCAAGGACCAACTGTTCTGCTTTGGCGAAAATATGCCCGTGGACGTGCTGCTCGTGCGTGACGACGATATTCCGCAACTGGTTTCCGATGACATCTGCGATCTCGGGATTTGCGGCTTGAATGTGGTCGAGGAACAGCGGCTCAAGCTCGAAGCAAAGGGCAAGCCTGCCTTGTTGAAGCAGGTGTTCGAGCTCGACTTCGGGCACTGCCGCCTGGCACTGGCGGCACCGGACGGGTCGAAATTCGAGGGCGTAGAATCGCTGCAAAAGTCTCGTATTGCAACAAGTTACGTCAATGTCCTTAGTGAGTTTCTAATTCGAAACGGCATCGATGCCGAGGTCGTTTACTTTTCCGGGGCCGTGGAGATTACGCCCCGACTCGGCACAGCTGATTTCATTTGCGACCTGGTGTCTACCGGCAGCACCCTCGCGGCCAACGGTCTCGTCGAAGTGCTGACGCTGCTGGAATCGGAGGCGATCGTCATCCAGACGAAAGCCGCCATCAGCGCCAGCAAGCAGGCGTGGATCGATCGCATCCTGCAGCGGCTCGACGGCGTGCTGCGGGTCCGTGAAAGCAAGTACATCATGCTGCACGCACCGCGGGACGCGCTGGCGAAAATCCAGGCGCTGTTGCCCGGTACCGAGGCGCCAACCGTATTGCCGCTCGAGGGGACCACGGACCGGGTAGCCGTCCATGCGGTCTGCCAGGAAAACGTGTTCTGGGAAACCCTTGAAAATCTCAAGGCCGCCGGTGCCAGCTCACTGCTCGTGCTGCCGGTCGAAAAAATGCTGGCCTGACGCGATGCCGATCGAAATTCGACAGTGGTCGTCCCTTGCCGATGCCGCACGCACCACCTTGCTGGCGCGCCCGGCACTTGCCGGCGGCCAACGCATTCGAAGCGACGTCCGCGCGATCCTGGCCGAGGTTCGCCGTAATGGCGACGGCGCCCTGCGCGAGTTCGGCCGGAAATTCGACAAGGTCGAGTTACGCGGGTTCGAGGTATCGCGCGCGGAAAAGCAGGCGGCTCAAACCTGCATGCCGGACGTCGCGGTCGCGGCTATCGACACGGCGATTGCCAATGTGACGCGCTTTCATGAAGCGCAGCGGCCGTTGCCCATTGACATCGACACCATGCCCGGCGTTCGTTGTGAGCGAGTCAGCCGCCCGATCGATTCCGTTGGGCTCTACGTGCCGGCCGGCACGGCGCCGCTGCCCTCTGCCGCAATCATGCTGGCGGTGCCGGCACGTATCGCGGGCTGTCCGACGCGCGTACTGTGCACTCCGCCCCGACCCGACGGTTTCGCAGATCCTGCGGTCGTTGTGGCAGCAACCCGCGCCGGCATCGAGCGCATTTTCAAGATTGGCGGTGCCCACGCTATTGCTGCCATGGCCTACGGTACGAAGACGGTGCCAAAGGTGTCGAAGATCTGTGGTCCGGGTAACGCCTGGGTAACGTGTGCGAAATCGCTCGTCGCCAGCGACCCGGCGGGCGCGGCAATCGACATGCCCGCCGGGCCATCGGAAGTCATGGTGATCGCCGATGCCTCGGCAAAGGCCGCCTTTGTCGCCGCCGACCTGCTTTCGCAGGCCGAGCACGGTGCGGATTCGCAGGTACTGCTTCTGACCACCTGCGAATCTTTGGCGAAAGCCGTCCAATCGGAACTGGACGTCCAACTCGCCTCGCTGGCGAGACGGGACATTACCGCTCGGGCGCTCGAACACGCCCGCCTGGTCGTCGTCGACTCGCTCGAGACGGCCGTGGCGATCAGCAATGACTACGCCCCGGAACACCTGGTACTGCAATGCCGGAATGCGCGAGACCTGTTGCCTCACGTGCGCAACGCGGGTTCCGTCTTCCTCGGTGAGTGGACACCCGAAGCGGTCGGCGACTATTGCAGCGGAACCAATCACGTGTTGCCGACCTACGGCTACGCGCGAAACTACGGAGGCCTCGGCGTCGACCATTTTTTGCGGCACATGACCGTGCAGGAATTGTCGCGAGAGGGCCTCGCTCGCCTCGCGCCGACGGTAGTGACACTGGCCGGGCTGGAAGGCCTGGACGCGCACGCCGCTGCCGTGCGCGTGAGACTGGAGCACACGCCGTGAGCATCATTCACATCGCACGCGCGGAACTGCGGGCCCTCAAACCGTACTCGGCCGCCGAGCAGGTCGACGGGACGATACGGCTGAATGCCAATGAGGCTGCCTTCCGAAACGCCGCTGACCGTTGCCGGCGGCCCTTGAATCGCTATCCTGAAGTCCGGCCGGCACGGCTGCGTGCCATGCTGGCGTCTCACTACGGTGTGGAAGATTCATGTCTCCTGACCACACGGGGCAGCAGCGAGGCCATCGACCTCCTGTTGCGCGCATTCTGCCGCGCCGGCGTTGACAACGTCGTGACGCCGGCGCCGACCTTTTCAATGTACCGTCACTACGCCGATATCCAGGATGCCGCCATTCGAGAGGTGCCGCTCGATCGCAGCGGCGATTTTGCGATCCAGGCGGGTGCCTTGCTTGCGGCCTGCGATGCGAACACGCGCCTGGTGTTCTTGTGCTCGCCCAATAATCCCACCGGCACAGTACTGCCAAGGTCAACCCTGACCGCGATCCTTGACAGTCTGGCCGACCGAACGGCCGTCATCGTCGACGAAGCCTACGCTGAATTCTCGGAAGAACCCTCGGCAATCGGCCTGCTCGGGTCGCATGGAAACCTTATCGTCCTGCGGACGCTGTCGAAGGCCCTCGGCCTAGCGGGTGCCCGCTGCGGCGCCCTGATCGGGCCACCCGAGGTCATTCGCATGCTCGACGCGATACAGGCGCCGTACGCCATGGCGACGCCGGTCGTCGAGTGCATCGAAGATGCGCTCGATCCGCGCCATATCGACCTGGCCCGAGGTAACGTACGACGGACGGTAGCCGAGCGGGACAGGCTTGCCGCAGAATTTGAACGGCTGCCGATCGTGCGGCAAGTCTGGCCGAGCGGTGCCAACTTCCTGTTCGTGCGCCTCGAAGATGCTGCGGGGACCCTCGAGATGACGCGGCGTGCCGGTATACTCGTTCGCCATTTCGGTGGCGAAAATGCGGACTGCATCCGCATATCGATCGGTTCGGACGAGGAGAACGACCGGCTGCTCGACTGTCTTCGTACATTGCCGGAGTGATGGACATGGGAAAGAAGGTCCTGTTTATCGATCGCGACGGTACATTGATCCGCGAGCCTCACGACCAGCAGGTTGACGCGCTCGAGAAGCTCGAGCTCGTCAAAGGCGTCATTCCCGAACTCTGTTCCCTGCGCGACCACGGCTATCGATTTGTCATGGTGACGAACCAGGACGGACTCGGGACACCCGAATTTCCGACGGAGAGATTCGAACTCTGCCAGGAGTTCCTGCTCGGTTTGTTTCGCTCCCAGGGCATTACATTTGACGAGGTCTTCGTATGTCCACACCGCCCGGCGGACAACTGTGAGTGCCGCAAACCACGCACTGGTCTCCTGACGCGCTACCTCACCTCGAATACCCTGAACCTGGAGCGTTCCGCCGTCATTGGCGACCGTGAAACGGATCTCGAGCTGGCGCGTCGTATCGGCGTAGACGGGTTCCTTCTCGACGAACACGGTGACTACGCCCTGACCTGGCCGGGGATCGTTGATGCCCTCTGCCGCAACGAGCGCACGGCGACTATCGAACGCAACACCAGCGAAACGCGTGTCCGGCTCACGATCAATCTCGACACCGAAGGTCCGCAGGACATTGCCACTGGAATCGGCTTCTTTGATCACATGCTCGAGCAGATCTCCCGCCACGGCGGTTTCGCCCTGCACGTTCGTTGCGACGGCGATTTGCACATCGACGAGCACCATACGGTGGAAGATGTGGCGATCTGCCTGGGTACCGCCCTCAGGTCAGCACTGGACGACAAGCGCGGGATTTCCCGCTACGGCTTCCTGTTGCCGATGGATGAAAGCGAGGCACAGGTCTGCGTGGATCTCTCCGGACGCAGCAACCTCGTTTTCGAAGCGGATTTTCCGCGCGACACCGTGGGCGAGATGTCGACCGAGATGGTGCGGCATTTCTTTGGCTCGCTCGCCGAAGCGCTGCGCGCCGCTATTCATGTCCGCGTGACCGGCGAGAATACGCACCATATGGTGGAAGCCTGCTTTAAAGGCGTCGGGCGCTGCCTTCGGCAGGCCGTGCGCGTGGAGTCCCAGGGCCTGCCGACGACCAAAGGTCTCCTGGCATGAGCACCGACGTTGCCATCATCGACAGCGGCGGCGCGAATATTGCCTCGCTCCTGTACGCCCTGGAGCGACTGGGCGCGTCCGCGGCGCTGACGGCAGATCCGGCACGTATCCGCTCAGCGGAGCGCGTGATACTGCCGGGCGTTGGCGCTGCCCGCGACGCAATGCAAAGACTCGAGCGTCATCGTCTCGTGGATACGATTCGTGAGCTCACCCAGCCCGTGCTGGGCATCTGTCTTGGCATGCAATTGCTCTCCGATGCCTCGGATGAGAACGACGTCATCTGCCTGCGCATTGTGCCAGGCGTTGCGCGCCGCCTGTCCGACCTCCCGGGGCTCCCGGTCCCGAACATGGGCTGGTGCCCGATCCGGCTGTTGGGCACGCATCCATTGCTCGCGGGGATCGACGAAGGCGCATGGTTCTACTTTATCCACAGCTATGCGCTCCCGGTCAGCGATTACACACTTGCGGCCGCTTGTCACGGCAGCGATTTTGCCGCAATCATCGCGCAGAATAATTTTGTCGCGGCGCAGTTTCATCCGGAGCGTTCCGCTGCAGCAGGCGCGACCGTACTCCGGAATTTTCTGGCGTGGACAGCATGAGAGTCATTCCCGCCATCGACCTGCGGGGCGGTCGATGTGTTCGCCTGCTGCAAGGCGATTTCGATCGGGAAACGGAGTACAGCAACGATCCGCTTTCCGTTGCACGCCGGTTTGGCGATTTCGCTGTCACTGACCTGCACGTTGTCGACCTGGATGGCGCACGCACCGGCAATCCCGCGAACACCGGCGTGATCCGGCAGATCGCTGGGGATTCGGTACTGGATATCCAGCTGGGCGGTGGCATTCGCGAGCACGCCGCACTCGAGCACTGGTACGAGGCCGGCGTGCGGCGCTGCGTGCTGGGCAGCCTTGCCGTGAGCCATCCGGAACGCGTTCTAGACTGGTTGCGTCATTTCGGCGGCGACCGAATCGTCCTTGCACTCGACGTGATACTGCGCGACGACGGTACGCCGATGCTGGCAACCGACGGATGGACAAGGACCTCTGAGGCTGATCTTTGGACCTGTATCGAGCGGTACCTCGATGGCGGACTCCGTCACGTGCTCTGTACGGATATCGATCGCGATGGCGCGATGCGCGGCCCGAACATCGACCTGTACCGGGCCATTCTCGATCGCTACCCTGATTTGCTTTTACAGGCGTCGGGTGGCGTACGTGACGCTGCTGACCTGCGGGCGCTCGCGGCCGCCGGTATTCCCGCCGCTATTACGGGCCGGGCCGTGCTCGAGGGCCGCATCTCGGCCGCGGAGGTGGGATCATTCCGGCAAAGCGCATAATCCCGTGTCTCGATGTCCGCGACGGACGTGTCGTCAAAGGCGTTCGCTTTCGTGAACATAGGGATGTCGGCGATATCATGGATCTCGCATCCCGCTACTGCGCGGAGGGGGCCGACGAGCTGGTCTTTTACGACATTACAGCGAGTCCTGACGGCCGAAGCGTTGACCGGAGCTGGGTCAGCCGCGTCGCGTCCCTTCTCGACATCCCCTTCTGTGTAGCCGGCGGCATCCGGGATCTCGCATCCGCGGAAGACGTGCTGAACAAAGGTGCCGACAAGATCTCGGTCAACACTCCGGCACTGGAGGATCCCCGTCTCATCGACGAGCTGGCCGCTCGCTTCGGTTCGCAGTGCGTAGTGGTCGGTATCGACAGCCAGGCGGACGGTGCCGACTATCTGGTGTACCGAAACACCGGCGATCCGGAGAAAACGCGCGATACCGGCCGCCGAACCCTGGAATGGATCCGGGAAGCACAGGATCGCGGCGCCGGTGAGTTCGTCCTGAATTGCATGAACCGCGATGGCGTTCGCGAGGGCTACGACTGTGCACAGCTCGCCGCCGCCCGTGCCGTATGTACGACACCGCTGATTGCCTCAGGCGGCGCGGGCAACATGGCCCATTTCCTGGAGGTCTTTGAAGAAGCCGGGGTAGACGGTGCCCTCGCCGCCAGTGTCTTTCATTCGAGGGCAATCGGGATTGCCGGGCTCAAGCGTTATCTGCTGGAATCCGGTGTGGACATTCGACCCAGTGATGCAGGAGACCTACGATGAGCGTGCGCACGCCGGCCTTCATCGCCGAACTCGAAACCATCATCCGCGAGCGCATTGCAGAGGACCGGGCCGATAGCTACACCGCCCGGCTTGTTCGCTCCGGGAATCGCCGCATCGCTCAAAAACTTGGCGAAGAAGGCGTTGAGCTCGCACTGGCGGCGACGTCTGGCAACCGCGATGAACTTCTGGATGAAGCCGCCGATTTGGTCTATCACCTGCTGGTGCTGCTCGCCGTCAACGACGCGAAACTCGCGGATGTCGCAAACGTACTTGCCAAGCGCCACGCTAACTGATGCGTTCCTGGGCTCTCATATAAGCGGGCCGTGACTCGCAACGGTCGGCATAGGCGCCGAGCACGGGTGACTTCGGCAGCATGTCGAACATTCGCAGGAAGATTGCGCTCGAACCGAGCATCACATCAGCTGCGGTGAAGTCTGCGCCAAGAATCCAATCGTCTGTTCCCAGAGCCAGCTCCCAGGTTTCGATCATGAGGTCGAAGTCACCCCAGCCACTGCGCTGGCGGTTCGGAGTAACCTGGTTGAATTTCTCGGACATGGCCGGTTCCACGACGGCAGGCGTGTAAAGCAACCAGTAGAGGAAGCGGCCGCGCCGGGAATCATGCAGGTCCGGGGCGAGAAAACCGGACGAATAGCGATCAGCCAGGTAAAGGCAGATCGCGGCGGACTCGGCCATCGCCACGTCGCCGTCGATCAACGCCGGGACCTTGCCCATGGGACTGGCACGGCGAAACTCGGCACTGTCCCTGCGGTCTTCCGCGCGAATCGGGACCTGTTCCATTGCATAGCTTCGTCCGAGCTCCTCGAGCATCCAGATTACTCGCGCAGAGCGGGTCTGCGGTGCCCAAAACAACTTCATGCAGAGCTCCTTGCGAAATGGCGGCCCGGCCACGCCATCAGATCACGATCTCGGGCGCGACCGGCCGGCGGTTGTAGTAGGAACTCATGACATAGCCGTACGCGCCGGCGTTTGCAATCAGTATGACATCGCCCTCCTTCGAGGGAGGCAACAGCCTGTCCGTTCCGAGTCGATCCCCCGTTTCGCAAATCGGCCCGACGACTGTCACGGTTTCACTCGGTGCTTCGTCGAGGCGCGACAGGTTGACGATCTCGTGGTACGCACCGTACAAGGCGGGGCGAATGAGCGAATTCATTCCGGTCGCAACACCGATGTAACGCATGTCACCTTTGCCCTTGGTTTGCGTCACGTGCGTCAGCAGTACGCCAGCCCGCGCCACCAGGTAGCGGCCTGGTTCCAACCAGAGTTCGTATTGCGGATAAGCTGCCCTGACTTCAGCAAGCGTGGCGTCGAGCCGGCCGAGGTCAAAGGGCTTGTCGCCAGGTTTCTCCGGGACGCCGAGACCGCCGCCGAGATCGATCGTCCTGACTTTCGGAAACCGTTCTGCGACCGCGACGAGGGCGGACGCTACGTTTCGCCAGTTTTCCGGGTCGATGATCCCGCTGCCGCTGTGCGCATGGATCCCAATGACCTCGGCTCCGGCAGCATCCAGCAGCGACTCGAGTTCGCCGATCTCAAACCGCGGCACGCCGAACTTCGAGTGTACCCCGGCCGTCTTTACGTGCTCGTGATGTCCACGTCCCTGCCCGGGATCCATGCGGACGAAAAGCTCCTTGCCGGCAAAAAGTTCCGGCCATTCTCGCAGGGGATGCAGGTTGTCGAGCGTGACGCGCAGACCCTCGTCGAGCGCCCACGCGTACTCCTCCCGCGGCGCGAAATTAGGCGTGAACAGGATTCGGTCCAAAGGCAGCTCCGGGATCTCCGCTCGCAGCCATTCGATTTCGCCCGGCGATACGCATTCGAAGTCGACACCTTCAGCGGCCATCGTGCGCAACAGCTCGGCATTGAAGTTCGCTTTGACGGCATACAATACCCGATCGACACTTGCCATCGCCGTGAGCCCGCGTGCGGCTTCGCGAACGCTTTCACGGTCGTAGACATAAGCGTTCAAATGCCCGGCGGCGACGGCCAGCAGATCGTTTCGGCGCCGCACCCACCAGGTGTCCTTCCGAACGCGGACGGGTGCTGCCGCAACGAACAGTTGCTCCCAGCTCGGGCCGAAGGCAGGGCTGCCGCCCGTTTGCCTGATGACCGTCGCATGCAACTTGGAGACCAGCCGTTCACGCTGGTCGGCCCCAATGACGAAACTCAGGTTAAGATCATTGGCCGCCTGGCTCACCAGGTGCACTTTCTCTTCCTCGAACACCTCGAGGGCCGGCGCGAGCCTCGGCAGGATGGTCCGTATTTTGCGCCCGACCAGGCTGACCGCTGCGCAATGCTCGATGATCCGGACGCGGCACATCTGCTGCAGGGCATCGACGAGCGATGCCTGCACGTCGCTCGACAGGACGCCATCGGCGGTATCGATGGATACCGTCACGTTGGTCTCCGAGGTGGACACGAAGTCGACAGACAGCCCGTGCTCCCCGAATACGGCGAACGCACGGGCGAGAAAACCGACCTCGTGCCACATGCCCGCACTGTCCATCGATACCAGCGTGATGTTGCGTCGCGAACAAATACCCTTGACTTGCGGCTCGACCTCGTCCGTAACCGCCGAAATGACGGTGCCGCTGATTTGAGGCGCCAACGTGCTGCGAATGAACAACGGGATGCCGTGTGGCCTCAATGGTGAGATACAGCGCGGGTGGAGCACGGAACTCCCGGCCGACGCAAGCTCCTGGGCTTCGTCGTAATGCAGCGCGACCAGCAGGCGCGCAGATGGCACGAGCCGCGGATCGGCACTGAACATCCCCGGCACATCTGTCCATATTTCCAGACGCCGGGCCTGAATCTTGGCGGCAAGATAGGCTGCCGAGGTATCTGACCCGCCACGGCCCAGCAGGACGGTTTCGCCGCTGCGATTACGGGCGATGAATCCCTGCGTGAGTATGATCTTGCCGATCGATGCGAGCCTTCTCTCGACGTCCGGATCGGCGTCATAGCTGCAGACAGCGGACAAGTAGTCGCGACTGAGCTGAGCGCCGTTTCGATGTTCGCTGGTCAGCAGGTCCCGCGCATCGACCCACTCGACGTAGAGTCCGCGCGCGCGCAAATAGGCGGCGCCGAGACACGTCGACATCAGTTCGCCGAGTGCCATGATGCGCACACGGACGCGATTACTGACTTCCCGGACCAACCGGACGCCCGCGAGCAACTGCTCGAGCTCGTGCAGCGATGCGCCTACCAGCGTGGGGCCATCGACGCCGAGCTCGCGTGCCAGTACGAAGTGCTGCTCGCGAATCTTGTCGACGCCCGGTCGCGGATTTCCCGCCATCGCCTCGTCCATGAGGGCGAGCAGTGCATTCGAGACTCCCTGAAGCGCGGAATGCACCACCACCGGTCTGAGGCCGTCCGCCGCACGGGCGCGGACCACGTCAGCAATGGTCGCCCAGTTGCTGGCCGTAGATACGCTGGTTCCCCCGAACTTCAGTACGACCCACGGGGATTTTGCGATCGATTCCGGCGCTCCGAGCTTAGCGCTCGACTCGAATGGCGCTTCCGCCGTCATCGGACCCGGTCTCTCGGGCTGTCATCCATTATTTCGGCGTCCCCAAAAAAAAACCCGCGAGGATAACCCGGCGGGTTCGTTAGCAAGGTCCGGACTTTATGCTAGCCGGTACACCTGCCACTGGCACCCACGCACCTCTGGCGCGCCATCTGTTTTAGTAATTCTTTAGCATCCGTAAAAGGTCTGCCGTGGCACATTGCGGGGGTGTCTGAAGCGTACATTGCGAAAGTAGAGCTAACCTGCGTGCAAACGTCAAGTTTTCCGGAATCCTGCCACTACCACGCCGGCGCAATGGTCACGGCCCCGTCGGACGCGGACGACACCTCGGCCCGGTATTTTGCGAGCACGCCGCGGCGGACACTCGATGGAGGCCGCTCCCACGCGGCACGCCGGCGCGCCAGCTCTTCGTCGGAAACCTTCACGTCGATGCGACTGGCCTCGGCGTCGATCGATATCGCGTCCCCGTCGCGAAGCAGCGCGATCGGCCCGCCGACAGCGGCCTCGGGCGACACATGGCCGACGACGAATCCGTGGCTGCCGCCGGAGAATCGCCCGTCGGTCACCAGCGCGACGTCCGATCCGAGCCCTTTCCCCATGATCGCGCTCGTAGGACTCAGCATCTCGCGCATGCCCGGGGCGCCTTTTGGCCCCTCGTATCGAATGACGACGACGTCGCCTTTGCCGATCCGACCGCCGAGAATAGCGCCCAGCGCCAGTTCCTCGGAATGAAAGACTTTTGCCCTGCCCTCGAAGCGGAGCCCTTCTTTGCCGGTGATTTTTGCCACGGCGCCTTCCGGCGCCAGGTTGCCATACAGGATCGCGAGATGGCTGTCGCGTTTGATGGGACGATCGAAGTCCCGAACGATTTCCTGCCCTGCCGGATAGTCGGCGACGTCGGAAAGGTTTTCCGCAAGTGTCCTGCCCGACACTGTGAGGCAATCCCCGTGCAGCATGCCCTTGTCGAGCATCCGTTTCATGAGCGGCTGGATGCCGCCAATGGCGATCAGCTCGGACATGAGAAAGCGGCCACTGGGCCGGACATCGGCAAGTACAGGGACCCGTGAGCCGATCGCGGAGAAATCATCGAGCGCCAGGGCTACGTCTGCTTCGCGCGCCATCGCCAACAAGTGCAGCACGGCGTTCGTCGAGCCGCCGAGCGCGATGACCACGGCAATTGCGTTCTCGAACGCCTTGCGCGTCAGAATGTCGAGCGGCTTGATATCCTGCCGGATGAGGTTCATTACCGCTTCGCTCGCGCGCCGGCAATCGTCTGCTTTTTGCTCGGATACCGCTTCCTGCGCCGAGCTGTTGGCCAGGCTCATCCCCAGGGCCTCGATTGCGGACGCCATGGTATTCGCGGTGTACATGCCGCCGCATGCCCCCGGCCCCGGGATGGCTGTCCGTTCAACTTCGAGCAGTTGCGTGTCGGAAATCTTCCCCGCCGCAGCGGCCCCGACGGCTTCGAACACGGACACGATGTCTCGTCGTTCGGCACCCGGACGGATCGTGCCGCCGTAGACAAAAACGGCGGGCCGGTTAAGGCGTGCCATCGCCATCACGCAGGCCGGCATGTTCTTGTCACACCCGCCGATGGCGACCAGGCCGTCAAAGCCCTCGGCGCCCACCACCGCCTCGATCGAGTCTGCGATGATTTCCCGCGAAACAAGCGAGTAACGCATGCCAGGCGTTCCCATTGAGATGCCGTCGCTGACGGTCATGGTATTGAACACGACACCCTTGCCGCCGGCCGCGTCCGCGGCCTTTGCCGCGATCTCGGCGAGTCCGCCAATATGCATGTTGCATGGCGTCACCATGCTCCACGTCGAGGCGATGCCGATCTGCGGGCGCTGAAAGTCCTGCTCGGTAAATCCGACAGCGCGCAGCATGGCGCGGCTCGGTGCCTGCTCATTGCCATCGACAACGAAGCGCGAATAGCGGCGCAGTTCTTTTTCTTCCATGGGTACTCGCTTGTGTGGCGGCCTGGGGTCAGTCGTCGTCGCGGATCAAGATCACGATACTGCGGAATACGTCCGGAACCACTTCACCGTTGCCGGTTGCGAGCTCAACGGTGAAGGCTTCATCGCCTTCCTCTACGCTGTCCTGCACGAGCGGTATCAGCAGCCTCGCCGAGCGCTGTCCGGGCCCGAAAGACACAGAGTAGCCGCCGGGCGCGAAATAGTCCTCGCCTTCTTCCGCAGTGCTATCGGTAACCGAGTAGCCGACGACGACGTGCGTATCATCGGGGTTGAAACGCAAGACATCGATCTGGACGACCGGATCGCTTTCCCGAACCGCTACCTGGCTGGCCGCAAAACCGATCGTATTCACCGGAAGGCGGGACTCGAACGCCCGCTGGTCGTCGTCCTGGAGTTCGACCTCCAGGATAGCGTACAGTGTGGCGGTCGAATCCTGGGATCTGAGCCGCAGCGTAGACGCCTGGTCGGCTTCCCTGAGCGGATCGCTTGCCATTTCCAGCGTCAGCCGGCCCCGCTCCTGACCGGCCGGAATCTCAATATTGCCATCATTGGAAATGGCGTACTGCGCGGATGCCCACGGCGAACGATTCCCTGTGTAGCCGACCTCCTCGACCCGCAACCGGAGTGGCAAGTCCAGGCTGCCTGTACGGAGGAAATCAACGACGGTGGGCCCGCTGTCCTCCCGGAGTGTCACGGCAACCGGCGTTGGGTCGCTGGTACTGTTGTTGAGCACGACCTCCTCGTCCGCGGGCGGCAGAAACGTCCGGTCGACACTTTCCGCCGCATCGGGCCCGGCCGACGCGACCGGTGACTCGTCATTGATTGCCAAATCCCGCGACGTGGTGTCGGACGTGTCGGCTGCGGCGGCAGCGCTACCAGGCGTCGCATCCGCGGCATCGGCGTCTCCCACCTCGACGATCGGTACTTCGATCTCAGCCGGCAGATCGATGATGCCATCGTCCGTGCTGTCGTCCGGTATTGATTCGTCGCGCTGCACGTCGTCCTGGAACTGCGCAAGTTGCGCATCGATCCACGAACCTGCCTGACGGGTCCAGCCGAAGGGATCCGAGAACCCGAACTCATAAATAGCGAAGCTCAGCAACAAGAGCAGTGCAACCAGGCCAAAAAACCAGCTACGTGAACCGCCCACGTCGTCGACATCAAAATCCTCCGTGGGTCCTATTTCGATGTTCGCGACAGAGTGATCCTCGAGCGCCTCTATGAATTCCGGCATGGACTGGAATCGCGTGACCCGTGAAAAGGCGATGGCCTTTTTCAGGGCCCGCCACTGTCCGTCCGTCAGACCTTGCGGCCGCTGCGGCTTCATGCCCTCCTCGGCGGCCTCGGCAGCGTTCCTCGGGCCGAAAACCCGGTGCCCCGCCACCAGTCGGTAGAGCAGGCATCCCAGGGAGAAAACGTCGTCCGCCGGCACGGGCTCCTCACCGGTCAACACCTGCATGCTCGAGTACGCAGGCGTCAAAGCGCCGAGCAGTCCCGGGTCGAAATCGGCGCGCGACACATCCTGCGTCTGGCGCACCCGGGCCACGCCGAAATCAAAGAGTTTGACGTCGCCATTCGGGAGGATCATCACGTTTGCCGGCTTGACGTCCGCGTGCACGATACCGCATCGATGTGCATAGCCGAGCGCATTGGCCAATTGCTCGACGATCCCGATCGCCTGGTCCGTCGCCATGGCGGTGCCTTCGGACGAATCGAGAATCTCGGCCAGGGTGCGGCCCTCCAGCCACTCCATGACGATAAAATACAGGTCGTCCTCGCGGTCCAGGTCGATGAACCGCACGATGTTCGCGTGAGACAGGCAACGTCCTTTTGCCGCTTCCTGTTGCAGTGCCCGCAAAGCCGTGCCGTTCTTGGACAGCTGCGGGGACAGCACTTTGATCGCAACCCAGGACGCAGCCGCGCCGGTTTCCGCCATGCGCCGGTCTAGAGCCTTGTAGATGACACCCATGCTCCCGCCCGAGACGCGTTCCTGCAAAAGGAAGCGGTCGCGAAGGACCGAGCCGACCTGGACCTGCTCCTCCGCCGTTACAGGACGCAGGACGTCGGGTTGGATGACCGCGGTGGTGGCGTACTCGTCATCCACGATTGTGTCCGCACCGAGCTGTGCGGTGGCAAGATCCAGCTCACCCAGGGAGTCACGGCCGGCAGGCCGCGCATCGCTCGTTGGCTCGGTCCCTATCTCTTCCGTAAGCTTCTGGTCCAGCATGGATTTGACGAGCTCATAGGTCTCGGTTCGCAAGTCGCCGTCATTGTAGCGCTCCTGCAATACCGCACGGATTTCGTGTTCGATTGAACTGTCAGCTCGCAACAGGCTGCCGATACGTTGCTCGATATCACTCAGCAAAGCCGCATCGTTACCGGTTGCACCGAGGCTGTCGTCGAGATCAGACAGCGATTCGCTCAGCAATTCCCGCACGTTGTGCGAATCGGCGCTCATCAGGATACGGTGGGTATTCCGGCAGATTTACTCATACGGATCTCTCGGACACCGGTCCGCATGGAACAGGTTGTCACAATACTTTTCCGGGATTCATGATACCTGCAGGATCCAGCGCGCGTTTTACAGTACGCATCGTATCCAGCTCCACCACGTCCCCGTAGCGTTCCAGGGCTTCCTTTTTCAATACGCCAATCCCGTGCTCGGCGCTAATGGTGCCGCCCATGCCCGTGACCAGTCCATAGATCACACGAGTCACTTCGTCGCCGACGCGGCCACGATCGGCGTCAGGCAGGTCTCCGCGCAGATGCGCATTGTAGTGCAAATTGCCATCGCCGACGTGGCCGAATACGACCGGATGCACGCCGGGGACATGTTCGGTCAGACGCAATTCCGCTTCTGCGAGGAATGACTCAATAGCGCCGATCGGCACCGCGACATCGTGCTTGATGCCCGCCCCCTCCCGTCGTTCCGCCTCGGATATCGAATGCCGCAAGCGCCAGATATCCTTTCTTTCGCCGTCGCTCTTGGCGACGACCGCATCCAGTAGAGCGATGGCCGGGGGAAGTTGGGCCAACGCGTCCGTGAACTGCGAAGCCGGGGCCGTCACATCAACAAGGACGTACCAGTCCGCTGACTCTTCGAACGGCAGGCGGGTCCCGGGTATATGGCGAAGGACGAGGTCCATCGCGGACCTGCCGATCATCTCGAACGCCTGGATGTCATCCGGGAGCCGCTCCCGTAACACGGACAGCGCGGTCACGGCGTCGCCGGAACCGGCCAGCGCCAGAAGGGCCGTTTGCACCGGGCCCGGATCCGGATACAGTTTTAACGCGACCCCTGTAATGATACCGAGTGTCCCCTCGCTTCCGATGAACAGCTGCTTCAGGTCATAGCCCGCGGTGTTTTTTCGGAGCGTGCGCAGCCCGTTGAACACGCGCCCATCCGGGAGCACCGCTTCGACGCCGAGCACGAGGTCGCGCGTGGTGCCGTAGCGCAGCACATTGATACCGCCGGCGTTCGTCGCGACATTGCCACCGATCTGGCAGCTGCCTTCGGCAGCAAGGCTCAAGGGAAAAAAACGACCCTGGTCGGCTGCTGCCTGCTGTATGTCGGCCAGTACGCAACCGGCATCCACGACCATCGAGAAATCCTGCGGATCGACTGCGCGTATCGAGTTCATACGCGCCATGTTGACCAGTACCTGGGTACCAGTCGCATCGGGTACCGCGCCCGCGCACATTCCGGTGTTGCCCCCTTGCGGCACTATTCCCACGCCCGCGGCGGCGCAGGCTTGTACGATCGAGGCCGTCTCGGCCGTAGTGGCGGGCAGCACCATGACCGGCGTCTGGCCCCGCACCCGGCCGCGCCATTCGGTGAGATGCGGCTCGAGGCGTCCCGGGTCGTCGACCCAGCCACGCGGGCCGACGATTTCCCGCAATGTTTCGAGCAGCACGTTGAGGTTTGTGTGAGCCGAACCTTGCGCCACGTTCATTGGTTAAAATCCCTTGCGTAAGTCGGCCAGTCGATGTTGCTGCCGCAGAAAACGAGCACGACACGTTTACCGGCAAGCGAAGCGGCCAGCGGCCCGAGCAATGCCGCGGTGGCTGCGGCACACGCCGGCTCTACGGCCATCCGCATGTGCCGAAACAAAAGGCGCATGGCCTCACGCAGCTCCTCGTCCGTCACGAGCACGACGCGGGAGACGAAGCGACGAACGAGGCCAAAGGAGAAAGGCATGGCGTAAGGAGCCCCCAGGCTGTCGGCAATCGTGTGCACGGTGTCGAGCTTGACCGGTTCCGCCGCGGCGAGACTCCGGGACATGGAATCCGCCCCTTCGGGCTCCACACCGATAACCTCGATGCCCGGATCTATCTGCCGCACGGCATTGGCGATTCCTCCGATCAACCCGCCGCCGCCAACGGCGACGACGACGGCATCGATCTCGCGCAGTTGCTCACAGATCTCGAGGCCCACGGCACCCGTACCGCGTGCAATGTCCGGACCCTCGAACGGGTGCACGAGATAGCGGCCCTCCCGGTCGCGAATTTCTGCTGCCGAGGCAAAGGCAGCGTGGACATCGGTGGCGAAGACGATATCGGCACCATAGGCCCGGCAGGCATCGATCCGTGCCGGATTCGCCGACGCGGTCATGACCACGCGCGCATGGGTATTGACAGCCCTCGCTGCGTAAGCCGTTGCGACGGCATGGTTGCCGGCGCTGACGGCAGTGACGCCCTTTGACAATTGTGCGGGCGACAGGGTCTTCAGCGTTGCGAGGGCACCCCGCGCTTTAAAGGTGCCGGTTCGTTGCAGGAATTCGAGCTTCCCGTACACCTCCGTACCATTGTCGAGCAGCGACTCGAGTCCGGTACAACGGAGCAAGGGCGTCCTGACGATATCACCGGCGAGCGCGTCGCGCGTTTCTGCGATAGCATCCAAATGGGGTGCGCTTTCGGGCATAAGTCGAGATTTTACTTGCGAATACGCTTTCAGGGGACTACTTTCGCGGGACCTTATGGAACTTGACGACCTATCGCAATCCGGGATCCGGCGCATAGCCGATTTTTCGCCCTACCTCGATCAGCTTGCGGGTCTCGCGCAGGAGATGGGGCTGCGCCAGCGCAGCAACCTCGTGCAGCTGGAACGCATGTTGCATCAGCATTGGTCACTCGGCCAAAACAATATTCTGAGTTGGGCTTCCCTCGACGAAGGCATACTCATTCTCGTCGTACCGCACTATGCCATCGCGGAATACACCACTCCTCGTGCCGACAACCTGCCCCCGCGTGTATCCGCGCGTTTTGTCACCGAGCTTATCTCCGGTGAACGCCAGCTGACATTCACCCAAATGCAGAAAGTCGCCCGGTTGCTCGACGTGCAGCCAATCTATGTGCCGCTCCGAGAGCCCCTGTCGGGTCATCCGGTCGAAACACAAATCATTGAGAAAATGATCCGGCGCTACGGAATCAACTATATAGCGAGCCGGGCAGTGACGCTGTTCGATATCGTCGGCTTTAGCCTGCTGACGCCATTCGAGCAGATGACCCAACTGAACAGCCTCTCCTATTCCCTGAATTCGGCGCAGGCAAAAATGATGGAGCAGGAAGTGGGCATTAATTTCGCGCGCTCTTCCAGCGGAGACGGGTTCTACATCTGGAATCGGGACGAAGGCCTTGAAGCGAACGTCAATCTCTATCATTTCATGCACATCGTACTCGCCGACAATGCCATTGCCCGCAGCAAGGCGCTGTCGAGGGCAGTGCCGCGACTTCGCGCCTGTTTTCATGTCGGCAGCTGCTACGAGTTCCACCAAGCGGAAGGCCTGAATCCGACGATGCACGATTTCATTGTCGGCGATGTGACGATCGAACTCGCGCGGATGATCGAAGCTGCCTTGCCGGGCCAGATCCTGGTCGGCGACTTCCTCGCCGTAAACAATGGCAAGGACATCGATCCCACCCAGTCGCAAGCCAACCTGGACGCCGTTACCTTTCTGAAACGCGCGCAGGGGAATCTCGCGAAGTTAAGCGGGCTCGAGCTCTCCGGTGAGAAGGTCACCGCGATCAAATGTTACCTGACCGGCGAAAACATGGGCGGGGGCGAGTTCAATATTCGCCGGCTGCAGATCCGTGACAAGCACGGCTTGTGCCGAGTCGCCTACAACGCGAAAGTGAATATCTATCGCGAGACCGCGCAGCCCATCCTGCTAGGCATCGAGGACCGCAAGCTGCCCGTTCCGAGCCAGACGGCGTCGTAACTTTGGGCGGGCGAGATGGGCGGTCCGCTGCGCGGTTTCGCCGGTCGTCCGCCGTTGGCGGACTCGGGAACTAAGTTCGTTTGTCGGCAGCCTTCGGCTGCCTCGGGGCGGCGAGATGACCGAATCGCTTCGCGATTCGTTTGTCGGCCGGCTGTGCCGGCCTCGGGTCGAACTGTGTTCGGCCGCATTTCCCGCCCATTCTCACATATCGAATTTGCCCGTTCCCGGTCGGTGAGAACGGCCAAATTCGATATGTGAAAATGGTCGGGGCGGCGAGATTCGAACTCGCGACCCCCACAACCCCATTGTGGTGCGCTACCAGGCTGCGCTACGCCCCGACCGGAAGAAGAGGTATTTGAAAGGCGGCCATGATACGTGCCGGCGCCGCCTGATCAAAGCAGAATTTCAGCGACGGAGGATTCTCAAAACGTCCTCAAGTTCCGTACGTAACTGCTTGATAATCTGTTGACTTTGCGTCACGTCAAACTTCGCCGTATCGCCCGTCAGTCGTTGCCTGGCCCCACCGATCGTAAAGCCCTCGTCGTACAGAAGGCTCCGGATCTGGCGAATGATCAGCACGTCCTGCCGTTGATAGTAGCGCCGGTTACCGCGGCGCTTCACAGGCTTCAGTTGTGGAAACTCCTGCTCCCAGTACCTCAGTACGTGGGGCTTCACTGCGCAAAGATCGCTGACTTCACCGATCGTAAAGTAGCGCTTGCCAGGAATTGGAGGTAATTCGTCGTTATTCCCCGGTTCCAGCATAGGCCTCTACTCGGGCTTTTAGTTTTTGTCCCGGCCGGAACGTCACTACTCGACGTGCAGAGATTGGAATCTCTTCCCCGGTTTTCGGATTTCTGCCCGGTCGTTGTTTTTTGTCACGGAGATCGAAATTTCCGAATCCGGAAAGCTTGATCTGCTCACCCACCGCGAGCGACGCCCGCAGTTCCTCATAAAACATGTCGACGAGTTCACGAGCTTCGCGCTTATTGAGGCCAAGCTCGTTGAACAGCGATTCGGCCATGTCAGCTTTCGTTAGCGCCATTCAACTAGTCTCTCAAAACCGCTGCAAATTCCTGGCGAAGTTTTTCTACTGCTGCGGCCTGCGCGGCATCCGCATCGTCGTCAGTAAGGGTGCGGGAAGTTTCCTGCAAAATCAAGCCTATTGCGACGCTTTTTAGCCCAGCTTCTACTCCGGGCCCACGGTAAACATCGAAAATCCGGACAGCCCGGACCTGCTCGCGCGCGGTTTCCCGGATGGCGCCGACAAGCGCTTCGGCCGTCACCTCCTCCCGCACAAGGACCGCAATATCGCGGCGAATGACCGGGAATCGGGAAATGCCTTCTGCGGCCGGGAGTTGGGCGGCGAGTGCCGCATCGTGATCCAGCTCGAACAGGAACACGGGGCGTCTTATGTCGAAATAGTGGGCCACACGTGGATGGAGCTTGCCTAGCACACCTACTTCCCTGCCGTCGATCGTGATGCTGGCGCTTTGCCCCGGCTGTAGCGCCGGATGTTCGGCAGGCAGGTAAATGGCCCCCTGTGCGGCCCGTCCCAGCGCGAGCAACGCGCTGACGTCTGACTTTATGTCGAAGAAATCCACCGCCTGTTCCCTGGCGCCCCATTGCTCCGGCAACGCCGGGCCTGCGAGCAGGCCACCGATCCTCAAGATCTCGAACGGCGCATCCGGCGCGCCGTGATAGCTCCGGCCAATCTCGAAAAGCCGCACCCGATCCTGCTGCCTCGACAGGTTTCCGGCGCAGGCGCGCAACATTCCGCTCCAGAGCGAGGAGCGCATGACCGCCATTTCTGAGGAGATCGGATTGGTCAGGACGAGCGTCGAAGGGGCGCCGCTGATTGCGGCATCGTCTTCGGCGCCGACAAAGCTGTAAGTGATGACTTCCCGGTACTCGCGCGCGACCAGCAACATAGCCGCGGCCCCGGTCGTCACCTGGGTTTCGGTGGCGGCTGCGAGTGGCAGTTCCGCGCGACCTGTGCGTTCCGGGATTCGGTCATAGCCGTAGATGCGGGCGACTTCCTCGATTAGGTCTGCTTCAATTGCGATATCGAAGCGATGCGGAGGCGGCCGAACGAGCCAACCTTCATCCGTCAACATCGCGTCAAACCCGAGCCGCTCGAGGATCCCGTGCGCGGTCGTTGCATCGATCTCGACGCCGAGGAGCTGCCCGATGCGATCCCGCCGCAACAGGATAGGGTTCCTGTCCGGCAGGTGCGCCGTGTGGCTTGTGACGTCCAGGGGCCCCGGCCGGCCGCCCGCGATCCCGAGGAGCAGTTGCGTCGCCCGCTCGACGGCTCGGCCCTGGCCCGTGGGATCGACGCCACGTTCGAAACGCAGCGATGCGTCCGTGTGCAAGCCGTAGCCGCGTGCCTGGCCAGCCATTGCTGCCGGTGGCCACCAGGCGGCTTCGAAATAGACATCCGTGGTTGCGTCGCTCACCGCGGTGCTGAGCCCGCCCATGATGCCCGCAAGCCCGATGACGCCGGATGCATCGGTGACGACCGTCGTGTCGGCGCGAAGCTCGATGCGTTTGCCGTCGAGTAACACCAGGGACTCGCCGGCATTGGCCAGGCGCGGTCGGAGCGTGCCCTTAATGCGCGCGTAATCGTAGGCGTGCAAAGGCTGGCCCAGTTCGAGCATTACGTAATTCGTCACGTCGACGACCGGGTGGATCGGTCGATGCCCGGCGCGGCGCAGACGCTCGACCATCCAGAGCGGCGATCGAGCTGCGGGGTCGATACCGCGAACGACACGACCGGCGAATACCGGGCAACCCTCGGGCACCGGCAGTTCGACCGGATGGACATCCCCAATCTGTGGCGGGACTGACGTACCTCGCGCATTGGCAAGTGTTGCGCCGGTGAGCGCTGCGACATCACGGGCGATGCCCAGTACGCTGAAGCAGTCGCCCCGGTTCGGAGTCAGGTTCAAATCGAACACGGCATCGGGCAACTCGAGATACCGGGCGAGCGCCATGCCCGTTGTCGCGTCTGCCGGCAAAACGAGTATTCCGTCGGACTCTTCGCCGAGCCCCAGTTCGACCGCGGAGCACAGCATGCCATTCGACTCCACGCCACGTATCTTCGCCCGGCGGAGCTTGACCCCGTTCGGCAACTCGACGCCGGGCACGGCAAGGGCGGCTTTCATTCCCTGCTTTACGTTCGGGGCGCCGCAGACGACGACCACAGGGTCGCTGCTGCCCGCCGACACGGTACAGACACTGAGCCGGTCCGCATCGGGATGCGCGCGAACGTCGAGAACTTCGGCAATGACCACGCCGTCGAGGCCAGCACCCTGGCGCTCGATGCCGTCGACTTCGTGGCCGAGCATCGTCAGCTCGTGGCCCAGCGCCTCGGTGTCGAGCGCCGGGTCCACCCAGTCACGGAGCCAGGATTCGGGAACCTTCATCGTCCTTACCCGAACTGCTCGAGAAAACGCAAATCGTTCTCGAAGAACGTTCGCAGGTCGCTGACCCCATAGCGCAGCATGGCCAGGCGCTCGATACCGATGCCGAAGGCGTAACCCGTGTAGCGTTCAGCATCGATGCCCGCGCTCTCCAGGACGTTCGGATGCACCATGCCGCAGCCCAGGATCTCGAGCCATCCGTCTGCGCCCCAGCGGACATCCACTTCCGCCGACGGCTCGGTGAACGGGAAATAGGACGGTCGAAACCGCAACTCGGCATTTCGCTCGAAGAAAGCCTCGACGAACTGGTGCAATACGGCTTTCAGGTGCGCAAAACTGACACCCTCATCGATCACAAGTCCTTCGACCTGGTGAAACATCGGTGTGTGCGTCTGATCCGAGTCACATCGGTAGACGCGCCCCGGTGCGATGATCCGGATCGGTACGCCTTCGGCTGCAATCGACCGGATCTGCACGGGCGAGGTATGTGTCCTAAGTAGCATGCCACCGGGAAAGTAAAACGTGTCGTGCATTGCACGAGCCGGATGATTCTCGGGGATGTTCAACGCGGTGAAGTTATGGAACTCATCTTCGATTTCCGGCCCGCTGCGCACGCCGAAGCCGGCACCCCTGAAGATCTCCTCGATGCGGGCCGTCGTTCGGGACACGGGATGCCGCCCGCCTACGCCGAGACCCCTTCCTGCGAGCGTCACGTCAATGGAGTCCGATGCGAGCCTGGCATCGAGTTGCTGCGCCTCGAGTGCCTCGCGGCGGGCATTAATGCTCGATTGCAGCGCCTGTTTTGCGCGATTGATGGCCTGGCCCGCAGCGGGACGTTCGGCGACTGGCAGTTCGCCCAGCGACTTCAGGCAGGCGGTAAGCTCGCCTTTCTTCCCGAGATAGCGTATGCGGACAGCGTCGAGCGACGCGAGATCACCGGCCGCCGCGGCTTTTGCCGCGGCGGCCTCGAGAAGTTCGTCGAGGGACTGCATGGCCTGTCCGGAGCCGTCAAGGATGCCCGGGAAACCCGAGGAACATCCCCTCAGGCGGCGTCGGCAAGCGCGGCTTTCGCGGCTTCTGCGATCGCGCCGAATCCTTCCGGATCATGCACGGCAATGTCGGCCAAAACCTTCCGATCCACATCGATCTCGGCGCGGTTAAGGCCGTTGATCAGCTGACTGTAAGACAACCCGTGAAGACGGGCAGCCGCGTTGATGCGCGTGATCCAAAGCGCACGGAATTGCCGTTTGCGCTGTCGGCGGTCGCGATACGCGTACTGGCCGGCCTTGATGACCGCCTGTTTCGCAATCTTGAAGGTCTTGCTGCGCGCACCGTAGTAGCCCTTGGCTTTGCCGAGGATCTTCTTGTGCTTGGCTTTGGCAGTTACGCCACTTTTTACTCTTGCCATGTCTCAATCCTCCTCAGCTGTACGGGAGCATGCGGCGCACGCTCCTGACGTCGGCATCGGCCACCTGTTCGGTTTTCCCGAGGTGACGCTTACGCTTCGACTTTTTCTTCGTGAGAATGTGATTGAGATGGGATTGGGCTCGCTTGAAGCCGCCCTTTCCCGTCCGGCGGAAGCGCTTGGCAGCGCCCCGGTTGGTCTTCATCTTCGACATGTCGTCTCCGCTTTCATTGGCCTTGCCACGTACCGCCGAAACGGCCGCTGCAGGCGGGGTAAGTGGCCGTGGCGTTCACACGCATCGGCCGTTACTCACTTTTTCTTGCTTGCTTGATCTACTGCTACTTTTTCTTGGGCGCCATTACCATGACCATTTGGCGCCCTTCCAGCTGCGGCATCTGTTCGACGACACCGTAGTTTTCCAGGTCATCCCGGACCCGGGCCAGCAGCTGCGCGCCCAGTTCCTTGTGGGCCATCTCCCGGCCCCTGAATCTCAGCGTAACTTTCGTCTTATCCCCGTCCTCGAGGAATTCGACCAGCTTACGCAGCTTGATCTTGTAATCGCCTTCGTCCGTGCCCGGCCGGAACTTGATTTCCTTGACCTGAACCTGCTTCTGCTTGCGTTTGGCGGCCTGGGACTTCTTGTTCTGCTCGAACAGGTACTTGCCGAAGTCCATGATACGGCACACCGGCGGGTCCGCGTTCGGGGACACCTCGACCAGGTCGAGACCTTCATTGCGTGCAACCGAGATAGCCTCCGACAGCGTCATGACACCGCGTTGTTCTCCCTCCGAGTCGATGACCCGGACGCGGCTCGCGTCAATCTCTTCGTTGCGCCGCACGCGCTTTGTTACTGCGATTCCGAAATCCTCCAAAAACCACGGGTTACGCCGCACACCAGCCAGCCTCCTGGCCGAGTGACGACGGGAACGCGATTCTATATACCCGCCAATCCGGAAACAACCGCTTAAACCGGGAATCCCTTAAAAAAAGCCGGGAACTGTTGCTTCGGTGCAACGCGCGCGACGGCAGCACGGATGCGCCTTGCCGGCCGGTATTGGTGGGCGATGGTGGTTTCGAACCACCGACCTCCACGATGTCAACGTGGCGCTCTACCCCTGAGCTAATCGCCCAAACCGTATTTCTGTCCTTACCTCGGTTTCCCCAAGCCTGACGGGACTGTCGTGTTCGCTTGAGTCCCCCTGAGCTAATCGCCCCACATAACTCACAAATCTACACTGTCCCGCCGACAACGGGCTGGCAAATAAAGGTGTCGAACCGTGTCGGGGGTCCGGAGGGCGGCAAACGATACTGAAACGGCGGTTGGCGCGCAATACCTGGCGCCGCCTATTTCGCCGCCTCAGCCGGCGCGGGTG
>JBGTLY010000298.1:0-5768 GCA_041743865.1 Woeseiaceae bacterium
GAGGTCCTCGAGCTCATCGCAACGTCCTATAACGACGGGCGCGGCAACTCCCGCGACGACGTCGACAAGATGCTCAGGCTGTACTTCCTTCGCCAGCACCGGATCGTCCTTTTGACCTCGATCGACTCCATGGCGGTACACGGCGGCACGGCCGCGACGCTTGCGGTGACGGTGGGCATGGCCGGCACCGGCGGCAATGCGGCGCTCGGGCTTTCTGCCGACGCCTACCGGTTCGAGCTGGAACTCGAGGCGAGGGGCACGCCGGCGAGCTACGCCGACTGGCAGCTTTTCTCGGCCCGCTGGGGCGAACTCGGCTCACCGGCACGGTAGCCGAACCGCTCGCGAGACGGCGCTGAGCCGTAAAGCAGCGATATCGCCGACCTGTGCGCGCTGTCCTCTCGTGCTCCCATGCCAGTTCGTTACGCGCGAAACCAGGATTTCCGGCGCGGCGAGATTTTTTCGCCGACTCACGCAAGCACCTGAAATTACGGCAATTTCACTCAAAATATTGCAGTGCAATAGCGACGTCGGTTGACGACCCGCTATAGTGGCCTCGCTACGGGGACGCGGGGAGCCTGACCGCGAGACCCATCGATCGGGCGGCGCAATCGCGCGCATGGCGCGCTCCTACGGATAAGGCGCAATCGCGCGCATGGTGCGTTGCTACGGATAGGGCGCAAACGCGCGCATGGCGCGTTGCTACGGATAAGTCGCAAACACGCGCATGTCGCGTCCTGCGGATCAGGGCAATCGCGCGCATGGCGCGCTCCTGCATGTAACATGAAACGAGGCACGCGCCGGCGTGCTTCAGGGGATGCATGACGAAGCAATTCGCACGAGGTCTGGTCGACCCCGCCTTCGATCGCGACAGCTGCGGTTTCGGATTGATCGCGAACCTCGACGATCTGCCGAGCCACTGGGTCGTGAAGACGGCGATCTCCGCGCTCGCCCGCCTGACGCACCGCGGCGCTGTCGCCGCTGACGGCAAGACCGGCGACGGTTGCGGACTGCTCATCAAGTTTCCCACGGAATTCTTCCGCGCCATCGGGCGTGAACAGGGCCTGCGCCTGGCGGAACGTTTCGCGGCGGGTACGGTCTTTTTGAGCCAGAACGAGGCTTTCGCTGCGCAGGCTCGCGACATCATCGAGCAGGCCGTGAAAGACATCGGCCTTTCGGTCGCCGGCTGGCGGGCCGTGCCCACTGACCGGTCGGTTTGCGGTGCGCTCGCATTAAAGTCCCTGCCGCGCATCGAGCAGGTGTTCGTGAACGCCCCGGACGGCATGCCGCGCGGGCGCTTCAACCGCCGCCTGTTCCTCGCGCGCCGCCGCGCCGAGAACCGGTTGCAGGATCTCGAGACCTATATTGCGAGCCTGTCGTCGGTGACGATTTCCTACA
Source organism: Woeseiaceae bacterium (assembly GCA_041743865.1). Classification (GTDB taxonomy): domain Bacteria; phylum Pseudomonadota; class Gammaproteobacteria; order Steroidobacterales; family Woeseiaceae; genus UBA1847. Next base: position 1,396 of record JBGTLY010000298.1, read on the forward strand.
AGGGCATGATCATGCCGGGCGTGCTCGCGGACTTTTTCCCGGACCTGCGTGACGAACGCATGACGACCTCCGTTTGCCTGTTCCACCAGCGCTTCTCGACGAATACGCTGCCGCAGTGGCGGCTGGCGCAACCGTTCCGCTTCCTCGCGCACAATGGCGAGATCAACACGATCTCCGGCAATCGCAACTGGGCGATCGCGCGCGCGAGGAACTTCCGCTCCGACAAGCTCGATGACATCTCGGACCTCGATCCCATCATCGGTGTGACGGGCTCGGATTCCTCGAGTCTCGACAACATGCTCGAGGTCATGCGCGCGGGCGGCATGGACGTGCTGCAGGCGATGCGCATCATGATCCCGCCTGCGTGGCAGACGGTGGACGACATTGACCCGGAGGTCCGCGCCTTCTACGAATTCTGGGACTGTCACATGGAGCCCTGGGACGGGCCCGCCGGGATCGTCCTGACGGATGGCCGCTACGCCGCCTGCTGCCTCGATCGCAACGGGCTCCGCCCGGCACGATTCGTGATCACGAAAGACCGCCACATCACGATCGCCTCGGAAGTGGGCGTGTACGACTACGACGAGCACGACGTGATCCGAAAGGGGCGACTCGGGCCCGGACAGATGATCGCCGTCGATCTCGTAAACGGCGTACTTCTCGAAAATGACGACATCAATGACATCCTCAAATCCCGCGCGCCGTACAAGAAGTGGCTGAAGCAGGGCATTCGCTACCTCGACTCCGAGCTCGTCGATACGCATATCGCGGCGGAACCGATGGACCCGCCGACACTCGCGCTGTACCAGAAGATGTTCAACCTGAGCCGCGAAGAACTGAATGACATCGTCGCCGTTCTCGCGGAGAAGGAGATGGAGGCGGTGGGATCGATGGGTGACGACACGCCGATGGCGGTCCTCTCCTCGAAGATCCGCTCGCCATTCGACTACTTCCGGCAGCAGTTCGCGCAGGTGACGAACCCGCCCATCGACTCGTTGCGAGAGCGGATCGTCATGTCCCTGCAGACGAACATCGGCCGCGAGAAGAGCCTGTTCGACATCGGGCCCGAGCACGCCAGTGCGGTCATCATGAATTCGCCGGTCCTGTCGCAGCGGAAGCTCCGGCAGCTGCTGGGCCCGGACATGTACAAAGACAGCCACGCGTTCATCGACCTCAACGTGGACGAGGACCTGCCGCTCCCGGAAGCACTCGACGGCATCTGTGCAGAGGCGGAGGCGGCTGTGCGCGACGGGAAGCTCATCGTCATGCTGAGCGATCGCTACCTGGTGCGCGGCAAGCTCCCCGTGCATGCACTGTTCGCCACGGGCGCCGTGCATCATCACCTCGTGAAGGCAGGTCTGCGCTGCGACGCGAACATCCTCGTCGAGACCGGCGTTGCGCGCGATCCGCACCACATCGCCTGCCTGGTGGGCTACGGCGCGACGGCCGTCTACCCGTATCTCGTCTACCAGTCGCTGCATGACATCGGCCGGCGCGGCAACATCGACAAGCAGCGGCAGCTCGGCCGCAGCTATCGCCGCGGCGTGCGCAAGGGGCTGTTCAAGATCATGTCGAAGATGGGCATCTCCTCCATCTCGAGTTATCGCGGCGCGCAGCTGTTCGAGATCGTGGGCCTTAACAGCGAGATCGTCGACCGCTGCTTTGCCGGGACGGTGTCGCGCATCGAAGGCGCGAACTTCGAGGACCTGCACGGCGAGCAGAAGGCACTCGCGCACGTCGCCTGGGAGCCGCGCGAGCCGCTGAACCAGGGCGGGCTCCTGAAGTACGTGCACGGCGGCGAATACCACTGCTACAACCCCGACGTCGTCGCCACCCTGCAGTCCGCGGTGCGCACGGGCGAATTCGGGCGCTATGAGGAATACGCGCGGCTCGTGAACGAACGGCCGGTGGCCACGCTCCGCGACCTCATGAAAGTGAAACCCGCCGGCCCGCCGGTGCCGCTCGACGAAGTGGAGCCGATCGAAAAGATCCTGCCGCGCTTCGACAGCGCGGGCATGTCGCTTGGCGCTCTCTCGCCCGAGGCGCACGAAGCGCTCGCCATTGCCATGAACCGCATCGGCGCCCGCTCGAACTCGGGCGAGGGCGGCGAGGACCCGGTGCGCTACAGGACGGAGCGCGTCTCGAAGATCAAGCAGGTGGCCTCCGGGCGTTTCGGTGTCACGGCCGAGTACCTGGTCAACGCCGAGGTCATCCAGATCAAGATCGCGCAGGGCGCGAAGCCGGGCGAGGGCGGCCAGCTGCCCGGGCACAAGGTCAACGACCTGATTGCACGCTTGCGCTATGCGAAGCCGGGAGTCGGACTGATCTCGCCGCCGCCGCACCATGATATCTATTCGATCGAAGATTTGGCGCAGCTCATCTTCGACCTGAAACAGGTCAACCCGACGGCGCTCGTGTCCGTGAAGCTCGTCGCCGAGCCCGGCGTCGGCACCATCGCCGCGGGCGTCGTCAAAGCCTATGCAGACCTCATCACGATTTCGGGCTACGACGGCGGTACGGGCGCAAGTCCGCTGAGCTCCGTGAAATACGCGGGCAGTCCCTGGGAGCTGGGACTCTCCGAGGCGCACCAGGTGCTGCGCGCGAACGACCTGCGCCACAAGGTGCGGCTGCAGACGGACGGGGGGCTCAAAACGGGTCTCGATGTCATCAAGGCCGCGATGCTCGGCGCGGAAAGCTTCGGTTTCGGCACCGCGCCGATGGTGGCGCTCGGCTGCAAGTACCTGCGTATCTGCCACCTGAACAACTGCGCGACCGGTGTCGCGACGCAGAACGACGTACTGCGCAGCAATTACTTCATCGGGCTGCCGGAGATGGTGATCAATTTCTTCCGCTTCGTTGCCGAGGAAACCCGGCTCCTCATGAGCGACATCGGCGTGCGTTCGCTTGAAGAGCTGATCGGCCGCGTCGACCTGCTCGAACTCGCGGAGGGCGCGACAACGAAACAAAGACGCCTGGATCTCTCGCCGATCCTTTCGACGGCCGGGCTCGCGAAGGACGCGCCACAGTTCTGCGCCGTGCCGAGCAACGCACCGTTCGACAAGGGTGAGCTCGCCGAGGAAATGGTCGAGGTTACGCTGCCGGCGATCGAACATCGCCAGGGCGGGCGTTTCCATTTCGATGTGAAAAACTTCAATCGCTCGATCGGCGCACGTCTCTCCGGGGAGATTGCGCGCCGGCACGGCAATCACGGCATGGCCGACGCGCCCATCGACATTCATCTCACGGGCACCGCGGGCCAGAGCTTTGGCGCCTGGAACGTCGGCGGCCTGAACCTCACCCTCATCGGGGATGCGAACGACTATGTCGGCAAGGGCATGACTGGCGGCCGCCTCGTGATCCGTCCGCCGGCCAACGTGCGCTACGTCGCGAACGAAACCGCCATCATCGGCAACACCTGCCTGTACGGCGCCACCGGCGGACACCTGTTCGCCGCCGGGATCGCGGGCGAGCGCTTCGCCGTCAGGAATTCCGGTGCGACGGCCGTCATCGAGGGAACGGGCGACCACTGCTGCGAGTACATGACCGACGGCGTGGTCATCGTGCTCGGCCGCACGGGCGTCAATTTCGGCGCCGGCATGACCGGCGGCTTCGCCTACGTGCTCGACATCGATCGCGATTTCGTCGACCGGTACAATCACGAACTGATCGACATTCACCGGATCAACTCGGAGAGCATGGAAGCGTACCTGCATCATTTGAAGAGCCTCATTGCGCGGCACATCGAGCTGACCGGAAGCGAATGGGCCCAGGTAGTCCAGGACGACTACCGGACGTTCCTGCAGAAATTCTGGATCGTGAAGCCCAAGGCGGCGGAGCTCGGTTCGCTCATCGAATCCCTGCGCCGGGCCGCATAGTGTCCTCTCACTAGTATGTCGAAGCATCCGCTGCAGTTCATCGAGGTCCCGCGCCGCGACCCCGACAAGCAGACCGCCGACGAGCGGGTCCGCCACTATGGCGAGATCTACGGCCACTACGACGCGGCGGATGCCGCGCAACAGGCCGGGCGCTGCCTCGACTGCGGCAATCCGTACTGCGAGTGGAAATGCCCGGTGCACAACTTCATTCCGAACTGGCTGAAGCTGATCGAGGACGGCAAATTGTTCGAGGCGGCCGAGCTTTCGCACCAGACCAACTCGCTGCCGGAAATCTGTGGCCGCATTTGCCCGCAGGACCGCCTGTGCGAAGGCGCGTGCACGATCAACGAGATGGGTGCTGTCGAAATCGGCAGCATCGAGACTTACATCACCGACGAGGCCTACAAGCAGGGCTGGCGCCCGGACATGTCGCAGGTCGTCGATACGGGCAAGCGGGTCGCGATCGTGGGCGCCGGGCCGGCGGGCCTCGGCGCCGCC
>JBGTLY010000299.1:0-1799 GCA_041743865.1 Woeseiaceae bacterium
GCGTAGCATTCGCGGGCGTGGCCCGCTCCTACAGATCAAAACGCGAGATGAAGTTCGGCAAAAAACTGTTCGCGATTCTGTGACGCATTCTGCGGGATACCGTCGTAGTGCCGGTAGCCAAGCCGGCCCTGGACGAACTGGATGGGTGAGTACTCCCACAGCACGCTGATACGATTCTGTTCATCCTCGTCGACCTCGTCATCCGGGTCGAACCATTCGAACGTGAGCTTCATGTTGTGCCCCTGCCGCCAGGCGTAGTTCGCTTCGAAGAGCGACGCCCACAACTGCCGGCGTCCCGTGGACGTTCCCTCGTCGACGATGTAATCGATTTCGGCGAGCCAGGCAACGGGACCGGTCCTGAGGCCGGCAAAGACGTTTTGCATCCTGCGATCGCCTGCACTCGCGTCGTTCAAATTGAAACTGCCGCCGACCCGCCAGCGCCGGCGCACGTGACTGACGCGCAGGCTGTACTGCTTCCCGGAATCGACTTCCGGCCCGCCCGCCGTGCCGCGCGTCACTGCAAATTGCGCGGACCACGGGCCGGCTTCGTAGCCGAGCTCCCAGCCGGTATCCGGCGTGTTGTAGTTGATGCCGCTCACCTGGCGAATGAAGGCCTCGTCGTCCTGCAGGCGGAGGCCGTAGGGCAGGAAAAAATCGCCCGCCCTGAGCCACCACTGGCCCCCCGGCATCGTCACCCGTGCGTATTGCTCGCGGATGACCGGGTCGTCCGGCCGGAGTTTCACGTCGACGTAGAAGCTCAGGTATTTCGGGAAAGGCTTGATCTCGACGTAGGCGAGAAACTCCTCGAGCTCGGTTTCACTCGTTGCCGGCTGTCCCGGAACATCCTGCCGCTCCCACCCCCAGCGCAGGTCGCCGCCGATGCCGAGGTATTGGCCGATGTCACCGGTCCACGGGCTGCGCTTGCCCAGCGTCGTCGCCGCCATCTCCGTCTGCGCATAGACATTGCCATAGGGCGTGCGCTTACCGCCGCCGGATGCCGCGCTGTGGCAGGTGCCGCATTTCATTCCTTTCTGCACCGCGAGGTAGGGTTCGGCGTGCACAGCCGGCAGGAGCAGTAAGGCCAGCACGAGTGCGAAACCTATCGGGCGCGGCGCCTTCATCGTTCTGCGCCGGCGTCGATCCATGCGCGGATCACATCGATCGCGGCCTCATCGATCGCGGCCCCGCCGAGCGGCATCCGCCCGCCTGTTGCGGCCGTCCCCTCGATCTTCGCGACCAGGTAACTCGCGTCCGCATCGCCGGCGACGACACGAAGGCGTGTCGGGTCCTGGATGCTCGCTACGTCGACGAGGCTCGCAAAGCTCGCATCCGCCGAGCCGAGATCCATGCCCGTGGGCAATGCGCCACCGGCCGGACCCGTATGGCAGCCGGACACCGCACAGGTCGGCGACAGCACGTTCGCCTGGATCGATTCGAGCATCGGTTGGATGCCGTCGACGCCAAACAGGGCGATGAAGTCGCCACCCTCACTGCCGTCGCCACTCGGGAAACCGTCATCGAACTCGCCGTCGAGTGCGGCGCCGTCGACGCCGAGGATAACATTCGGCCCGGAACCGCTGACGCTCAGCCGGTAGCTGTCCTCGACCGGATCGGCGCCGGTGAAATCGGCGATTGCGAGCCGCGGGTTGCCCGGCGACAAGATGACGGACACCGGCACTAGCGCAATGTCGTTCCCGTTGTCGAACGCTCCGTCGCCGCCGCTTCGCTCGAGCGTTACCGTGCCGGCATGAACCGTCGATGCGTCGATGTCCGTGCTGAAGCCGATGGTGATGCTTGAC
>JBGTLY010000300.1:0-15190 GCA_041743865.1 Woeseiaceae bacterium
CCAGGACATCGCCCAATTCCGTCGCGAGTGTGGCCTCGTCCAGAGCCGACAGCGCTTCGCGCCAGGCTGAATTGACCGCCAGCGGTGCCTGCTGCAGGTGCCGCGGGCGTCCCTTCCGCGTGACGAACGCGTCGGCATGCCCGATCAGGAGCAACGCCCAGCTGTCCGGACTGTAGAGCATGCGCTGCCGGTTCCGGCCCTCGTTGTAGATCAGGCTGTCGTACACGTACATCGCTTGCCACTGGTCGGGCAGCGGGCAACGTGCGCCGGCGCCTTGCCCGCCGGCCATCCGTTGCTCCTCATCGATCGCGCCCGGCGGCAGGTATTGCAGCGATCCCTGGTCGCCCGCAAGCTCGCGCAGCACCGTGACCGGCACCATGTCGAGTTCGATCAGTCGGTCGAGCCGGTAGGCGGCGACCGCCGGAAAATTGCCGCGCGATTTGCCCCGCTCGAAGATCGCCTGCACCGATTGCCTGCCGTCCGACACCGTCACCTGCTGCCGGCCGGCGACCTCGTTCACCGGTCCCGTTTCGCCGCGCAATAGCAGCTGCTCGAGATCAGCCGAACTCTCGAGGCCCTCGGGGTACGCGCCCACCCGGCGCGGATGTTCAGCCGGTGAGAGGGATTCACTGCTCGCTTCCGCGACGACGCGCACCGTGTCGCCCTCGATGATCAACGCATGCCCGCTGCCCCCGTAATAGTTGTGCAGCATCCCGGTATCCACTTCGAGCACACGGCCGTCGATCCGTTGCAACACCTGGTGATTCGGTGTCGGCGTGTGGCCGATGACGACTCGGTCTGCACCGATGGCCTCCAGGACGACCTCGAGCCGTTCTTCTTCGACGAGTTCCCCGCAGAACACGTTGCCGCGGTACCACAGGGGGCCGTCCGGCGCATGTAACTCGGATTCCGCAGCGGCCAGCAGGCGGCCGATTGCCTCAACGTCGGACTTGCTGGTCACGGACAGGACATTGGCCGGTCCCTCGAGTAGTTCCACATGTTCCCACGCACTGTCCGTGGGGAGGAGCAGGCCGGCCTCCTCGAGTACGCCCGCTTCGCGGACGTAGGCGGCGAGTTCGCCGACGAGCGTCCGGTTCACACCGTCGAGTCCGTATCGGCCGACCATTGGCGACAGGCCTCCGTGAACGAACGCCGTCCGGTTCAGGACGACTATCACCGGCTTCGACAGCAACCATGCACCGTACACGCCGTCGGCCGCGAAGGCGCGCCGATGAGCGAAGAAACCCGCCGGGAATGCCTTGTCGAATTCCGGACGCAGGTCCGCCGGTTCCCGGCCCGGGTGCCGTTTCGCCGCGAAAGCCTCGAACCAGCGCTCGCGTTCCGCGGCCGTCTCCTCGCCAGCGAAAGCCGCATACTCACCGGCCGACACATAGCGCAGGTCGCCCATGAGGTTCATGGCTTCGTGGTTCCCGAGCAGGACATGCACCTTGCCACCTGCGTCGGCGGCCTCGACTTCGAGGCGAATCAGGAGGTCCATGGCCTCGCGTGAATCCGGACCGCGATCCAGCAGGTCGCCCACGATGACGAGCTGGGTCCTGCCCCCGGTCCAGCGTTGCTCCGTATCGATCACGGCGGCGTTTTCGAGCGTCTTCAGCATCGGCCCGTAGGCGCCGTGGACGTCCGACAAGGCGACGATGCGGCCGTCGCCATCGGCACGCCCGTCGTCCCCGGGCGCGGCATGTACCTGAAAGGCAACGGCGAATGCCGTGCAAACGACACAACGCGACAATAACTTGCAGAGTCGGACCATGGCCTGTTCCCGGCGAAGGAGCCGACAGTGTAGGCACAAGACCCTTTTCCGGCAATTTGCTAGACTTTCGGGCTCCAGGGAGTGCCGCCTGTCCATGCACCGTATCGCCGTCGTCTCACTGCTCCTCGGCCTGCTGGCGACGCGCGCAATCGCGGAGCCGTTGCCTGCGCAGGGTTTCGACGACGCCGACCCGCTGTTCCAGACCCACGACCTGCTTGAACTGCGGGTCGCGGCCCCGCTCACTACCCTGATGAAGGAGCGTCCCGACCAGGAGGAACTCGAGGGCGAGGCAAGCTGGGCATCCGTGGACGGGACGACGGTTACGGTCAAGGTCGACCTGCGCACGCGTGGCAACTACCGGCGCCAGCGCGATGTTTGCCCGTTTGCCCCTTTGCGCCTGGACTTCAGGAAGTCAGAAGTCCGCGACACGCTGTTCGACGGCCAGGACAAACTGAAGCTGGTTGCGCAGTGCAAACCGGGTTCCGGCCGCAGCGAGCAATTTCTTCTTCGCGAGTATCTGGTGTATCGGATGTTCAACACGCTGACGGACCTGAGTTTCCGGGTCCGGCTTTTGAACGTCACCTGGGAGAATACCGAAGGCAGGGGTAAATCGTTCGAAGCGCCCGCGTTTTTCATCGAGAGCGAGGAGCGGCTGGCGCGGCGCATCGACCTTCCGCCGGCCGCAATACCGTCGACCGACACCGAGTCGCTCGACCCGGCCTACACCAGCCTGACGTCCGTCTTCCATTTTTTTGCCGGCAACACGGATTACTCACCGGTCGCCGGACCTCGGGGCGAGGATTGCTGCCACAACACTACGCTGTTCGGCAGCGGGGCGACCGGCCTGTTTCCTGTGCCCTACGACTTCGACATGTCGGGCATGGTCAATGCCGACTACGCGGCGCCGAATCCGAGATTCGGTATTCGTGACGTCCAGACGCGCCTGTACCGCGGCCGCTGCCCCTTCAACGATCACCTCCCGTCCTCCATTGCGGTCCTGGAGGAACACAGTGAGTCGCTCTTTGCGCTCGTCGCGAACCTCGAAGCCCTCGCAAACTGGTCGCGACGCGACATGACCCAGTTCATGGAAAAGTTCTACGAGATCGCAAGTGACCCGGCACGGGTCGAAAAGCAGATCACGTCGACGTGCGTGCCGTAAGCCCGAGCCAGTCGGCCAGGATCTTCGTGAGGCGCGGGTGTATGAAGTAGCCGACCGAACTGTGCGGATTGGAGCGGCCGAATCGGACCGCCAGGTTGTAGATGCGGTAGTCGCTGATCACGCTGATCAGCCGTTCGTCCATCATGCGGCGGTAGTCGTCCGCCAGAGTCTTGTCGTGGCACGTGTAGTCATCCTCCGCGGCCACGTTGCACCAGGAAATCACATTTGCCGGGAACCGGGCGACAGAGCCTGCATCGGCCCCCAGCAGGTGCTTCTGTACCTGGGCATCGCCGAGCGGCGACCCGAGAGTTACCCACAGGTCTACCTTCGCTTCCGGGTTCCCGGCTGACAGTTCCCAAAGCACGTCCCAGGCGACGACGGCGCCGGTACCGTGCGTCAGCAAGGCGACACTGTCCCCGCGTTCGAGCAGCGATGAGAGCCGGTGCCGTACACGCTCCCGCACAGCAGCGGCATAGTCCGTATCGCCGAGGAGGTATTCCGCGAAGTCCGGCGCATGCCGGCGGCAGACCCAGTGCCACAGCCCCACCCGTCCGAGCACGGGTAATGTCGCATCGGCAACGAATTCGCCCAGCGCCGATTTGCCCGGCAGGCGATCGTAATGGCGAATACCGAAGCGCTTGCGGATCGGGATCTGCTTCAGTGCCGCCAGTGCGTTCTGCCGGTCACCGACATCGAGCCGCTCGTCGTAGCGCCGCCCCTGACGCCGGAGGATTTCCGCATTCAGGTCGCCGTACCAGGCGAGATCGACGTTGATGTCCTCGACGATCTTCTCGTGCTCCGGCAGGTCGCGTCGAAGACCGCTGTGCAATGCATCGAGCGTCAGTTCGAGCAGGGTTGAGGCGCCCGGTTTGAAATCCCTGCCGTGCACAATCAGCAGGCTGCGCCGTCGCCTATTGCCTGGGGCGTCCACTCCGGTTCCCTCGTGAGTTCCTGGAAGTGACATCAATATTCATCGTCGCCGTGATCTCGCCGGGTGAGCATGGTCAGGAATGGGCCCGCGAGCGTCTTTCCGTATTCCAGTTTCCAGATGATGAGAGTGGCGTAACAAAATGCAGCGGAAATTACCATGGCAACGCCGAGCGCGCCGATGCCCGCGCCGAGCCCGATGCCGATGGCCACGAATATGTACATCGCATCCGACGGCTGGTCCAGGGTGAAGCGAAACCGTACCGCCGCCACGATGCCGGCCAGGCTGAACGCGAGCGCGATACTGTTCAGTACGATCATCGAAATGCCGGTCACGACGATCGGCAGAATCATGATCGTCTGCAGGAACGACTGGTCGAGGCGCGACTGGCGGCTGGTCGTGAAGTATACCCAGGACACGGGCACGGTCAGAACGACTGCGCCGATACTGGCGATCAGCAGCTGTATGGGACCCCGCGGCGACAACACCGTGCGCTCGATGTTCGAGTACACGGGTTCGAAGCTGTTCACGTCGGATTGGGCGAGTTCGGCAATGCCGCCGATCGGGAAATACGGCGGGAGCGCCGGAAACCGGTCGAGCAGCAGCGCGACCATGAGCAGCCAGGCACCGTACCAGGCGGTAAAGATAGTCAACGGTATCAGAAGGCTGCCCGATTTCCGCACAGGAACTCCCCTCTCCCGACCCACGCTTTCGAATCCCGGGAGAGTATCGTAAAGCGTCGCAACCTGCCCGCCCCGCTGGAGCGGCCGCTGGCCGCGACCCGTTCCCGCCGTGTAGTCTGTTCGCGTTTTCGAAGCCTCGGCCGAGGCAAAGCAGGAGCAGGAATGCCAGCAGATACGCAGCTACTCGGGATCAGCAACGCCGTCGTCGATGTTCTGGCGCACGTCGAGCCCCGCTTCATCGCCGACATCGGCGCGACGGTCGGCACCATGAACCTGATCGACGAGGATCGCGCCCGCATGATTTACGGGCGTATGGGACCGGCAACGGAGATGTCGGGGGGCTCGGTCGCGAACACCGTTGCGGGCTTCGCCACGCTGGGCGCCGATGCGGCCTATATCGGGCACGTCCACGCGGACCAGCTCGGCGAAATCTTCAATCACGACATGCGCTCGCTGGGCGTCGACATCCGGCTGGATCCGGCAGCCGACGGAAAACCTACCGCGCGCAGTTACATTCTCATTACTCCCGACGGACAGCGAACGATGAACACGTATCTGGGCTCCTGTACCGAGCTCGGAGTGGCCGATGTGACGCCCGCCACGGTAGGCCGTCCACGTATCCTGTTGCTCGAGGGTTATGTGTGGGACATCGCGGAAGGGCCCGCGCTTGCCGCCCGGGCAATGGAGATTGCGGCGGACGTGGGGGCCACGGTAGCGCTGTCGCTGTCCGACAGGTTTTGCGTAGAGCGGCATCGTGAGCATTTCAAGAGCGCCATTCTGAGCGGTGTCGACATCGTCATCGCGGACGAGAACGAAATTACCGCCCTGCTGGGGGCCAGTCGATTCGACGACGCGGCGGCGCAGGTCGGAACGTATAAACCGACATTCGTCATGACGCGATCGGAACAAGGCTCTGTAATCGTGCGCGGCGAGGAGCGCGTCGTCCAGGCGGCGACGCCCGTTACGAAAGTCGTCGACACGACGGGCGCGGGCGATGCGTATTCCGCCGGCTTTCTCTACGGGTGGGCCCGCGACTGGACACTTGCGGACTGCGCGAAGCTCGCGACGCGCTGTGCCACCCGGGTGATCCAGCAGGTCGGTGCACGCCTCCCGGCCGGTTTACTCGAGAATCGCTGAGGCCTGTCGCCGGCGGCCCGGGGGGCCGCTAGGTGCCAATCGGATGCCAGGTGGTCTTTACCTCCTGAGTATCGCGGATGAGGTATGGATTCTCGTTGTCTGTCTTGAGCCAGTCCCTGCTCGGCCGGCCGACGACCCGCTTGATGTTCTCCGCCGCGGCCTCCTCGATCGCCACCAACGATTTGCGCGCGGTTTCGGCATGGACCAGTGCGTTGACATCCATATGCGAGGCAAACTGGTCGCTCAGTTCGGAGCGGAAGCCCGTCAGAATGTTGACCACGCCGGCCGGCACGTCCGATGCGTGCAGCACCTCCGCAAAACTGACGGACGACAGCGGCCTGGCCTCGGAGGCAAGCACGACGCTCGAATTACCGCCGACGATAGCCGGTGCGAGAGTCGACACGAGGCCGATCAGCCCGCTGTCGTCGGGCGCGATGATGGCGACGACGCCGGTCGGCTCCAGCACGGAGAAATTGAAATGTGCCGAGGCGACGGGGTTCACCGCGCTGAACAGCTGCTGGTATTTATCGGCCCACCCGGCGTAGTAAATCAGCCGGTCGATCGAGGTATCGACCTCGCGCGACGCCTGCTTCGCCGTGCTCCCCTGGAGGGTGAGCTCGGAGGCGAACTGCTCACGGCGGCCTTCGAGCATCTCGGCGATGCGGTAGAGGACCTGGCCCCGAAGGTAGGCGCTGGCCGCTGCCCAGGCCGGCTGTGCCTTGCGCGCCGCGACGACGGCATTGCGGAAGTCCTTGCGGCTCGAGCGGCACACATTCGCGACGGTCTTGCCGCGCTTGTCCTCCAGGGCGAAATAGCGCCCCGATTCCGTGCGAGGGAACTTGCCATCGATGTAGATTTTGTAGGTCTTCGCGACCGCAATTCGTTCATCGGCAGCCATCAGTGAGCCTCCAGTTGCACGTAGGCATCGAGGCCGTGCAGGCCGCCTTCGCGGCCGATACCGGATTCCTTGTAGCCGCCGAACGGCGAGGTGGGATCGAACTTGTTGAAGGTGTTCGCCCAGATGACGCCGGCGCGGACGGCCGCTGTCATCCGGAAGATTTTCGCGCCCTTGTCCGTCCACACCCCGCCAGACAGCCCGTACGCGGTGTTGTTTGCTTTCGACAGGGCTTCGTCGAAAGTCCGGAACGTCTGGATCGCGAGCACCGGCCCGAAGATCTCCTCCTTGACGACGCGATTCGACTGGGCGACGCCGGTGAAGATCGTCGGCGGGCACCAGTACCCTTTTGCGGGCAAGGGGCATTCGGGCTGGTACATCGTCCCGCCCTCTGCCTGCCCGACGTCGAGGTAGGAGCGGATTTTTTCGAGCTGCATCGGCGAATTGATCGCACCGATATCCGTGTTCTTGTCCATCGGGTCGCCCACGATCAGTGTCCGCATCCGGTCCTTGAGCTTGTCGATGACTTCGTCCGCCACCGACTCCTGGACCAGCAGGCGCGAACCCGCACAGCAAACGTGGCCTTGGTTGAAGAAGATGCCGTTCACGATGCCCTCGACGGCCTGGTCGATGGCGGCGTCGGCGAAAATGACGTTCGCGGCCTTGCCGCCGAGTTCGAGGGTGTACTTTTTGCGCGAGCCGGCGAGCGTGCGCATGATGGACCGGCCCACCTGTGTCGACCCGGTAAACGCGATCTTGTCGATGCCCGGATGCCCGACGATCCGGGCGCCGGTTTCACCGGCCCCCGTCAGGATATTCACGACGCCCGGCGGCAGGTCCGCATCGGCGATGAGCTCAGCGAGCTTGAGGGCCGTGAGCGGCGTCGTCTCGGCCGGCTTCAGGACTACCGTATTGCCGCAGGCGAGGGCCGGCGCAATTTTCCAGGCGGCCATGAGCAGCGGGAAATTCCAGGGAATGATCTGCCCTGCGACGCCGAGCGACTTCACGCGACGGCCGGGGAACGCGTACTCGAGCTTGTCCGCCCAGCCGGCGTAATAGAAAAAGTGCGCGGCGGCGAGCGGAATGTCGACATCCCGCGATTCCCGGATGGGCTTGCCACCGTCCAGGGATTCGATCGCGGCAAATTCACGCGCGCGCTCCTGCAACATGCGCGCGATGCGGTAGATGTACTTTCCACGCTCGCGGGGCCGCAGCCGGGACCAGGTGCCGCTGTAGGCCGCACGCGCCGACTTTACGGCACGGTCGACGTCGGCGGCGTCCGCTTCGGCGACGCGTGCGAGCTTTTCCTCGGTGGCCGGGTTCACCGAGTCGAAATACCGTCCTTTTTCGGGCGCGACAAACTCGCCGCCGATGAAGAGGCCGTAGCGCTTCTCGATCGAAATATGGTCGATGCTTTCGGGTGCCGGGTCATATTTCCAGCCGCTGTCGAATGCAAGTCTGTTATCGGGCGTCGCCATGGCGTTCCTTCCGCTGGTCCTGCGCTAATCCTTCGAAAAATAATCCGCCGACTGGTAGCGGCCGGTGTCTTGCTTGACGAGCTGCATGAGCACGTCGTTCGCGAGCGAACTGGCACCGAAGCGGAACCACTCGGGCGTCATCCACGCGCTGCCGAGGGTTTCATTCAGCATGACCAGGTAGTGGAGCGCCAGCTTGGCCGTCGAAATGCCGCCGGCGGGCTTCACGCCGACCATCCGTCCGGTGGCGCGATAGTAGTCGCGGATTGCCTGCAGCATGACGAGGGTGACCGGCATCGTCGCGGCCGGCTGGATCTTGCCGGTCGAGGTCTTGATGAAATCCGCGCCGGCGTGCATGGCGAGCACGCTTGCGCGCCTGACGCGATCCAGCGTGCCAAGCTCGCCGGTCTCGAGGATGACCTTGAGGTGCGCATTTCCGGCGGCCTCCCTGACGGCAACGATCTCGTCGAACACGTATCGATCCTGGCCCGCGAGAAACGCGCCCCGCGAGATCACCATGTCGATTTCGTCGGCGCCGGCCGCGACGGCGAGGCGCGTATCCTCGAGCTTCACCTCGCGCGAGGACATGCCGCTCGGGAAGGCGGTCGCCACCGACGCGACCCGGATGTCGTGACCCTCGAGCGCCTGCTTCGCCACCGACACCATCGTGGGATACACGCACACGGCCGCGACATGCGGAAGCCCGGGGTATGCGTCGTGGAGGTGGATGGCCTTCTGGCACAGCTGCCGGACTTTGCCCGGGGTGTCCTGGCCCTCGAGCGTTGTCAGGTCGATCATGCTGAGCGCGAGCTTCAGACCGGCGATCTTCGACGCCGACTTGATGGACCGGGTCTGGAAACGCGCGACGCGCTCGTTGATGCCGACCTCGTCGACCGGCGGCACCCGGGACAGATCGGGGAAGACGAACGGATTGTCGATTGCTGCGAGACTCATTGTTCCCGGGACGGCCTGCGCCATCAGGCGATGGCGGTGGCGAGAGCTACGTTGATCATCTCGTCGAACGTCGTTGCGCGCTCGTCCGACGACAGCGCCTTGCCGCCCGGAATGTCGTCACTGACCGTGCAGATGGCGAGCGCCTCCGCGCCGAGCTCCGCCGCTATCGGGTAGATGCCTGCGGCTTCCATTTCGACGCCGTAGACATTGTAGCGCGCAAGCGTCTCGAACATGGCGACATCCGGCGTATAGAAGAGATCCGCAGAAAAAATATTGCCCACATGGTATCGAACGCCTTCGGCTGCCGCGGCCTGCACCGCTTTCTGCAACAGGTCGAAACTCGCGAGCGCGGCCAGGTCGTGGCCGCCAAAACGCATGCGGTTGACGCCGGAATCCGTCGAGGCGCCCTGCGCTATGACGAGATCGCGCAATTGCACCTTCGGGTGCGAGGTGCCGCAGCTGCCGACGCGGATAACGCGCCGGACGCCGTAGGCTTCGATGAGCTCGGTGACATAGATCGACACTGACGGAATCCCCATCCCGTGTGCCATGACGGATATCGGGTGCCCCTGCCAGGTCCCGGTGAAGCCCCACATGTTGCGAACATCCGTGACACGCCGGGGCGACTCGAACCAGTGCTCTGCAATGTATTGCGCCCGCAGGGGATCCCCCGGCATCAGCACCGTCTCGGCGAAATCGCCGGCTGCGGCATTCATGTGCTTCGTGGCCATGCTGTCCGTCGTCGTTTTGCCAGCGACAATACCTCGTCGGCGCGTTAAGGTCACGGAGTGAGCACCGCAATGGAACCCGGGCAGGAATTCGCAACGAGCGAGCGCTGCTTTATCATCGAATACCTGAACCGCGCGTCCCTGCCGTCCGTATCGCTCGCGCGCGCACGCGTCGAAGCGGGAGTCACGACGGCCCTGCATGCCGTGACGGTCGACGAGTGGTACCTCGTCCTGTCCGGCACGGGCCTGATGTTTCTCGGCGAGTCCGGGCCGTTTCCCGTCGGGCCCGGTGATACCGTGCACATTCCGCCGGGATGCGCACAGAAGATTGCCAATACAGGCACCGGCGAGCTGTTGTTTTTCTGCGTCTGCGTACCCCGCTTCACGCCGGGCTGCTACCGGTCTTTGGAATAGCGGTCGTCGAATCCCGGGGGTATACTGCGCGCCGTCCCTATCCCAGACCCTTTCCCAGGAGTTTCTCTATGCGTGGCAGAAAACCAACAATCCGCGGCCTATGGCGGCGTGCCACGATGTTGCCGATGCTTGCGGCCGCGGCGCTCGTGGTGCCGGCGGGCCCCGCGATCGCGCAGATCGGGGGTGTCCTCGAAGAAATTACCGTAACCGCGCAAAAGCGCGAGGAATCGCTGCAGGACGTCCCGATATCGGTCGCTACGCTCTCGGGTGATCGCCTCGAGGTCCTGTTCTCCGGCAGCGAGGATATCCTTGCCCTCTCCGCGCGCGTGCCGGGACTGTACGCCGAATCGTCCAACGGCCGCGCGGCACCGCGTTTCTACCTGCGCGGCCTCGGCAACATCGACTTCGACCTCGCGGCCTCACAGCCGGTCTCGATCATCATGGACGAGGTCGTCATGGAAAACGTCGTGTTGAAGAGCTTCCCGCTGTTCGACATGCAGAACGTCGAGGTCATTCGCGGTCCGCAGGGCACGCTCTTCGGGCGCAATACGACGGCGGGCATCGTTAAATTCAACACGGTGCGTCCATCCCACGACCCGTCCGGCTACGTCAAGGCGTCCTGGGCGACCTTCGACACGATAAACCTCGAAGGAGCGGTGGGCGGCAGCCTGATCGAGGATACGCTCGCCGTCCGCGTTTCGGGCATCAAGCGCGAGCGCGACGACTGGATAACGAACGGCCACACCGGCCAGAAGGATATCGGCGATTACTCCGAGTCTGCGGCGCGCGCACAGCTCCTTTGGACGCCGAGTGACCGCTTCAGCGCACTCCTGTCCTATCAGCTGCGGAACCTCGATGGAACCTCATCTATCTTCCGCGCAAACGTCTTCACCACCGGCTCGAATGACTTGAACCAGAACTACGACCGGGAAACGGTGTACTACGACGGCGGCGACGGCAACCCGCAGGCCTACGATTCGCAGGGCACGACGCTCAACCTGCAGTGGGATTTCGATCGCGCGACGGTAACGTCGATCACCTCCTTCCAGAGCGCAGAGGGTTTCAGCCGAGGTGACATCGATGGCGGCGTCGTCAACATCCTGTCGACCCCAACCCCGCCGCCCGGTATCGATTTCGCGGACGTGCTCGTGCTCTGCCCGTTTCCCTGCCTGCCCGCGCGCACCTGGCCCGGCCCGATCTTCACGCCGTCGGTCACCCAGGACGGTGCCGATACGGACCAGTTCACGCAGGAATTCCGCCTCGCGAGCGACACCGATGGACGCTTCGACTGGCAGGTCGGCGCGTTCTACTTCGATTCGGACCTGAAAGTGACCACGGACTCGTTCGCGTCTTTCGGTTTCACCAGCGTCCAGGACACCGTCATCCAGCAGGAAAACACGACCTGGGCGGTCTTCGGCCAGGGATCCTACGACCTGACGGACCGCCTGACCCTGACCGGCGGCGTCCGCTACACCGATGACGAGAAGGATTTCCGGGTACTGCAGTTCGGCCAGCTGTGGCTCGACCTCGGCATCCCGACCACGATTGCCGGCCCGATCAACGTCACCGACGACCAGACGAGCTGGGAGCTTGCTGCCAACTTCGCGCTAACGGACGAAAGCAGCCTGTTCGCGCGCGTCGCCACCGGCTTCCGCGCCCAGACGATCCAGGGACGCGACGTCGCCTTCCTCGAGACCCCGACCGTGGCCAGCCCGGAAACGATCGAATCGGTGGAAGCCGGCTACAAGGCGGACCTGCTCGGCGGCCGCATGCGCCTGAACGCGGCCGTGTTCTGGTACGAGATCGACGATATGCAACTGTCCGTGATCGGCGGAGCATCCAATACTAACCAGGTCATCAACGCAGACACGGGCGAAGCGACCGGCTTCGAGCTGGATGCGGAATGGTTGCTGACGGAAAACCTGCTGGTCACCGCCGGCGCAAGCTGGAACGACACGGAGATCAAGGATTCGACGCTTGCAACCGTGCCCTGCGGTTCCGGCCTGTGCACGCCACTCGATCCGGTGGACCCCACGAACGCCGCACGCGTGCTCTTGAACGGCAATCCGTTCCCGCGCGCGCCGGAGACCACCTACAGCCTGACGCTCCAGTACACGCTGCCCGTCGGCACCGCCGGCGAGTTCTACGCACTGACCGACTGGGCCTGGACCGGCGAGATCAATATGCCGCTTTACGAAGCCGTTGAATTCCAGACGGACGGCCAGTTCGAGGGCGGCCTGCGCGTCGGCTACAGGAACATCGACAGCGGCTGGGAGGTCGCTGCGTTCGGCCGCAACATCACGGACGAAGATAACGTGATCGGCTTCGTCGATTTCAGCAACAACACGGGCTTCGTCAACGAGCCCACGGTATGGGGCCTCGAGGTCGGCTACGAGTTCGGCGACTGAGTGGCGCGCCCGCATCGAAACACAGGGAGACCCGGCCTCGTGCCGGGTTTCTTTTTTGTCGTGCTTTGCGCTGCCTGCGATACGCCGCCGGCGGAGCCCGCCGCCGGCCGCGCCGGCATCGGGGCCGAGCTGTCGGTCGCAGGTCACATCGACAACCAAGACCTGGCCGAGATCAGCGGGATGGCGCGTTCCCACCGCCATGCGGACCTGCTCTGGGTGCACAACGACTCGGGGGACAAGGCGCGGCTCCATGCCATTGCCACGACAGGCCGCTACCGCGGGCAGCTCGAGCTGGACCACGCCGATAACCGGGACTGGGAAGATATGGCGAGTTTTTTGCTGGACGGGGAGCCCTATCTCCTGGTCGCCGACATCGGGGACAACGAGGCCCGGCGCGAGTTCGTGACACTCTACGCCGTCGCGGAACCCGATCTCGAACGCGAGGCGAACGTAACGGCCGACCCGGCCTGGCGTATCGATTTCCGCTACCCGGACGGCCCGCGCGATGCCGAGGCGGTCGCGGTCGACGCCGCAGAGCGCCAGGTCTATATCGTGTCGAAGCGCGACCTGCCGCCGGTCCTCTACCGCTTGCCGCTTGGCCCGGCAGGCCTTGGCCCGGCAGGCAAGGAAACGCTGGTCGCGGAACGCGTGACTGACTTGAAGACCTTGCCACAGCCGGCGCGCAGTGAGATGGAATTCGCGCCGATGTCCAACGACTGGCACTGGCAGCCGACGGGCATGGATATCGCGCCAGACGGACGCTTTGTTGTCTTGCTGACCTACGGCGCCGTGTACTACTTCGAGCGCGGCGACGCCGGGACGGCATCCGCGCTCGCCGATGCCCCCTTGCGCTTTGCACTGCGCGGGCTCAGGAACGCCGAGGCCCTCGCCGCAGGCAGCAGCAGTAAGAGCCTGTACCTCACCGTGGAACAGCCCTTCGCGCCGTTGATGCGTATCGATCTGTCTCTCGACGCCCAGGAATCCGCACCATGAGACGCATTCCTCACCTGCCCGCGCCGATCGTGATGGCGTCGCTCGTAGTTGTTCTGCTTGCCGCGTGCGCGACAAGGGACTCGCTGCCGGATGCGGGCCTGTCGATCATGACCTTCAACGTTCAGAACCTGTTCGACACGGTCGACGATCCCGGCAAGGACGACAAGGCCTACCTCCCGCTCGAGCAAAAACAATCGACGGCGCACCGGGATGCGTGCCAGGCGATCGAGGTCGAAAGCTGGCGCGCCGAATGCCTCGAACTCGACTGGGACGAGGCACTGCTCGCGCACAAGCTTCGCGCCCTCGCCGATACGATCCGGCAGGTCGACGGCGGGCCGGCTATCATCGTTTTCCAGGAAGTCGAGCACGCCGCACTGCTCGACCGTCTGCGGACAGGGTACCTCGCGGACCTGGGCTACGGGCCCGCCATCCTGGTCGAAGGCAGTGACCTGCGCGGCATCGATGTCGGCTTTCTCTCGAAGCTGCCGCTCGCGGCGGAGCCCGTGCTGCACCCGCTCACATTTCCGGGTCACCCTGACCGCGAGGGCGATACCCGGGGTGTACTCGAGGCTACGTTCCAACAGCCGGACGGCAGCCTGCTGACAGGATTCGCCGTGCACTTCCCGGCGCCGTTTCATCCCACGGCGATGCGTGAGCAAGCCTATGCACGGCTGAATGCCCTGCGTGCTGCCCTGCCCGCCGACCGCCCGGCGTTCGCGGCGGGCGACTTCAACACGACGCGTACCGAGGACCGGGACACCGGCATACTCGAGCGCTACGTTCGCCCGCACTGGGCGATCGTCCATGAAACGGAGTGCCGCGGTGACTGCCGCGGAACCTATTATTACGCGCTCGACGACAACTGGTCGTTCCTCGACATGATCCTGTTCGCACCAGGACGTCGCAAGGACGCAACAGCCGTTCTTCGCGCGGAATCGGTACGGGTCGCCAATGCGGTGCCGGCCCAGCGAACGACAGCGAATACACCGGCAGCCTTCGAACCCGCGACCGCGACCGGCGTTTCGGATCACTGGCCGCTGTTACTGCTGCTCGATCTAAAACAAAAACAATAGTTTGTAACAAATTCGTAAACAGCATTCTGGTTGGGTCCCGTCGATCGGGCAGCCCGCCCGCCGCAGTGCACTCCCGCTGCTCAAACCCTTTATTGCACAGGGATTTGCGCTGCGTTAGATTGCCGCGAGAGCGATCACACAGCAGGGCAAGAGCGCTGCAAACCTCATAGTTTCCGCTTGGTAAGACCCTTTGGTCGAAATGAATATGTCATATTGATGGCCTATTCTTTCGCCCCTCCCAACCCTCGGGGATCACAATGAATCAAATCTCTCGAACCCACGCATCCCGGTTCCGCAGGTTTGCAGGCCCGGGTCTCGCCCTGGTCGCGGCTGGCCTGATGCTGGTGCTGCCTGTTGCGGGAAACGCACAGGAAACCACCTCCTCCATTCGCGGCAAAGTGCTGGATCCGAACGGCAACCCGGTGGCGAGCGCATCGGTGGTCGTCGAAGACCTGCGCAGCGGCACGACCCGGGCGTACAACACCGGCAGCGACGGCCTGTTCCTCGCGGCCCGGCTGCTGCCTGGCGGGCCTTACCGCGTCACCGTGAACGAGCAGAGCACCGTGGACGTG
>JBGTLY010000301.1:0-2121 GCA_041743865.1 Woeseiaceae bacterium
TGCGCTGGCCGGACACCCCGACTGGCAGCAGCGCGCGCGGGCCGCGAACGATGGCGGGGAGGACGCGCTGGCCATGGCGCTGTCCGCGCTCCGGCGCGTCACGCGGCCCGGGAGCCTGGTGGTCCTCCTGAGCGACTTCACGGGGCTCACCCGCACGGCGTTGTCTTATCTGTCGGCGGTCGCAAGACACAACGAGGTCCTCGCCATTTCGCTGAGCGATCCGTTCGAGCGCGAATTGCCGCCGCCCGGCCGTTACCGGCTGGTCGCCGGCGCCGACGAGGAACTCGCCATCGACACACATGCACCCGCGGCCCGCCGCGACTATCACGAGGCTTTCGAAGCACGGCGGCACGAATTCGAGGTGTTTTGCCAGCGCTACGGCATCCATCACCTCGCCATGTCCACCGAGGACGACCCGGTAGCGACCCTGCAAACGGCGCTCGGGCGCCGCACGCACTAAACAGAGCGACCGCACAGCGTCCTGAACCGAACCGCCAACGATGAATCCAGCCGACTTGCCATTGCGTGACCTGCACCTGCCGGACCCGGTGAGCTGGTGGCCGCTTGCGCCCGGCTGGTGGCTGCTCATTGCGCTTGCCCTCGCCGCCGCCGCCGTGCTTGTCGCTGCCTGGCTCAAAGCCTGGTCCCGTAATGCGGCCCGCCGGCAGGCACTGCGCATACTCGAAAGGCGGGTCGCCGACTATGGACGCCACGGCAATGCGGTGCGGCTCGGCAGTGAACTGTCCGAACTGTTGCGGCGAACGATGCTCGCCTACGCGCCCCGTGCCGACGTGGCGGGACTGACCGGCGAAGACTGGCTGGCATGGCTCGACCGGGGGCTCGAGCGCCCCGCGTTCGCGGCCGGCAATGGCCGCCCCCTGGTCGAGTGGCCGTACCGGGATCCCGGGACCGACATACCGCGTTCCGACGTCGCGGCACTGGTGGACGCCGTCCGCCTGCGAATCGCGACGCCGCTGCCGGAGCATGCCTGATGTACTCGCTCGCCTGGCCATGGGTCCTGCTGGTTTTGCCGCTGCCCTTGCTCCTCCGGCGGTTGTTGCCGGAAGCCGCGAGCCTGCAGGAAGCCGGTTTGCGCGTGCCGGGCTTCGTTCGCTTCGGGATGCTGTCCGGGCGCGCAGCGTCGGAACAGCTCCTGAACTGGCGCGCGTGGCTCGCTGCCGTCGCGTGGATACTGCTCGTGATTGCGGCGGCGCGGCCGGAGTTCATCGGTGACGAGCTCGATGTGCCGGTGTCCGGACGCAACCTGATGCTCGCGGTTGACCTTTCCGGGAGCATGGACCAGAAGGATTTCGTGCTTGGAACTACCCGCGTCGATCGGCTCACCGCGACCAAGGCCGTGGCGAGCGATTTCATTTCCCGCCGCGAGGGCGATCGCATCGGCCTGATCCTGTTCGGCGAGCGCGCGTACCTGCAGGTGCCGTTGACGCTCGACCGCGAAACGGTCAAGACCCTGCTCCTCGAGGCGTTCATTGGGCTCGCCGGTGAGAAGACCGCGATCGGCGACGCAATCACGCTGGCCGTGAAACGCATTCACGACCAGCAACAGGACGCCGGCGAGCAAGTGTTGGTGCTGCTGACCGACGGGGCGAATACCGCGGGCGAAGTCGAGCCCCTGAAGGCGGCAGAACTCGCCGCGCAGATCGGTCTCAAGGTGTACACGATCGGCATTGGTGCGGAACAGCTCGAGGTATCGTCGCTGCTCGGCGGTCGCCGCCAGATCAACCCGTCTGCGGACCTCGACGAGGCGACGCTCACGCAAATTGCCGAACTTACCGGCGGCCGATACTTCCGGGCGGTGGACACGGCCGGCCTGCAGGAAATCTATCGCCTGGTGGACGAACTGGAACCGGTCGAGGAACCGGAAGCGGGCTTCAAGCCCGTTAAATCGCTTTATCACGTGCCGCTCGCGGGCGGCTTTGCGCTCGCGGCGCTGATGACACTGGTGAGTCTCTTGCGGAACCTTCGTATACGACGTGCCGCGAGGACTGAGGCCCATGCCCGCTGATTTCCACTTCCTGCGGCCGGAGTGGCTGTATGCGCTCGCCGTCGTGCTGGGCGCCGCGCTCCTGTTAGCCTACCGGCGCCTCGGTGCGGGCGGCT
>JBGTLY010000302.1:0-10449 GCA_041743865.1 Woeseiaceae bacterium
GAGGCCCAGCGCGTCGCCATTGGCCGTGCGCTGTTGCGCGCGCCACGGGTGATGCTGATGGATGAACCGGTCGCGTCGCTCGATGCTGCGCGAAAGCAGGAGGTGCTGCCGTTCGTCCGGCAGCTGCACGCCGAATGCGGCATTCCCATTCTCTACGTTACGCACAGTTTCGACGAGCTTTGCGAGCTTTGCGACCAGCTCGTGCTTCTCGAGGGCGGACGCGTTGCCGGTGCTGGGGATTTGCAGACGTTGCTCGCTCAAGCGTCGCTGCCGCTGCTCGACGGGGAACAGGCGAGCGTGCTGCTCGACGCGCGGGTGCTCGATTGGGACGAACGCGACGACCTCAGTACACTGGAGACGGGCGCCGGTATCCTCAGGGTGCCGGGTCGCGCCCTGGCCGGCGAACGCATCCGCCTGCGTGTGCGGGCAGGTGACGTCAGTCTCGCCCGCGATGCGTCCGCCGCGTCCTCGATCCTGAATCGCATAGCGGCAACGGTCGTCGAACTCCGCGATGAATCCACGCATTCGATCCTCGTTCGCCTCGACGCCTCGGGTGACGTCCTGCTCGCCAGGATCACCCGCCGTTCTGCCCGCGATCTTGGTCTGAAACCGGGTGACACGGTGATCGCGCAGATCAAGGCCGTTTCACTTCGGCGGACGCGTACCTGACGCCATCGCGTTTATCCGTGACCGCGCTCTCGCTTGTCGGCATAATCCCATCCCGCTTTGTCGCCGGCCTTGACGCGCGTGAATCCGCCGATTTTCTACATCCTGATCGTCCTCGTGCTGACGAGCGGCATGATCTCGATCATTTTTTTTATCGCGTGGAAAAACCTCGTGCGTGAAGCGCATGTGCTGAGCTGGTCGATCGCCTTTTTCTTCGCCATGTGCCAGTGGCTTTGCACCCTGTCGCGGCCGCTGTTCCCGAGCTTCGAACTCTACTGGCTGGTCGTGAATGCGCTTTCATTGGGCCTCATCACCGTCGGACTGCGCGGCCACATCGAGCGCACGAACGCAGCGTTCATGCCGAGGAACCTGTGGCCGTACACCGCGGTCGCCTACGCCATCATCCTCTGGACGACGCTCGTAAACCCGCACGTCGGCCTTTCGACGGCGGTCGTACCGGTCGCCGCCGCGCTGACACTGTTCGCGTCGAGCTACATCGTCCTCACGCACCGTGCCGTATCCCAGCCAGCCGAAAAGGCCGTTGCGGCGGCCATGCTGATCTTCGGTGTCGTGCAGATCGTCGCCGCCGGGCTCGCGCTCCTGCAGGGCAGCGCCGGCGATCCCGACTACCGGCTGATCTACTTCGAGTTCAATTTCATGACCTTACCGGCCGGCTACATCGGTGTGGCCATGTTCACGATCTTCATGCTTGCCTCCGACATGTCCGAGCAAATGAAAAAGATCGCTGTCATGGATCAGCTGACCGGACTCCTGAACCGGCGCGGGTTCGGAGAGCAGGGGGCCCGGGCATTCTCGAGCGCGCGCCGCTCGGCTATTCCCCTGTCCGTGATCATGACAGACATCGATCGTTTTAAGGACATCAACGACGAGTTCGGCCACGCGGTGGGCGATCTTGCCCTGCAGCATTTCTCGGCCATGCTGCAGGAGCGCCGGCGCGCGGAGGACATCGTCGCCAGGATGGGTGGCGAGGAGTTTGCTCTCGTACTCCCGGGCACGGTGCTCGCCGATGCCGTGACCCTCGCCAAGGGTTTGTGCGATCGGATCGCGATCAGTTCCCTGCAGGTGGACGGCGCGCCGCTCACGATGACGGCGAGTTTCGGCGTTTCGGCGATTTCCGAACGCGATACCTGCCTCACCGACATCGTCGTGCGAGCGGATCGTGCACTGTACCGGTCCAAACGCAGCGGGCGTAACCGGGTGGATGTCGAATCGTCGCAAAAACTCGATCTCAGCCAGATTGGCCTGAAGCCGGTCGCGGCGGAATGAAGGCTGCGGGCCGACTCGCCTGATACGCCTGTAGCCGTGCCCGGCCCCACTCAGTACCATTGCGCGTCATGCCGTCCATCCTCTCCGTAAACAAGCTCAACAAGACTTACGCCGGCGGCCTGGTCGCACTCAGGGATGTCGACCTCGAGATCGAGCGGGGCGAAATCTTTGCGTTGCTCGGGCCGAACGGGGCGGGCAAGACGACCCTCATCAACATCATCTGCGGCATCGTCAACCCGACGGGCGGCACGGCGTACGTGAACGGCCACGACATCGTCCGGGAGTTCCGGGCGGCACGTGCGCTCGTAGGTCTCGTGCCGCAGGAACTTCCGGTCGAGCCCTTCGCCACCGTCTGGAAGACCGCGAGCTATAGCCGGGGTCTCTACGGCAAGCGAGCGGACCCCGCGCACATCGAACGCGTGTTGCGCTCCCTGTCCCTCTGGGACAAGAAAGACTCGAAGATCATCGCGCTGTCGGGCGGAATGAAACGCCGGGTGCTGATCGCAAAGGCGCTCGCCCACGAGCCCCTGCTCCTGTTCCTGGACGAGCCGACCGCCGGTGTCGACGTCGAGCTGCGCAAAGACATGTGGCAGGTCGTGTCCTCGCTGCGGGAGTCCGGCGTAACCGTGATCCTGACCACGCACTACATCGACGAAGCGGAGGAAATGGCAGACCGGGTCGGCGTCATAAACCAGGGCGAGATCATTCTCGTGCAGGAGAAACACCGGCTGATGCAGGAACTCGGCAAGAAGCAGCTCGTCCTGAATTTGAACGAGCGACTCGCGGCAATTCCGCCGGCGCTCGCGAACTATGGCCTGGAGCTGGCCGCCGGCGGGGACGACCTGGTCTATACCTACGACTCGACCGAGAACCGTACCGGCATCACGGCGCTGCTCGGTGCACTTGCCTCCGCAGGCATCCGTTTTAACGACCTGCACACCTCGCAAAGCTCGCTGGAGGAAATTTTCGTGGACCTGGTGAAAAAGCCGCAATGAACCTGCAGGCCGTCAAATCCATCTACCTCAACGAAATGGCGCGCATGTTCCGAACGGCGGTGCAGAGCATCGTCGCGCCGGTACTGTCTACGTCGCTCTATTTTGTCATCTTCGGATCCGCTATCGGCTCCCGCATCACGGAGATCGATGGGATCACTTACGGCGCATTCATCGTACCGGGTCTCATCATGCTCTCCATCATGACCGAGAGCATCTCGAACTCGTCCTTCGCGATCTACTTCCCGCGATTCATCGGCACGATATTCGAAGTCCTGTCGGCGCCAGTGTCCTGGGTCGAAGTTGTGCTCGGCTTCGTCGGTGCGGCTGCAACGAAATCGATCATCATCGGCCTCATTATTTTCACTACCGCGAATTTTTTCGTCGATATCGATGTCGCCCATCCGCTGCTTGCCCTGCTGTTTCTCGTGCTGACCTCTTTCTCTTTCTGCCTGTTCGGGTTCATTCTCGGCGTATGGGCGGACGGCTGGGAGAAGCTGACGATCGTGCCCGTGCTCATGATCATGCCGCTCACCTTCCTCGGCGGCACCTTTTATTCGATCAGCATGCTGCCGCCCGCCTGGCAGACGATCAGCCTGTTCAATCCGATCGTGTACCTCATCAGCGGATTCCGCTGGAGTTTCTACGAGAACGCCGATGTCGCGGTCGGCCTCAGTATCGGGGCGACGGTCGGTTTCCTCGTCGTCTGCCTGCTTATCGTTCGCTGGATCTTTAAATCCGGTTACAGGCTCAGAACCTGAGGTCCGCCGACCGTCGCCGTCATACGGGCCAGGCGATGCATGAACCGCAAAACGGCATGTCCCGAATCGCATTGATCGTCACGCTGATCGTCGCCGGGGAAATGGTATTCGCCTTGCCGTTTCACACGGCGCGCTTTTTCCGGCCGACACTGCTCGAGGTGTTCAGCTTCACGAATACCGAGCTCGGGGACCTGTTCGCTGCTTACGGCGTCATTGCGATGCTGGCTTACTTCCCCGGCGGCGTACTCGCCGACCGCTTCCCGGCGCGCGCCTTATTGACAGTTTCGCTGCTCGCAACCGCGGCCGGCGGACTCGTGATGGCAACCATCCCGGGACCGCGGGTCATGGGCTTGCTGTACGCCTTCTGGGGGTTCACCACCATTTTCCTGTTCTGGGGCGCACTCATTCGCGCGACGCGCGACTGGGGCGGGCACGAGGCGCAGGGACGCGCTTTCGGCCTCCTCGAGGGCGGACGCGGGCTCGTGGCCGCGAGCGTGGCATTCCTCCTCGGAACGCTGTTTGCCGCGGCCATGCCGGACGTTCCAGGGCTCGCCACGGAGGCCGTGCGACGTGCGGCATTGCGCCAGGTCATACTGAACTATGCCGCTGTTACCGCCGGCGCGGCCGTGCTCGTGTGGTGGCTCGTTCCTCCGCCTGCAGCGCAAGACGTTCGCAAAGCCCGACCGGTCGCCGGCATGCGGCTCGTGCTCGGCCGCCCGGTCGTGTGGGCGCAAGCCGCCATCGTCGCTTGCGCCTACTGCGCCTTCAAGGGACTCGACAACTACGCGCTGTACGCAACCGACGTGCTCGGAATGGACGAGATAGAGGCGCAGCGCTTCGCGACCTGGGGCGCCTACCTGCGTCCTCTCACCGCCGTCCTCGCCGGCGTCGCCGCCGACCGATTGTCCGTCATGCGCGTCAGCATCCTGCTGTTCTTTCTCCTTGCCGCCGCCTTTTTTCTGCTCGGCAACGCCATGCCAGGAAGCCACGGACACACAATCATCGTGCTGACCCTGCTCACGTCCTTCGCCGCCGTGTTCGCCCTGCGTGCCGTTTATTTCGCGCTGCTCGAGGAGAACCGGACACCGGTGCTATACACCGGTGCCGCCGTGGGGATGGTGTCGCTTGTTGGGTTTACGCCGGAGATTTTCTTCGCGCCGATCGCCGGACGAATTCTCGATGCAAACCCCGGACTCGTCGGCCACCAGCACTATTTTCTGTTCCTCGCCGCGATCGCCGTGATCGGTATCATCGTGACGCTGATACTGCTATGGCTGCACCGGCCGGGGGGGAGGGCACTATGGCCACGGCATACGGCAGAGCGGAACTGAACAAATGCTTCCAGCTGGGTAAGTCCGATCTCGGGTACGGCGCGGCGAGCCACAGCACGAATGTGCGAAGGTCCCGGTGATAGTGCCCGACCTTCGAGTTTCCGGCTGGTACTTTGCTCGAAACAATTCTGGCCGACATCAAGGCCTCGAATTACTTGGTCAGGATCCAGGGAGGCTTAGCTTCGTAGTCGGTTACTCCTAATATCCCCATAGCAGTGATAGCGCAGCAGTGGACGGAACCGCAATCTGGAGTCGATTCCGGAATTTCGAGATCGATTCCTCGACAGAGACGCCAAGATCCTGAGGCTTCATTTCAACTATCACGCGCAGGTCGATCCAGAGACTGTTGTAACCATACTTCGGGAGCTGCGTCTTCGCGCGTACTAATCGTAAACTCAAAACTAGATGCCACGGCAACTATGCATACATCGAGCTTTCTCGTTCTGGCCTCCGCTTGACGGAGGAGCCAACACGCAAAATCACCGCCAACGGAAAAGCCCGGGTGACGGTTTACATCGACGTCTCTGATGTCGACGCGCTGCATGCCAAATTCCGCCGCGCGCTTTCCGCTCTGCCTCCGGATCGCGTGGAACCGTTGCAGGACATGCCATACCATCAAAGAGAATTTCAGGTACGTATGCCGGATGGCGACTGGCTAAACTTCGGCATGGCCACACCCGCGTTTCACTTTATGCCGGTTTAGCGCAGCCCGGTTGCGACGAAGTCCTAACGTACTTTCGAGGAAATCCCTCCGGGAGGGGTTTTCGACCAAACTGAAAAACAAGTTTCCGGGACAACGCGGTCCTGAAGTTGTTCCAGGGCCTCGAGTGCGTAGCTCCGCCCCTGGGCAGCGTGAATGTCGAGAGGGCTGCCTATCGAGTGGCGGGATCCCGGACGAGATCCAGGCCCACAAGCAAGGGGTCGTGGTCGGCCGCGCGAAACGGCGTCGTGCCGTCGAACAACCGGGGGTCGCGGCCATGCTCGAGGTTGTAATCGTGCAACGGGGCTTCGTCGGCATTGGCATGCCATATGGCAAAATCGCTGACCTGGGATGCGAGCGTCGCGCTGGCGAGCGCATGGTCGAGCGCACCGGCCTGGCCGTCATACACGAAGGTATACGACCCGTCGGCCGCCAGGTTCACGTAGCCCGCGGCCGCGAGAACCTGCAGCGGGTCTTCTTCCCGGTACGCGTTCAGGTCGCCGATGATGAGGACGTCCGGATCCCCGCTTGCCGTCGGATCGCTCTCAAGCCACTCGACCAGCGCGACAGCCGCGCGCGACCGGGTCAGGTTACAGTGACCCTGGCCGTCGCCGGTGTTCGGGTCGCCGGCCTCGTCGCAAGCTGAGCCCTTCGATTTCAGGTGATTGACGACGACAGTCAGCGCCGCGCCGTGACGATCGACGAAAGTCTGTGCGAGCGCCGGGCGATTGCGCCGGTCGTCGAATCGCTTATCGACGCGCTGGTCGAGCAGCGCGAAAGCCCCCGATGTCGCGACCGTGCCGGTGCGGTACAGAAAGCCGGTTTGATGGCGTCGTGCCCGATCGTGCCGGTGTCGACATAGGCATAGGCGCCTTTACCGCGTTTCTCGTTCAATGCATCGACAATGTCCGCCAGCGACTGGCGCTCGTTGTTCTCGAGCTCCACGAGACCCACGATGTCCGCATCGAGCGCCACCAGCGTCGCTGCGATCTTCGCGAGCTGGCGGGTGCGTTCGTCCTCGCTGTCGGCACCGCGGCAGTCCTGCCTGCCGTGCGGGCCGCAGGACGGCGCGCCCGTGTCGATAGCACTGAAGTAATTCAGGACATTGAGGCTCGCCACCCTTAGCGTGCCGTCGATCGCGGGCGTCGCCGGACGCGGATTCGACTTCTGAATCGCCGCCGCACCCGTCGGCATGATGCGCCAGACTTCCTTGCCGGAAGCGCCGCTCCCGCGCGCATAGCGCAGGTTGCCGGTGAGGTCGTGAAGCCGGTCACCGACGCGAATGGCCTCGCCGCCGTTCGTCCTGAGCCAGCGGATCAACGCGGGGTTCTGCTCGCGCAGGCCATCGTCGAGAAAAATCGAGCGCGCGGCGTTGGCGCGGACGTGTGCCTGATAGGCATCCCGGCCGGGCCGGGCGACGTTCGTGAATTGCACGAGACGGCCGTCGGCCGCGAGCGCAAGCGAGCCGAAACGTTCCAGTTCATAGAGGTCGCTCACGGTAAGGACCTGCGGGAAGGTAACGAGCATGCCTTCGTAGCGTTCCAGGTCGGCGACGAGCTCCCCGTTCGCGTTGCCCGCAACCGTCGCGCTCGGCAACTCGATGGCGATCGCGTGAGCGTCGCCTCGGCCCGCGCGCTCAATATGCCGGGCCAGCAACTGCGTCTCGCCGAAATGCTCCTTGACCTCGCCCTCGACCTGCACCCGGTCGCCGACCGACACATCCCCGAGCTTGCGACCGCCCTCGTAGACGAAGAGGCCCTCGGACGTCCGCGGATCCTCATCGTGAGATTCACTCAGCAGGTAAAAGCCGCCGAGGTCGTTCGAACGGTCCTGATCGTAGTCCTGGAAAACGCCCGTCACGATGCCGGTGACCCGCACGCGCTGGCCCGCGAGCGGGCTCGTCGACCCCGGGCCCTGGACCGCGGCGATCGGCGAATCGCTGCCGCTCGCAAATCCGCTCCCGGCTGCAGACAGCAGTGCGCACACGAAGACGGCCGAGCGCTGCAGTTTCATCCGCCACCCAGCCGCCGCAGAGTCTCGATGAGTTCCGCGACGAGAACGTCAATGCGCCCGCGGTCGGAATCGTTGACGAGATCGCCGGCGGCGTCGAACGCCGACCCGACGGAGGCAACCGATACCTGCCCGGGCAGGACGAGCACGCCGAGGCTATTGAGAATGGCCCGCACGTGCACGAGTCCGCGCAAGCCCCCGAGCCTTCCCGGCGATGCGCTCATCAGGGCCGCGGTCTTGCCGCGGTAGGCCGCCATCGGCGCCTCGTCACCGACTCGCCGGGATACCCAGTCGAGCGAGTTTTTCAAGAGCGGCGTTATCGAGCTGTTGTACTCCGGCGCACTGAGCAACAGGCCGTCGTGGGCGATCAGCAGGGTCTTGAGGCGCAAGGCCTCGGCCGGCACACCCTGGTCCCGCTCCAGGTCCTGGTTCATGAGCGGCATCGGAAAATCGCGCAGGTTGATGACCGTGACCTCGGCGCCGAGATCCGTGGCTTTTCCTGCGGCGTACTCGACGAGTCGCTGGTTGAAGGATGCGCCGCGGGCGCTGCCGGAAAACGCGAGGATGCGGGGCTTGCTCATGGGCTTTCTTCACCGGTTCCTGTGTGTCCCGTGTTCTTGTGCCGGCAGTCATGACTTGCACGCGCACGGAGAAGCCCACGAGCGAACTGGCACCGGGCGATACCCGCGGCTATAGTCGCTCGAGCCTTTCAAAACAGGACGAAATCTTGCGCCGAAGCCTGAGTGTTACATGCGCCGTGATCGCAGGGCTACTGCAGGCCGCCTGTTCACCCGAGCCGCCGACGGCCGCCGATACCGGGTTCCAGAAGCAGTTGCAGACCCAGTTGATCTCGGCGAAACCCGGCGATGTCATCTTTATTCCGGCCGGCGTACACCCGATCCAGCGCGGACTTTCGCTCAACGTCTCCGGCGTAACGCTGCGCGGGGAGGGGATGGACCGGTCGATACTCTCGTTTCGCGGCCAGGTGCAGGGAGCAGAGGGCCTGCTCGTCAATGCCAGCGACTTCACGATCGAGGACCTCGCCATCGAGGATGCCGCGGGTGACGGCCTGAAAATCAACGAAGGCCGCAACATCGTCATTCGCCGTGTACGCACCGAATGGACGAACGGACCGGATGAGGACAACGGAGCCTACGGCATCTACCCGGTACAGGTGACGAACCTTCTGCTCGAGGAATGCGTTGCGATCGGCGCCTCTGACGCCGGCCTGTACGTCGGCCAGTCGGATCGGGTCGTCGTACGTAACAATCGTGCCGAGTTCAACGTCGCCGGCATAGAGATCGAGAACACGCGCAATGCGGATGTCTACGGCAATACTGCCGTCAACAATACCGGCGGCATCCTTGTTTTCAACATGCCGGACTTGCCGGTCCCGGGGCACAGCACGCGCGTCTATGGCAACACCGTGCGCGGCAACAACACCGGGAACTTCGGCGCGGAGGGCACGCCGGTCGCAAGCGTCCCGGCGGGCTCCGGTATCGTCATCAATTCCAATGATCGCGTCGAGATCTTCGACAACGACATCGGCGACAACGACACGGCGAATGTCATCATCAGCAGCTATTTCGCGACCGGCTACCAGGGAACACGCGAGATGGCCGCCGGCTACGATCCCTACCCGGAGGCGATCTACATCCACGGCAATCGTTTTGAAGGCGGCGGCACGTCGCCGGACGGTCTCGAACTCAAAGCGCTGAAAGTCGCAAAGTTCGGCCTGAACGGCGCGTATCCGGATGTCCTGTGGGACGGCTATGTCAATCCGGCCAGTGCGGATGCCGACGGGCGCTTGCGGCCGGACCTCGCCATCTGCGTGGACAACGGCGACGCTGAAGTGCTCAACGTCGATCTCGGCAACGGCAGCAGGAATATCGTGATCGGTGACGACCAGCATGCCTGCCGGCATCCCAACCTCGCCGCCGTGCAGCTCGATCCGCCGCTCTGAAGTGATGCGAATCAGGCGGACAGGACACTAGCGATGCGCGCGGTGTTTCTCGCGTCCGCCGCGTGCACTGCAATCCTGCTGGCCTGCGTCGCCCGGGAGCCTGCGGTCGTCGTGCATCCGGCCGCCGCGCCGCCGGAGCGCCTCAGTGACTGGGGCTTGCTATACGCAGCCGGCGGTGAGCTGAGGCTCAATGAGGCGGCACGCGCCTATACCCTCAACACGCCGCTGTTCTCCGACTACGCACTCAAGCTCAGGACCGTCCGGTTGCCGCCGGGTACGCCGGCAGAATACCGGGCCGAAGGCCCGTTCGGGTTCCCGGTCGGCACGATCTTGAGCAAGACGTTTTACTATCCCGCCGCGGAGCAGTCCGGGGACGGCGTACTCGCCGTCGGCAAGGTCACCGCGCCAGAGGCGTTACCGCCGCGCCGCCTGGATCTGGAGCGCTACCGCCTGATCGAAACGCGGCTGCTCGTCCGTTACGCCGAAGGCTGGCAGGCGTTTCCCTATGTCTGGAACGCGGCGCAGACGGAGGCGGTATTGTCCGTTGCGGGCGACCTCCGGCCACTGCGTTTCGAGAGCGCCGGCAGCGCCCCGTTCACCTACGTCGTCCCGGATGCCAACCAGTGCGCCGGCTGTCACGTGACGGACCACGCCTCGAGAGCGCTCGTGCCCCTGGGCCCCAAAGCCTGGCAGCTCAACCGGACCCTCGCGGGCGTGCCTGGCGGCAACCAGCTCGACC
>JBGTLY010000303.1:0-62482 GCA_041743865.1 Woeseiaceae bacterium
TGGTAGCGGGGGCAGGATTTGAACCTGCGACCTTCGG
The DNA here is from genome assembly GCA_041743865.1 of Woeseiaceae bacterium. GTDB lineage: Bacteria > Pseudomonadota > Gammaproteobacteria > Steroidobacterales > Woeseiaceae > UBA1847. Next base: position 38 of record JBGTLY010000303.1, read on the forward strand.
GTTATGAGCCCGACGAGCTGCCAGACTGCTCCACCCCGCAACGGCAAGCTGCGCATCCTACGCAGATGGCACAGCGATAGCAACCCTGAGATGGGCACCGGAAACGCGCTTTCAAGCCAAGGGCAATCAACAGCCCGGCAACTCGCTCAGGATACGCCAAGTACCTGATTACAAAGGGACCAGAGCCAGCTTGGCAGGATGCCGAACATGAGCACTGCGAGCCCGTTCACACTCATGAGAACGCGGGTATCCATTCCGGCTTGCAGAAGCGCTCGGTCGAGCGGCTCCTCGAAGTACATGTACCAGACGACGCGCAGGTAGTAATAGGCGCCCACGACCGAGGTCAGCATCATTAGCACAGCAAGTGCGGTCTGGCCGACACCCAATACGGCGTTGATGGCGTTCAGCTTGGCGAAAAAACCGACGAAGGGCGGCACACCTGCCATGCTGAACATGAAAAACATCATCATGAGCGCGAGCCACGGGCTGCGCGCGTTCAGGCCTTTAAAATCCGACAGGTTCTCGGCCTCGTAGCCGCGCCGGCTGAGCAGTATGACCATGCCGAACGCGCCCACTGCGGTTACCGCGTAAGTGAGCGTGTAGAACAGCGCGGCCGCGTATCCGGCCGGCGTGCCGGCGAAAACCGCCAGAAGAATGAAACCCACGTGGCCGATCGTGGAATACGCGAGCATGCGCTTGATGTTGCCCTGCGCGATCGCGACGAAGTTGCCGAGCAGCAGGGACAGGACGGCCACGACCAACAGCATGTCCGCCCACAGTTCGTGCAGCCCCGCGAGGCCATCCACCAGGATACGCAAGGTGAGTGCCAGCGCAGCAAGCTTTGGCGCCGAGCCGAGATACAGCGTCACCGGGGTCCTCGCGCCCTGGTACACGTCCGGCACCCACATGTGAAACGGCACACCGCCGAACTTGAATGAAATACCGACCACCAGGAACGCCAGGCCAAACCACAGCGGTACACTGTTCACGGCAGGGTTGGTCCGCACAGCCTCAGCGATGGCTGGAAACTGGACTGCGCCCGTCGCCCCGTAGACCCAGGAAATACCGTAGAGCAGGCACCCGGACGCGATGGCGCCGAGCACGAAAAACTTCATCGCGGCTTCCGTCGAGTTCACATTCTTGCGGTCGATCGCCACCAGTGCGTACTGCGCGAGCGCCAGCGTCTCGAGGCCGAGGTACATCGTCAGCAGGCTGTTCGCCGAGATCATGATCATCATGCCGAGCAGCCCGAACAACCCAAGCAAGTAGAATTCGCCCTTGTGCAGGTCATTTGCTACCAAATTGCCGCGCGCATACACGAACGCTGCCGCCACGATCCCAACGGCAACGATCTTCAGGACCTGGGACAGGCCGTCGCTGACATAGCTGCCGCTGAATGTCTCGATGCGAACATCCGGCGCCGTGGCAAACAACACCCAAAGGGTAATGGCGAGCGATGCGAGCGCCAGCCAGTACGTGATGACACGCCGGTCCTGTTCGACGAACAGGTCCGCAACGAGCACGACGCAGATCAGGCCCAGGAGAGTCATCTCCGGTGCCGCGACAGCGATTTCCATCCAGTTCATAGTCCGGTTACCCGAGCTTCGACAGCCCGATTCTCTCGATCAGTTGCTCGATCGTCGGGTCCATCAGGTCCACGAGCGGCGCGGGCCACAGGCCTACGAGCAACACCGACAGCGCGAGAACGCCAAGGACCAGGTACTCGCGGCGATTCAGGTCGGTCAGGGCAGCCACGTTCTCGTTTGCGACATCGCCGTAGACGACGCGCTTTATCATCCACAGCGTATACGCTGCACCCAGTACGAGGGTCGTGGCCGCTACAAAGGCGATCCAGAAACTGGCCTTGAAGCTCGCGAGGATGACCATGAACTCGCCCACGAAACCCGACGTGCCCGGGAGCCCTGCGTTCGCCATTGCGAAAAGTACGAAAAACGCGGCAAAGACCGGCATTGTGTTCGCCACGCCGCCGTAGTCGGCGATCTTCCGGCTGTGTACGCGGTCGTAGAGTACACCGACGCACAGGAACATCGCACCGGAAATGAGGCCATGCGAGACCATCTGCACCATGCCGCCCTGCATGCCGAGCACGGCGCCGCTGGAGCCGCTGATATGCCAGGCGAGGAAAAAGCCCAGCGTTACGAAGCCCATGTGCGCGATCGACGAGTACGCAATCAGCTTCTTCATGTCTTTCTGCATCAGCGCAACGAAGCCGATGTAGACCACCGCAACGAGTGACAACCCGATCATCATCGCCGAGAAATACTGGCTGCCGTCGGGGACGATCGGGAGCGACAAGCGAATGAAGCCGTAGCCACCCATCTTCAGCATGATCGCCGCCAGGATCACGGAACCACCGGTCGGTGCTTCCACATGCGCGTCGGGCAGCCAGGTATGCACCGGCCACATCGGCACCTTGACGGCGAAGGCGAGGAGGAAGGCGATGAAAATCAGCTGTTGCGCCTGCAGGTCGAGGGGTGCGTCCATCCAGCCCTGGAGACCGAAGCTGCCGGTCTGCAGGTACAGGTATACAAATGCCACCAACATCAGCACCGACCCGAGAAACGTATACAGGAAGAACTTCAACGTGGCGTAAATGCGTCGTTTGCCGCCCCACACACCGATGATGAGGAACATGGGGACGAGCATGAATTCCCAGAATACGTAGAACAGCAGCCCGTCGAGTGCCGCGAACACGCCGATCATCAGGCCTTCAAGAACCAGGAACGCCGCGAAATACTGAGCGGGCCTCGTTTTGATCGTGTTCCACCCGGCAATCACGACGAGCGGCGTAATAAAGGTCGTCAGGAGGATCAGCGGCACGGATATGCCGTCGACGCCGAGATGGTAGTTCGCGCTGAGGGCGCTGATCCAGGGCACGAGCTCGACGAACTGCATCGCCGCCGTCCCGTGGTCAAATCCCAGGTATAAACCGGTACTCAGCAACAGCACCAGCATAGACACCGCGAGCGCGACGAGGCGCATGAGGCCGGCGCGGGCGGACCCGGCGTTATCCGCGTCGCCGATGGCAAGCAATACGGCACCCCCGGCGATCGGCAGCCAGACCAGGATACTCAGCAGATTCGACGTCAGCATGTCCCTGCCCTACTTCAGCCAGATCAGCCAGCCGAGGAAAACCGTCAGGCCGATGATCATCGCGAACGCGTAGGTGTACAGGTAGCCGGTCTGGAGTTGACGCATGACGCCGGCCAGCCGGCTCACGGAATTGGCCGTGCCGTTGACCAGAACGCCATCGATAAACGCCTGGTCGCCCTTCTCCGAGAGAAACGCCCCGAGCCTGCGCCCGCCCCCGGCGAATCCGCGGATCCAGAGATCGTCGAAATAGTACTTCCGATCGAGCAAGGTGTAGAGCCATCCGAAGCGCTTCCGCAGCAACTCCGGCAGATCGGGGCGTTGCAGGTACAGGTACCAGGCGCCCGCGACACCGGTGAAGGCCAGCCAGAAAACCGGCGTCACCAGTGCGTGGGTCACGAGCCCGAGGCTGCCGTGCCAGCTTTCGCCGAGATGGGCCAGCACGTCGCGGCTCTCGTCAACCACGATCGCCTCACCAAAGTAATTGCCGAACAACACCGGGCCCACCGCTATCCAGCCGATGACGGCAGACGGGATCGCGAGCAGGACCAATGGCAGTGTTACGACCCAGGGCGACTCGTGCAGGTGGGACTTCGTGTCGGCGTCCATGCGTTCCTTGCCATGGAACACGAGGAAAAACATGCGGAAGGAGTAGAACGCCGTCACGAAAACGCCAAGCAAAACGCTGAGGTAGGCAATCCAGTAAACGAGCGCATCCGTCTCGGCCCAGTGCGAGTCCTTGACCGCTTCAATCAAAAGATCCTTCGAGAAGAACCCGGCACTTCCGGGAAAACCGATCAACGCCAGCGAGCCGACCAGGGAGGTCCAGTAGGTAATCGGCATGTACTTGCGGATGCCGCCCATCCTGCGGATATCCTGTTCGTGGTGCATAGCGATGATCACGGAGCCGGCCGCGAGGAATAGCAGCGCCTTGAAAAATGCATGGGTCATCAAGTGGAAAATGGCCGCACTGTAGGCCGAGGCACCGAGCGCTACGGTCATGTAGCCGAGCTGGGATAATGTGGAGTAGGCGACGACCCGCTTGATATCGTTCTGCACAATACCGAGGAGGCCCATGAAGAACGCCGTGATCGCGCCGATGACGATGACGGTGCCGAGTGCCGGCACGCTGAGTTCATAGAGCGGCGACATGCGTGCAACCATGAAAATGCCCGCCGTGACCATGGTTGCGGCATGGATCAGCGCCGAAATCGGTGTCGGGCCTTCCATGGAGTCCGGCAGCCACACGTGCAACGGTGCCTGCGCCGATTTGCCCATTGCGCCGATGAATAGCAGTATGCAAATCACCGTCATGGCATTCCATTCGCTGCCCGGCCATACGCTGATCGTCTGTGTGGCGATCGATTCGGCCTGCCCGAAGACCTCGGCGTAGTCGAGCGAATTCGTAAACAGGACAATGCCCGCGATACCCAGAATGAAGCCAAAATCGCCGACGCGGTTGACCAGGAACGCCTTCAGGTTCGCAAAGATCGCCGACTCCCGCTTGAACCAGAAGCCGATCAGGAGGTACGACACGAGGCCCACCGCTTCCCAGCCGAAAAAGAGCTGCAGGAAATTGTTTGCCATTACGAGCATCAGCATTGCGAACGTGAACAGCGAGATAGAGCTGAAGAAGCGCTGGTAACCTGGATCGTCGTGCATGTAGCCGATCGTGTACACGTGCACCATGAGCGACACGAAAGTAACGACGGCCATCATGAGCGCCGTCAGCCGGTCGACCAGGAAGCCGATTTCCATGCGGAGGCCGTCAGTGACCGCCCACGTATAGACGCTGATATTCTCCGCGGGCGCGCCGCCCCAGGCCATGTTGTACAGGACCAGGAACGACAGTGCCGTGGAGATACCGACGCCGGCAATGGTCACCGTGTGCGACAGGATCCGGCCGATCTGTTTGCCGAACAATCCCGCGACGATTGCCGCCGCAAGCGGCGCAAGAACGATGATCAGGTAATAGCCGTACATGCGCCCTAGCCTTTCATCGCATTGAGTTCCTGGACATTGATCGACCGGCGATTGCGGAACAGCACCACCAGGATCGCCAGGCCGATTGCCGCTTCCGCGGCCGCCACGGTCAGGACGAAGAACACGAATACCTGCCCGAGCGTGTCGCCGAGGTGGCGGGAAAATGCAATGAAATTGAAATTCACCGCCAGCAACATGAGCTCGATGCACATCAGGAGCAGGATCAGGTTGCGCCGGTTGATGACGATGCCGGCAATGCTGATGATGAACAGAATCGCGGATAGCGTCAGGTAATGCTGCAGCCCGATCATGCCTTGGGCTCCGAGTCCATCTTTACGATTCGAATGCGGTCTTTCGCCCGTACGGCAACCTGCTTCGAGATATCCTGCACCTTGAGTCCCGGCCGCTTGCGCATCGTCAGCGTGATGGCCGCCACGATCGCGAGCAGGAGTATGACTGCCGCTATCTCGAAGGCGTACACATGTTCGGTGTAAAGCACGGCGCCCAGCGCCTTCGTGTTGTCGTAGCCTTCGGGCATCGGCGTGAACGCGAATGACATGCCGGATTCGGCGGCCTTCACCCAGATCAGCTGGATAAGCTCGACGGCCATGAGTACCGCAATGAAGACCGCAAGCGGCGCGTAGCGATTCAGGTGGCGCTTTACGGCCTCCACATTCACCTCGAGCATCATGATCACAAACAGGAACAGCACCATCACGGCGCCGACGTACACGAGCACCAGGACGATGGCGAGAAACTCGGCCTCGGCCATCAGCCACAACGCGGCACTCTGGAAGAACGTCAGGACGAGGAACATGACGGAGTGCACCATGTTGCGTGCGAGCACGACACCGAGAGCCGCGCCGATCAGTACGGCCGAAAACAGGTAAAAAAGAATGGATTGAATCAGCACCGGCGCTGTCCGTCGGTCACTACTTGTACGGCGCGTCAGCAGCCTTGTCGGCTGCGATCATTGCATCGTACTTGTCCCCCACCGCGAGCAACTTGTCTTTGGTCATGATGTTCTCGCCGGCCTTTTCGAAATGGTATTCATGAATCCGCGTCTCCACGATGGCATCGACGGGGCAGGCCTCCTCGCAGAAGCCGCAATAAATGCACTTGAACAGGTCGATGTCGTAGCGCGTCGTGCGACGTGTGCCGTCCGTACCCACGGCCGAATCGATCGTGATCGCGAGCGCCGGACACACAGCCTCGCACAACTTGCAGGCAATGCAACGCTCCTCCCCGTTCGGGTAGCGGCGCAGCGCGTGCAAACCGCGGAACCGGACCGATTGCGGCGTCTTCTCCTCCGGGTACTCGATCGTCACGCCCTTCCTGAAGGAATTGCGAAACGTAACGCTGAGACCGCGCAACAATTCCCACAGCGCGAAGGTCTTTAGGGTACTTATTACTCTGCTCATGAGGAAACCTGTGTCTGCCCCCGTGCCATTACCCGGCCCAGGGACCGATGTTCAGCCACGCCAGCACGCCTTCCACGGCGATCCAGACGATCGTGACCGGTATAAATACCTTCCAGCCCAGCCGCATTATCTGGTCGTAGCGGTAGCGCGGAAACGTCGCGCGGAACCAGAAGAACGAATACATGAAAAACGAGATCTTCAGGAACAGCCAGAAGAAGCTCGGCGCCGTGACAATCGCGAGGAACGTCCCGTCGAGAAACGTCCATCCTTCGAACGGCGAGGCCCAGCCGCCGAGGAAGAAAATCGACGCCAGCCCCGAAATCAGGACCATGTTCGCGTATTCCGCCAGAAAGAACAGCGCAAAGGCAACGCCCGAGTACTCGACATGGAAGCCGGCTACGATTTCCGATTCACCCTCGGCGACGTCGAACGGCGCTCGATTAGTCTCCGCGATACCGGATATCCAGTAGACGATGAAGAGCGGGAACAAGGGGAGCAGGAACCATTGCGACAGACCGCCCGCCTGCTTTGCGACAATGTCGCCGAGGTTCAGGCTGCCGGCAGCCATCAGTACCCCGACGAGCGCGAAACCCATGGCGATTTCGTAGGCGACGATCTGGGCCGCAGAACGCATGGCTCCCAGGAAGGCGTATTTCGAGTTCGTGGCCCAGCCCGCGAGGATGACGCCGTAGACTCCCATGGACGTGAGTGCGAGCACATACAGAAGCCCGGCATTGATATCGGCGATGGTAAAGCCCGGGTGCAGCGGCATGACCGCCCAGGCTGCAAGCGCCGGGATGAGGGTCAGGAGCGGCGCGATCACGAACAGGAACCGGTTCGAGGCCGTGGGTACGACGATTTCCTTGATCAGGAGCTTGATGACGTCGGCGAACGGCTGGCCGAGTCCCATCGGGCCCACACGGTTCGGCCCCACTCGGGATTGCATCTGGCCGATGACCTTGCGCTCGAAGTAGGTCGAGAACGCCACGACGAGAATGACCCCGATGGTGACGAACAGGATCTTCCAGGTCACGATCGTGAGGTACTGGACGAGTGGCGGCAGCGAGTCCCAGATATCGACGATGAATTGCGGCACGAGGCCCGTCATGAGCCCCTGCCTTCGGCCGCGCGCCGGGCAGCTTCCGTTCTTTGCAGCGCATCGGCGCGACGTACGGTGCTGTCAACCGAATACAGCGGTATATGGATGAATGCCTCGGCCGAAGCGCTGTTGTCCGCTTTCGAATAGCGGGTCGGCCCCGCCGCCAGGGGAACCGGCATCACGTCACCGAGCGCCGCGACCAGCTCGTCGCGAATGTCCTCGCTGCTGACGTAGTCGAAGTCCGGAACCTCCACGAGATTGCCGAGCACGCGCAGTACTTTCCATGCCGGCCGCGACTGGGCAACCGGGTTCGCAATGCCGCCGAAGCTCTGCCAGGTTCCCGCCACATTGACGTAAGTGCCGGAGGTTTCGGCAAAGGTACCGATCGGCAACAGGAGGTCGGCACACTCCCGCAGAGCCGGCGAATCGAAGGGGGTCAGCGCGACGACGAAGCCCTGCCGGCCCAGCTTGTCGACGGCGGCGTCTATGGCTGGCAAGTCCGCATCAGGTTCCGTGTTGAGGAGCACGACCGCGTCATGGCTGTCATCGAGCATCGTCGCCGCCGGTCTGCCGCTCGTTTTCCGGGCGCTGCCCCGGCGCCCCCGATGCGGAAGTACGCCGGCGAGATGCAGCCCTGCGGTGTTGGCGCCTTCCGTAAGGGTACCCAGAGTCGCGCCGCTCGCTGCGGCAATGGCGGCAGCCAGGGCCCGTATCGTCGAAAACACCGGCGAACGGTTTGCAACGTTGCCGAGCAGCACGAATCCTTTGTTCACGCTCAGGGATTCGGCAACGGCCTTCTGTGCCTCGTCTGCCTGGATGCCTTCGCACACCGCCGAAATCGACGGGGGAATCTTCGACCCGCAGGCCGCCACGGCTACACCAGCCAGCGTCTCTACGAGCCCGGCGCCGGCCAGGTAGCGATGGACATGGAAAAAGTATTCTTGTCGCAACAGGCTCGCGAAACTGACGGTGGCACCTGCGACCGCCGCTTTGCGTACCCGATGCGCGATGATGGGCGCCTCATGCCGCAGATGCGATCCGATAACGAAGATCGATTGCTGGGACTCTATCTCCGCGATCGGCATGCCAAGCCAGGGGTACAGCGCATCGTGGTCCTGATCGCTCGTGTCGCGGCGGCCCAGCCGATGGTCGATATGCGGCGTCCCGAGCTGTTCGGCGATCTTCGCCAGGAGGAAACCTTCCTCGACGGTGCTGCTCGGCGATACCAGGATGCCTGTCTTGTTGCCAGCCGCACGCAGACGCTCCGCCGCCAGTTCGAGAGCGGACTCCCAGTCGATATCCCGCCACGCGTCGCCCTCGCGAACCAACGGTCCCGGGAGCCGGTCACCGGCGTAGATCCCCTCGTAGCTGTAGCGATCCCGGTCCGAGATCCAGGTTTCATTGATCGCCTCGTTCTCACGGGGAACGATGCGCTTCACGGTACCGCGCAGAACATGAGCGTAGAGGTTGGAGCCGACACAGTCGTGCGGCGCCACCGTCGGGCGCTGGAGCATTTCCCAGGCGCGCGCGCTATAGCGATAGGGCTTGTTGTTCAGGGCTCCCACGGGGCACAGGTCGATGATATTGCCCGACAGCTCATGGTCGACCGTCTGTTCGACGTAGGTGCCGATCTCCATCCGTTCGCCGCGGCCGGTCGTGCCGAGTTCCTGGATACCCTGAATCTCCTGACCGAAACGAACGCATCGTGTGCAATGGATGCAACGCGTCATATCCGTCGAGATGAGCGGGCCGATGTCTTTGTCTTTTACGACGCGCTTGCCGTTGTTGTATCGCGAGATATCGCGCCCAAAGCCCATTGCGAGGTCCTGCAGCTCGCACTCACCCCCCTGGTCGCAAATCGGGCAATCCAGCGGATGATTGATGAGCAGGAATTCCATCGTCGCCTTCTGCGCGGATACCGCACGCGGCGAGCGAGTGAAGATCTTCATGCCCTCGGCAACCGGCGTGGCGCAGGCCGGCATAGGTTTCGGTGCCTTTTCCACCTCGACCAGGCACATGCGGCAGTTTGCAGCGATGGACAGCTTCTCGTGATAGCAGAACCGCGGGACGTAGGTCCCGATGCGATCAGTGACCTCGATGACCATCTGGCCCTTGCGTGCCTGTACGGCGTTGCCGTCCACCTCGATATTGACGATATCGTCGCTCATGATTCAGGCGGCCGCCTCCGTCGCCCCATCGACCACGCTGCGGCCTTTATTGTCGATCATGTACTCGAATTCGCTCATGAACTGTTTGAGAAAACTCTGGACCGGCCATGCCGCCGCATCGCCCAGGGCACAAATGGTGTGGCCTTCGATCTTGTTAGCGACATCGATGAGTTTGCCGAGATCCTCACGCGTGCCGTGACCCTCGATGATGCGAACCAGCATCCGGTACAACCAGCCGGTACCTTCACGGCAGGGCGTGCACTGCCCGCAGGACTCCGCCATGTAAAAGCGGGATATGCGGCAAAGGACGCGAACCATGTCCGTACTGTCGTCCATCACCATCACGGCGCCGGTACCGAACGACGAGCCGGCTTTTTGCAGGGACGGGTAATCCATGGTGCAGCCCATGATCGTTTCCGCACGCATCACCGGCACGGACGATCCGCCGGGAATTACAGCCTTCAGCTTGCGGCCCCCGAGTACGCCCCCGCACAGCTCGAGCAGGTCGCGAAACGGGATCCCCATCGGCAGCTCGTAGTTGCCCGGCTTTTCGACGTGACCTGACACCGAGAACAACGCCGTACCGCCGGAATTCTCCGGGCCGAGGCCGGCAAACCATTTCGCGCCGTTGCGCATGATGGCCGGGACACTGGCCAGACTCTGCGTGTTGTTGATCGTCGTCGGCTTGCCGTACAGGCCGAAGTTCGCGGGAAACGGCGGCTTGAAGCGCGGCTTGCCCTGCTTGCCCTCGAGCGATTCCAGGAGCGCCGTTTCCTCGCCACAGATGTACGCACCCGCGCCGATGAAGGTGTACAGATCGAAATCGATGCCCGACCCGTCGATGTTCCGGCCGAGAAGCCCGGCCTCGTAGGCCTCCTTCACCGCAGCTTCGAATCGCGGCACCGGCTCGTCAATGAATTCACCGCGTATGTAGTTGTAGCCGATGGTCGCACCCATGGCGTAACCGGCAATCGCCATGCCTTCGACGAGCGCATGCGGGTTGTAACGCAGGATTTCCCGGTCGTGGCAGGTACCCGGTTCGGATTCGTCGGAATTGCAGACGAGGTATTTCTGGACCTCGCTACCTTTCGGCATGAAGCTCCATTTCAAACCCGTCGGGAACCCGGCACCGCCGCGGCCACGCAGCCCCGACGCCTTTACCTCGTCGATGACCTGGGCCGGGGTCAGGCCGCCCGCGAGAATCCTGCGCCAGGCCTTGTAGCCGTCATGCTTTTCGTAGGTCGCGAGTGTATGCGGCGCATCGGCGCCGAAGGTGCTGAAGCAAACCAGGTTTTGCGGGTAGGCCACGGGGCAGCTACTCCAGTCCGTCCAGGATCCGGTCGACCTCGGCGATCGACAGGTTCTCATGATATTTGTGGTCCACCATCATCATCGGCGCGCCGCAACAGGCGGCGAGGCATTCTTCTTCCTCTTTCAGGTAGATTCGCCCGTCCGGACTGCTCTCGCCAAGCTTGATGCCGAGCTTCTTTTCCACGTGCCGCACCAGGTTTTCGGCGCCCCGCAGCATGCACGAAACATTGGTGCAGATGGCGACGTTGTGACGACCGACCGGCCGGGTCTGGAACATCGAGTAGAAGGTGGCTACTTCATAAACCTGGATGGACGGCAGATCGAGATATTCAGCCACCGCATTCATCAATTCAGCCGTCAGGTACCCGCCATTCTCGTGTTGCACGGCATGCAGGGCGCCGATGACGGCGGAACGCGAACGCTCTGCCGGAAAGCGCGATTTCCAATGCTCTATCTCGTCGATGACGTGTTGCGACAACGCGACCGGCGTAGACACCGATGCGCTGCCGCCGACGGGTGGCAATTCGGTCGTATGCGCCATCAGCGGTCCACCTCGCCAAAGACGATATCCTGTGTGCCAATGACGGCAACGACATCCGCGAGCATGTGTCCCTCCACCATTTCAGGCATGGCGGACAGGTGCGCGAATCCGGCGGCACGGATCTTCACCCGGTAAGGCTTGTTCGCACCGTCGGACACAATGTATACACCGAACTCCCCTTTCGGATGCTCCAGTGCCGCGTAGACCTCGCCGGCGGGAACAGAGTAGCCCTCGGTAAACAATTTGAAATGATGGATGAGCGACTCCATGTCATCCTTCATTTCCACCCGGTTTGGTGGAACGATCTTGTGATCGTCCGCGATTACCGGTCCCGGATTCGCGCGCAGCCAGTCCACGCACTGCCTGACGATGCGATTCGATTGCCTGAACTCCTCGATCCTGACGAGATAGCGATCGTAACAGTCGCCGTTCGTACCGACTGGTATGTCGAAATCGAGCCGGTCATACACTTCGTACGGCTGCTTCTTTCGGAGGTCCCACTCGATGCCGGAACCTCGAAGCATCGGACCCGAGAAACCCAGCTGCATAGCCCGCTCAGGCGTTACGACGCCGATGTTTACGGTACGCTGTTTCCAGATGCGATTGTCCGTCAGCAGGGTCTCGTATTCATCGACAGCCGAGGGGAAGCGATTCGTGAAGTCCTCGATGAAATCGAGCATGCTGCCTTCGCGCGCGGCATTGATGCGCCTGAGGTCCTTTTCACTGCGGAACTTTGATTCCTGGTACTTCGGCATCGTATCCGGGAGGTCACGGTACACGCCGCCGGGCCGGTAATAAGTCGCATGCATGCGCGTCCCGGAAACCGCCTCGTAGAGATCCATCAGGTCCTCACGCTCACGAAAGCAGTAGAGGAACATCGTCATCGCGCCAATATCGAGACCGTGTGCACCGAGCCACATCAGGTGATTCAGGATGCGGGTGATCTCATCGAACATGACACGTATATACTGCGCGCGCTCCGGAACCTCGATGCCGAGCAGCTTTTCTATCGCCATGACGTAGCCGTGCTCATTGCACATCATGGAGACGTAGTCGAGGCGATCCATGTAGCCGATACTTTGGTTGAACGGCTTGGACTCGGCGAGTTTTTCGGTTCCCCTGTGCAACAGGCCGACATGCGGATCGGCCTTCTGGATCGTCTCGCCATCCATCTCGAGTACGAGCCGCAATACACCGTGTGCCGCCGGATGCTGCGGCCCGAAATTCATCGTGTAATTCTGGATCTCAGCCATTGGCCCGATCCTTGAGTTCCGCCGAGTAGCGGTTGTCTTCACGAATGACCCGCGGCACCAGCGTCCGCGGCTCGATGCTTACAGGCTGGTAGGCCACGCGGCCTTTTTCGACGTCGTAGCGCACCTCCACGGTGCCGATGAGCGGAAAATCCTTGCGGAATGGATGACCGATGAACCCGTAATCGGTCAGGATGCGGCGCAAGTCCGGATGGCCTTCGAACAGGATGCCGAACAGGTCGAATGCCTCACGCTCGAACCAGTTGGCACTGTTCCAGATATCGACCACTGACTTTACGATCGGCGGATTGTCGGTTCCCGTGAACGTCCTCAGTCGAAGCCTGAGATTGTTCCTGATCGACAGCAGGTGATAGACGACTGCAAATCGGCGCGGCGGGAATTCGTCCGCTTCGTCAAGCACGACCGGGACCCGTTCCACGCCACGACTGAATCCCGTTTCGGTCGCTTCGGCCGTGGTCCATTCGTCCAGACCAAAGGTGAGATAGTCGACGCCACAAACATCCATCAGCATTTCGAAACCGAGTTCGCTGCGCAACGCGGACGCGACGTCGAGAAGGTCTGATTTGTCCACCTCGTAGCTGAGCTCTCCGCAGATCGATTCGACGCGGACAAGTTGCTCACCGAAACGCTCGTCAACCCGAGCCGCTAGTGTCTCGTAACGATCATTCATTTCCGTTCTTATGACCTGGCTATGGTGCTCGTACGACGGATTTTCTTTTGCAGTTGGATCAGGCCGTAAACCAGGGCTTCGGCAGTGGGCGGGCATCCGGGAACGTACACGTCCACCGGCACGATCCGATCGCAACCGCGCACCACGGAGTAAGAATAGTGATAGTAGCCGCCGCCATTGGCACAGGAACCCATGGAGACTACCCAGCGCGGCTCAGGCATCTGGTCGTAAACCTTGCGCAGTGCCGGTGCCATTTTGTTGCACAGCGTACCGGCCACGATCATGCAGTCCGACTGGCGGGGACTCGGCCGGAAAATAATGCCAAATCGGTCCAGGTCGTAACGCGCGGCGCCTGCCTGCATCATCTCGACCGCGCAGCACGCGAGGCCGAAGGTCATGGGCCACAACGAACCCGTTCTCGCCCAGTTCATGACGGCGTCGACGCTTGTCACGACGAAACCCTTCTCCTGCAGGCTTTCGCCGGCTGCCGCGGCTTCGCGGGGCGCCGTCTGCTCGGCAGGTGCTAGTCCCACTCGAGTGCCCCTTTCTTCCATTCGTAGATAAAGCCCACCACCAGGATGGCGAGAAACAGCGCCATGGCGATGAGCCCGAATGTGCCGATGGCATCGAGCGAGACCGCCCACGGGAACAGGAATGCGATTTCCAGATCGAAGATAATGAACAGGATGGCGACCAGGTAGTAGCGCACATCGAATTTCATGCGCGAATCGTCGAAGGGCTCGAAGCCGCACTCGTACGGCGACAATTTTTCCTGGTCTTTGCGGCCGCTGCCGATCAGGAAGCCGAGGCCCATGAGCAGCAGTCCGATACCGGCGGCCACTCCGAGAAAGATCAGTACCGGAATATATTCTTGAAGCATTATTGCCTGTGTGATGCGCGCGCGAAACGACGCGGAAACAGCGCGTTATTGTATCAGTCCGAGCTGCCGTGAATACAGCCCTTTCGAAGCGGCGTGCAGCGCGCCGCAGCCAGGTCGATACCGCGGCATCATTGTGAAAAACCCGGCTCATCGCCGGGCTTTGCACGTATTTGGTGCTCTGGGCGAGACTCGAACTCGCACGGCTCGCGCCACTGCCCCCTCAAGACAGCGTGTCTACCAATTCCACCACCAGAGCAGAGTGTGTTCTTTGGTTCTACTCGCGTGACGCGTCCTCGTCCGTTGCGTCCGGCTGCAGCTCTTCGACGGCCGGGAGGTCCCCGGTAACGTCCTCATCGCCTACCGATGGCAATTCGTCAGAGGGCAATCCGTCGGCCGGCGCGTCATCGGTCTCGTCAGCCGGTACAGCCTCCAGGACCAACTCTTCGTCCCCTCCATCGAGGAGGCTGCGAGGCTCCGTGCCGACATGCTGACTGCTAAGCCAGGCGAGAGTCAGGCTGCTGACAAAAAAAGCCGTCGCAAACACTGCGGTCATACGCGAAAAAAAGCTCGCCGAACCACGCGCCCCGAACACCGTGCCCGACGCACCGGCACCGAACGCTGCGCCGGCATCTGCCCCTTTGCCCCTCTGCAAGAGCACAAGCACGATGATCAAAATCGCTATCAGCGTATGTATACCCAATACGACTTTTTGCAATGTGTCCATAATTCCTCAGCTCGTTCCGGCCGCCGCGACAATCGCGAGAAAATCGGCCGCCTTGAGTGACGCGCCACCGATCAGCCCGCCATCGATGTCCGGCATGGCGAGCAGGCCGGGTGCATTCTCGCCCTTCATGCTGCCGCCGTACAGTAATCGCAAATTCGCTGCGATCGTTTCGTCCTCGGAGGCGAAACGATCGCGTATCTGCGCATGCACGTCCTGCGCCTGCTGCGGGGTCGCCACCTGCCCCGTGCCAATGGCCCAAACCGGCTCATAGGCCACGACCGCCTTCGACAACGCCGCTACACCGCAGACTGCTAAAACGGCATCCAGCTGCTCCGTTATGACCGCGTCTGTCCAGCCGGACTCCCGCTCAGCCAGCGTTTCGCCCACGCATACAATGGGCACGAGGCCCGCGACCAGAGCGGCGCGGGTCTTCGCCGCAACCTGCTCACTGCTTTCACTGTACAACGTTCGCCGTTCGGAGTGACCTACGATCACGTACCGGCAGCCTACATCGAGCAACATGTCCGCCGCGACTTCGCCGGTATGGGCTCCGGCCGCGTGCTCGGACAGGTTTTGCGCCCCCAGCGCAACGGCCGTACCCGCGACCTGTCCGGCCACGGATGCCAGGTAGGGGAACGGCGGACAAACCAGCACGTCCGCAGCAGCATTCGCCGACAGCCCGGCCAGGATACCCGTCACCAGCTCGCGACTGCGGGCCGAGTTCCCGTTCATCTTCCAGTTACCGGCTATCAGGATCTTGCGCACGCGCCAACGGCCTCCGGACCTGAGGGCGCGGAAGGATACCGGGGGCCAAGCCCTAAATCAATGCGGGAGCGGAGTTCGCGCCGTCAGCGGGCGGCCTCCGCCACGACAGCGGCCAGCCGGTGAGCGAGCTCGCTGACCACCCCCGCATCCCGGCCTTCGACCATGACGCGAATGACCGGTTCAGTACCGGACGCACGTAACACGACACGGCCGCTGTCCTGCAGTGCCTGTTCCGCCGCGGCGACCGCCTCGCAGATCGGGATCGATTTGCCCGGGTCCAGGCGCCGGCCGATCCGCACATTCACCATCGTCTGCGGGTACTTGGCCATGCCGCCCGCCAGTTGCGACAGAGGCAGCCCGGTTTCCTTCATGATGGCCAGCACCTGCAATGCGCAGATCAGTCCGTCGCCGGTGGTGGTCTGGTCCAGCATGATCATGTGCCCGGAGGTCTCGCCCCCGATCACCCCACCCGCGGCCTTCAGTGCCTCGAGGACATAGCGATCGCCGACATTGGCGCGCTGAAAGTCGATGGCGTGATCGCGGAGCGCGTGTTCCAGGCCGAGATTGCTCATGACGGTACCGACCACCGGTCCCTTGAGCGTGCCGTGTCGCTGGCGTGCCATGGCGAGTATGAACAGCAGCTGGTCGCCGTCAATCAGGTTGCCCAACTCGTCGACCATCACGACCCGGTCACCGTCACCGTCGAGCGCCACCCCGACATCGGCGCCGATCGCGGGCACCGTTGAGCACAACAGTTCGGGCTGGGTCGAACCGAATCCCGCATTGATGTTGCGGCCATTGGGCGAGCAGCCGATCGGCACGACCTCGGCACCCAGTTCGGCAAGCAGTCGCGGACCCACCTTGTAGCCTGCGCCGTTCGCCCCGTCGAAGACGATCTTCAGCTTGTCGAGCTTGAGGTGCGATGGAAACGTCGCCGCGAGGAAACGCTGGTAGCGGCTGCGCGCCGTATCGATGCGGGTCGCTTTGCCGAGCGATGCCGAGTCCCGCGTGATGGCGGGACATTCCAGCTCAGCCTCGATGGCGCGTTCGACGTCATCGGAGAGCTTCGAACCTTCACCGTCGAAGAACTTGATGCCGTTGTCGACATAGGGATTGTGCGATGCGCTGATCACGACGCCGAGATTGGCGCCGCATTCCTGCGTCAGGTGCGCAATACCCGGTGTCGGCAGCGGCCCGACGAGCAATACGTCGGCGCCCGCTGCAACGAATCCCGCCTCGAGTGCCGACTCGAACATGTACCCGGAGAGCCGGGTATCCTTGCCGATCAGCACGGTGCCGCCGTCAGGCACCAGCACCCGCGCCGCTGCACTCGCCAGCCGCAGTGCAAATTCCGCGGTCATGGGGTCGACACCGACCGTGCCCCGGATACCGTCGGTACCGAAATACTTCCTGCTCATGCCCTGGTTCCTGACTCCACTACGGCGCGCACGATCCTGAGCGCGTCAACGGTCTCGGCAACGTCGTGTACGCGGAGGATACTGGCGCCATTCAACGCCGCGATGACCGCCGCGGCCACGCTCCCGGCGACTCGCTCCCCGACATCCCGCCCCGTGAGGACACCCAGTGTCGATTTGCGCGACAAGCCTACGAGCAGCGGCCGGCCCAGCCGCGCCAATTCTCGCAGATTTGCGAGCAATTCGACATTGTGCGCCGCCGACTTCCCGAAACCGAAGCCGGGGTCGAGAAGCACGCTGTCTTCGGCAATCCCCGCTGCGATACAGGCCGCGAGTCGTTCCGCCAGGAAATTGGCGACCTCGTTGCAGACATCCGCGTAGTCGGGCGCCGCCTGCATTGTGCCTGGCTCCCCCCGCATGTGCATGAGGCAGACGGGCACGCCGAGTTCGGCCGCGGCAGCGAGCGCACCGTCCGCCCTGAGTGCACGAACGTCGTTCAGCAAAGCGGCACCGGCCGCCACGCCGGCCCGCATGACCTCGGGTTTGCTCGTGTCGAGGGAGACCGGGAGGTCCGTCAGCTGGCGCAGACCCTCGAGGACCGGTATGACCCGGTCGAGTTCCTGCGCGGCCGTGACAGCCTGTGCGCCCGGGCGAGTCGACTCCCCGCCGACATCCAGCAGCGCCGCACCGGCCGCCAGCATTCGCTCGGCCTGCCGCAATGCTGCATCGCGGCTCGCAAACCGTCCGCCATCGGAAAAGGAATCGGGCGTCACGTTCAGGATGCCCATGACGGCCGGCGGGTCGAGACTCAGCCGGCCGATGCGGATCTGGCTTCCGGACGTGCCAACCGGCACGTTGGACGACCCGTCAGTTTTCGACGGCCGGGCCGCCGATGGCGCCCGGTTCCGGACGCTGCTTGCCGCCAGCGGCCGTGGACCCGCCGGTGGTGTCCTCCCAGTCAGCCGGTGGTTGCGGTTCGCGGCCTTCCATGATGTCCTTGATCTGCGACTGCTCGATCGTTTCGTACTTGATCAGCGCGTTGGCCATCATGTGGAGCTTTTCGATGTTCTCATCGAGAATCTTCTTGGCCCGCTGGTAGTTCGAGTCGATGATCTTTCGTACTTCCTCGTCGATGGCGTGCGCAGTATCGTCCGAAACCTGCTTGTGCTGGGTCACGCTGCGCCCGAGAAACACTTCGCCATCATCTTCGCTGTAGGTCAGCGGACCCAGGCGGTCGGACAGCCCCCACTTGGTGACCATGTTGCGCGCAATATCCGTCGCGCGTTCAATGTCGTTTGACGCACCGGTCGTCACGCCGTCCGGGCCGTTGATCATCTCTTCGGCTATCCGGCCGCCAAACAGGCTCGAAATCGCAGACTGGAGCCGCTGCTTCGACATGCTGTACCGGTCTTCCTCCGGGAGATACATGGTTACGCCGAGTGCACGCCCGCGAGGAATGATCGTCACCTTGTAAACGGGGTCATGCTCGGGAACGAGATAACCGACGATCGCATGCCCGGCCTCGTGATAGGCGGTATTCAGCTTCTCCTTTTCGTTCATCACCATGGAGCGGCGCTCGGCGCCCATCATGATCTTGTCCTTCGCTTTCTCGAAGTGCTCCATGCTGACCACGCGCTTGTTCGCACGTGCGGCAAACAGTGCCGCCTCGTTGACCAGGTTCGCAAGGTCGGCGCCGGAGAAGCCCGGAGTGCCTCGCGCGATAAAGCTCGGGTTGACGTCCTCGTCGAGCGGTACCTTGCGCATATGAACCTTGAGGATCTGTTCGCGGCCGCGGACGTCAGGCAGCGGGACGACGACCTGGCGATCGAAGCGGCCGGGCCGCAGCAGTGCAGGGTCGAGTACGTCCGGCCGGTTCGTCGCGGCGATGACGATGATGCCCTCACTGCCCTCGAAGCCGTCCATTTCGACCAGCATCTGGTTGAGCGTCTGCTCCCGTTCGTCGTGACCGCCGCCCAAGCCGGCACCGCGGTGCCGGCCGACGGCATCGAGTTCGTCGATGAAAATGATACAGGGCGCCTGCTTCTTTGCCTGGTCGAACATGTCGCGTACGCGCGATGCACCGACGCCGACGAACATTTCGACGAAATCGGAGCCGGAAATCGTGAAAAACGGGACCTTGGCTTCGCCGGCAATCGCCCTCGCGAGCAGGGTCTTGCCGGTTCCGGGAGGGCCAACCATAAGCACGCCCTTCGGGATCTTGCCGCCGAGCCGCTGGAACTTGCTCGGGTCTTTAAGGAACTCGACGATCTCGGCAACTTCGGCTTTCGCTTCCTCGACACCGGCCACATCGGCAAACGTGATGCCCACCTGGTCTTCGCCGAGCAGGCGTGCTTTGCTCTTGCCAAAGGACATGGCGCCGCGGCCGCCGCCGCCGCCTTGCATCTGGCGCATGAAATAGATCCAGACGCCGATCAGGAGGAGGATCGGGAACGAGCTGATCAGCAATTGCCCGATCAGGCTTTGTTTTTTCGGTTCCGTGCCGTCGAACTGCACGCCGTTTGCCTGCAGCACACCGATGAGCGGCGTGTTGTCGGTCTCCGGGCTGATCGTGTAGTACTGGAGCGGCTCCTGGTTGTCGGAGTCGTACCGGATCATCTTGTCCTCGAACTTCACCACTGTCACGCGGCCGTTCTCAACCTGCTCGAGAAACTCGGAGTATTGCTGGCGCTGTGCCTGTACACCGTTCACGCCGGACAGCCCCTGCACGACCGACAAAAGCACGACGATGATGACGATAAAGACAAGAATGTTTTTGGTCAGATCATTCACTATTCGGATTCCGTTGGCGGGAAAGACGTCCGCGAGCATGGCAGTTTAGACGCACTCTAATACTTATAGACCCTACTACAATCGGTAGTTCCTCGCTACCAAGTAAACCTCGCGGCTGCCGGCTCTCGAGGCATCCGGTTTGAAGACCCGGACCCGGCCGAAGGATCCCCTGGCCGCGGCGATCAGCTCATCGCTGCCCTCGCCCTGGAACAATTTGCAGACGAAATGCCCACCAGGCTTTAGTACCTCCCGGCAGGCGTCCAGTGCGAGTTCCGCGAGATACATCGATCGGGGCTGGTCCACCGCTTTGGTGCCGCTGATATTGGGCGCCATGTCGCTCATTACAAGGTCGGCTCGTTCGCCCCCCAGCGCCGCCTGGAGACTTGCGAGAACCGCCGCCTCACGGAAATCGCCCTGGATGAAATCGACCGACGGCAGGCTGTCCATGGGCAGCAGATCGACCGCGACGATACGGCAGCGCCCGTCCAGTGTTTCGGTCACGTACTGGCTCCAGCTGCCTGGCGCCGCCCCCAGATCGACCACGCGCATGCCGGGCTTCAGGAATCGCTCCTTCCGGTCGATCTGCTCGAGCTTGAAGACCGCCCGCGATCGCCAGCCATCCCGACGCGCCTGGCGCACGTAAGGGTCCTTCTCCTGGCGCGTCCGCCAGTCGGTGTTGCTGCGGCGCGGACCGCTCACGGCAGATCGCCGTGGGGCCGGGCGCCGCTGCTACAATGTGCCGCCATGCTAAAAGAATCCCAATTGAAATACCTCCGCGGACTCGGGCACCACCTGAAGCCCGTAGTCACCCTCGGCGACAAGGGCCTGTCGGACACCGTACGCGCCGAGTACGAACTCGCGCTCGCGCACCACGAGCTGATCAAGGTCCGGCTGCGCGTCGGCGACCGCGAAAGGCGCGACGGGATGATCGACGAATTGTCTGCAGGCGCTGGCGCGATCCTCGTGCAGCGTATCGGCAACGTTGCGCTGTTGTACCGCGAGAACCCCGACGCTCGAAAGATCCGGCTTCCGGCGCCCTGACGACGTTTTCTGACGAGCTATTCGTAGCGAACGACGACGACTTCGTACTCCTTCTCACCGCCGGGCGCCGAGACCTTTACGACATCGCCTTCGTTCTTGCCGATCAGCGCGCGGGCAATCGGTGATGTATAGGAAATCTTGCCGGTTTTGATGTCTGCTTCATCCTCGCCGACGATCTTGTAGACGATCTCGCTCCCGGTGGCTTCGTCGATGAGCTCGACGGTGGAGCCGAACACGATCCGGCCTTTCGCGTTCACCGCCGTCACATCGATGACCTGGAGGTTCGAGAGCTTGCTCTCTATTTCGTTTATCCGACCCTCGATGAAGCCCTGCTGCTCCTTCGCCGCGTGGTACTCGGCGTTTTCCTTGAGGTCGCCGTGCGCCCGTGCCTCCGCGATAGCCCTGATGACGTTCGGGCGCTCAACGGACTTCAGCTGCTTTAACTCGGCCTGTAGTTTTTCGTGGCCTTCTACCGTTACCGGTACTTTGTTCACGCCACGACCTCTTTGTGCAGATCCTGCAATCGATTCACGTCGCTGTCATCCAGGTGTTCGATGGCCGTGCACGTTGCCTTGGCGGCGCCCAGTGTCGTGTAGTACGTCACGCCACGCCGAACGGCTTCCGCGCGGATTGACAAGGACTCGTTGATCGCCTGTTTACCCTCGGTCGTATTGACGATGAGATCGATCTCCCCGTTCTTGATCATATCGACGATGTGCGGGCGGCCTTCCCGAACCTTGTTCGCTCGCCTGCATGATACACCAGCCGCGGCAAGCGTTTGCGCGGTACCGTGCGTAGCCACCAGGTCGAATCCACGAGCCTCCAGAAGCTTCGCGAGTTCGATCGCACCCTCCTTGTCGCGATCTCGCACGCTGATCAGTGCAGCGCCCTGCCGCGGCAGGACGACCCCCGAGGCAAGCTGGGCTTTCGCATAGGCCTCGCCAAACGACCGTCCCACGCCCATGACTTCGCCCGTGGATTTCATCTCCGGGCCGAGTATCGGGTCCGAGCCAGGGAACTTGATGAATGGGAAGACGGCCTCTTTCACCGAAAAATAGCCCGGCACCCGCTGCTTGATGAAGCCCTGCGCCGCGAGCGATTGTCCGACCATCACCTTGGCCGCGATCTTCGCCAGCGGTACACCGATTGCCTTCGACACGAAAGGTACGGTCCGGGATGCGCGCGGATTCACTTCCAGCAGGTAAATGGTACCGTTTTGGATGGCAAACTGGGTGTTCATGAGCCCGATGACGCTCAGTCCCCGTGCAAGCTTCACGACCTGTTCGCTGAGCTGGTCCTGCAGCGCCTGCGAGAGGCTGAAGGGCGGCAACGAACAGCCGGAGTCGCCTGAATGAACGCCAGCCTGCTCAATGTGTTCCATGATGCCGCCTATCAGGACACGCTCGCCGTCGCAGATGCAATCGACATCGACCTCGATGGCGGCATCGAGGAATCGGTCGAGCAGCACGGGACTGGCGTTAGATACATGAATCGCGGCATCCATGTAGGCGCCGAGGTCCTCGTCGCTGTGCACGATCTCCATGGCGCGGCCGCCAAGGACGTAGGAAGGCCGCACGACCAGCGGATAGCCCACCTGGCTGCCCATGCGGACCGCTTCGTCTTTCGTGCGCGCCGTACAGTTCGGCGGCTGCAGGAGGCCGAGCCTGTCCACGAGTTTCTGGAAGCGCTCCCGATCCTCGGCCAGGTCAATCGAATCCGGCGACGTGCCGATGATCGGCGCGCCCGCCGCCTCGAGATCGCGAGCCAGCTTGAGCGGCGTCTGTCCGCCGTACTGCACTATCACGCCCTCCGGGCGTTCGAGCTCGATGATCGCAAGCACGTCTTCCAGGGTCAGTGATTCGAAATAAAGCCGATCCGACGTGTCGTAATCCGTCGATACCGTTTCCGGGTTGCAGTTGACCATGATGGTCTCGTAGCCCGATTCGCGCAGGGCGAGCGCCGCGTGTACGCAGCAATAGTCGAACTCGATGCCCTGCCCTATGCGGTTCGGCCCCCCGCCGAGGATCATGATCTTCGGACGCTCGCCCGGGTTCGATTCGCACTCGTCCTCGTAGGTCGAATACAGATAGGCTGTCGCCGTCGCGAACTCGGCCGCGCAGGTATCCACGCGCTTGTAAACCGGCCGGATGCCGAATTCCTTGCGGCGCTTGCGAACGACGCTTTCCTCGATATCGAGCAATGCCGCGATCCGCGCATCTGAAAATCCCTTGCGCTTGAGGGCCCGCAGGCGCATGCCGTCCAGGCTTGCTATGCCATCCACAAGAACGCGGTGCTCTTCGGCGACCAGGTCCTCCACCTGCACCAGGAACCACGGGTCGATCCGGGAGATTTCCGCCACCTCGTCGAGACCGAAACCGCCGCGGAAGGCGTCGGCGACATACAACAATCGGTCCGAGCCGGGCATGCGCAACTCCTGCCGCACCCGGTCACGTTCGATTTCCGAGCTCATGTCGCGCGCGACGGGCTCGAGGCCGGCAATACCGATCTCCAGGCCGCGCAACGCCTTCTGCAACGATTCCTGGAACGTGCGCCCGATCGCCATGACTTCCCCGACGGATTTCATTTGCGTGGTCAGCCGGTCGTTCGCGCCCGGGAATTTCTCAAATGTAAATCGCGGGATCTTCGTTACGACGTAGTCGATGGTCGGTTCGAAGGATGCCGGTGTCGCTCCGCCGGTTATGTCGTTCCTAAGTTCGTCCAGCGTATAGCCGACCGCGAGTTTTGCGGCAATTTTGGCGATGGGGAAACCTGTGGCCTTCGACGCCAGGGCGGACGACCGGGATACGCGCGGGTTCATTTCAATGAGCAGGACGCGGCCGTCGTCGGGATTGACCGCGAACTGCACATTCGAGCCGCCGGTATCGACGCCGATCTTGCGCAATACGTCGATAGACGCATTGCGCAGGCGCTGGTATTCCTTGTCGGTGAGCGTCTGCGCCGGCGCAACGGTGATCGAGTCGCCTGTATGTACGCCCATCGGGTCGAAATTCTCGATACAACAGACGATGATGCAGTTGTCGTTCCGGTCCCGAACGACCTCCATCTCGAACTCTTTCCAGCCGAGCACCGACTCCTCGAGCAGTACCTCGCTCGTCGGCGACATCTCGAGGCCGTGCGCAACGATACTTTCGAATTCCTCACGGTTGTAGGCAATGCCGCCGCCCGATCCGCCCATCGTGAACGAGGGCCGGATGATCGTCGGAAAACCGATGTTGGCTTGCTTGTCCACAGCCTCTTCGAGCGAATGGGCGATCTCGGCGCGCGGTGTTTCCAGTCCGATGTCGGCCATCGCTTTGCGGAAGAGGTCCCGGTCCTCGGCCATGTCGATCGCCTCGCGGGATGCGGCGATCATTTCCACCCGGTACTTCTCGAGGATGCCCTCCCGCGCGAGATCGAGCGCACAGTTGAGCGCCGTCTGGCCGCCCATCGTGGGCAGCAGGGCGTCCGGGCGTTCTTTCTCGATGATGCGCTCGACAGCAGTCCAGTGAATCGGCTCGATATAGATCGCGTCCGCCATTTCGGGGTCGGTCATGATCGTCGCCGGATTCGAGTTGACCAGGATGACGCGGAAGCCCTCTTCCCGGAGCGCCTTGCACGCTTGTGCGCCGGAGTAGTCGAACTCGCAGGCCTGGCCGATGACGATCGGCCCAGCGCCAATTATCAAAATGCTTTGTATATCAGTGCGTTTTGGCATGAATATAACGTACTTTATCCGGAAATTACGGCGCGGACGGTGCGCTTTTTCTGCACCTCCATGTCCCCGATGAAACGCTCGAAGAGCGGCAACAGGTCGTGCGGTCCGGGACTCGCTTCCGGATGGCCCTGGAAACTGAACGCGGGCCGGTCCTTGCAGGCCAGCCCCTGGAGGGTGCCATCGAACAGCGAGCGGTGTGTCGCCTGAACCGTCGGCGGCAAGCTCTCCTCATCGACCGCGAAGCCGTGATTCTGGCTCGTGATCAAAACCTGTCCCGTGGCGAGGTCCTGGACCGGGTGGTTGGCCCCGTGGTGGCCGAACTTCATCTTCACGGTGCGCGCACCCACGGCGAGGCCGAGCAACTGGTGTCCGAGGCAGATGCCGAAAACCGGAACGCGGCGCTCCAGGAAGGCGCGGATGGCCTTGATGGCGTAATCGCAAGGCTCAGGATCCCCGGGTCCGTTCGACAGGAATATCCCGTCGGGTGCATAGGCCATGGCCTGCTCCGCCGTGGTCGTCGCCGGGACGACGGTCATTCGACAGCCGAGATCGGACAGGGTACGCAGGATGTTGCGCTTGATACCGAAATCGTAGGCCAGCACGTGGTATGGCGCCACACGCCGGCTCATGACCCGTGCCTTCTTGCCGAAGGTGGTTCCGAAGCTCCATTGGTAGGGCTTGTTGGTGGTCACGAATTTCGCAAGATCCATACCTGCGATGCCTGGAAACTTGTTGGCGTGCTCGACGGCCCGAACCGGGTCGACCTCACCCGTCATGATGCAGCCCGACTGGGCCCCTTTCTCGCGAATGATGCGCGTGAGCTTCCGCGTATCGATATCCGCGATCGCGACCGCATCACCCTGTCGCAGGAAATCGGTCAGGGACCGGTCGGCACGCCAGCTCGAGGTCAGCCGGGAGCTGTCGCGAATGACGAGACCCGAGGCGTGAATTGCTGAGGATTCCATATCCTCGCTGTTCGTTCCTGTATTCCCGATGTGCGGATAGGTGAGTGTCACGATCTGGCGGCAGTAGGACGGATCCGTAAGGATCTCCTGGTAGCCGGTCATCGCGGTATTGAACACGACTTCGCCGATGGTCTTACCCTCGGCGCCGACCGACGTGCCATGAAACACCGTGCCATCCTGGAGTGCCAGTATTGCGGGCGTAGTCAAAAGCGAACCTCGTATGCTGTGAATCCGAGATCGCCTTTTTGCCGGTGCCAGATGCGACGAAGCGGAAGGACTAGGCCTCCCGCTTCATTTTCGCTGACCGGACAGCGATCCGGCGTAGTTTACTCGAAGGCAGGCAAATATCCAACGCGACTATAGCCCACGAGTGACGTCGAATGAACGCCGGCAGCGTGCGCCGGGATCATTCGCCGAACAGAACGTCACGCATTGCATACCGGCCCGGCGGGCGCCCGACGACCCAGCGCGCCGCCCGCAACGCACCGTCTGCGAACACATCCCGCGTCGTGACGCTGTGCCCGAAGGACAGTGTCTCGGCGGGGGAATGAAAAATGACGGCATGGTCCCCCGGTACGTCGCCTATGCGTTCGCTTCGGTAACTGATCTCCACACCGGGGCGGGCGTCGGCGATGGCTTCGCCCAGCTTCAATGCCGTGCCCGAGGGTGCGTCTTTCTTGTGCACGTGGTGGGTCTCCTCGATGCGCACCGTGAACGCCGGCCCCAGGACGCCCGCCGCTTGCCTGACGACCGCCTCGAGCAGCGTGACGCCCTGGCTCATGTTCCGGTCGTAGACAATCGGCAGACGCTCTGCCGCCCGATCGAGTGCCTCGAGCTGTGCCTCGGAAAGCCCGCTGACACCGCACACCAGCGGCGTCCGGAGCCGGGTGGCAGCCGCAAGCACCGCCTCCGTGCCGGCCGGCAGGCTGAAGTCAATCACGACATCGGCCGCCCCGACGAGTGCAGAAAGGTCTTCGCCCCGATGCCAGATGCCCGCCAAGACCCATTCCGGCTGATGCGCGATCCTGGCTGCGATGCTCCGGCCCATGCGCCCGGCGCCGGCAATCGCGAGACGCAGACTGGCAGGCACGGCAGCTATTGCTTGATCCGGTCAAAAAAGCGCTTGACCGATTCGAGCCAGCCCCCGGCTCGCGGGCTGTGCTTTTCTCCGCCGAAGCGCAGCAAGTCATCGAATCGCAGCAGCAGTTCGCGCTGCTCGTCCGAGAGGTTGACCGGTGTCTCGACGACTACCGTGGCGAACAAATCCCCGGTGCGCGGATCGCGAACGGTGCGTACGCCCTTGCCGCGCAGGCGGAACACCTTGCCCGACTGGGTGCCACCCGGCACCTTGAGCGACACGTGTCCATCCAGGGTGGGTAGCTCGACCTCGCCGCCGAGCGTCGCGGTCGTAAAGCTGACCGGCACTTCGCAATTGAGGTTCGCGCCAGCGCGCTCAAAAATCTTGTGAGGGCGGACTCGTATTTCGACGTACAGGTCACCTGCGGGACCGCCGTTTCGGCCGACCTCGCCTTCACCGGACAGGCGAATCCTGTCGCCGTCATCCACGCCCGGCGGAACCTTGACGGACAGCATCTTGTTCTTTTGCATACGGCCACGACCATGGCAGTCCAAACAGGGATCCGTGATCACGGTGCCCGCGCCTTTGCACGCGGGACAGGTCTGCTGGATCGAAAAGAAACCTTGCTGCATCCGCACCTGGCCCATGCCCTCGCAGGTCTTGCAGGTTGCCGGTGCGGAACCCGGCCGCGCACCGCTGCCCTCACAGCTTTCACACGCGACATGCGCGGGAATATCGATCTGGACGGTGTCGCCGGATACCGCCGTCTCGAGATCGAGCTGCAGCTCATAGCCCAGGTCAGCGCCGCGAAACACCTGGCTCGGGCCGCCACGACCGCGACCGGCCCCGAAAATATCGCCAAACACGTCGCCGAAGATATCGGCAAACCCTTCTGCGCCGGGGCGCCCGCCGCCGCCGCCCCGCACGCCGGCATGCCCGTACCGGTCATAAGCGGCGCGCTTGTTTTCGTTGCGGAGGACTTCGTAGGCCTCTTTCGCTTCCTTGAAGCGTGCGGCTGCGGTGTCGTCGTCCTTGTTCCGATCGGGATGGTGCTTCATGGCAAGCCGACGGTAGGCTTTCTTGATGTCGTCGGCACTTGCCGTCTTCGCAACGCCCAGGATGTCGTAATAGTCGCGCTTCGCCATATCGTCCTTAAAGTGCGGGCGCCGCGAACGGCGCCCGGGCTTTATTTCCGGTCCTTACTCGACGGACAACCGACTACGCCCGCTTTGACTTGTCTTCGTTATCCACTTCCTCAAACTCGGCGTCGACGACGTCATCATCGCCCCCCGAGTCCGCCTGGCTGCCACCGGGCTCGCCGCCCGCCGGCTGGTCCGCGTAGAGTTTCTGCGCCAGTCCGGCGGATGCTTCCGCCAGTGCCTGGGACCTGCGCTCGATTGCCTCCTTGTCGTCGCCCTCCAGGGCCTTCTTCACATCGGCGACGGCGTTCTCCACGGACATCCGATCCTCGCTCGAGACCTTTTCGCCGAGGTCACGGAGCGACTTCTCCGCCTGGTGCACCAGTGCATCCGCCTGGTTGCGTGTGTCGACGAGTTCGCGGAACTTGCGATCCTCCTCAGCATGGCTTTCCGCGTCGGCAACCATCTGGTCGATTTCTTCGTCGCTCAGGCCGCTTGAAGCCTTGATGACGATGTTCTGCGACTTGCCCGTTGCCTTGTCCTTTGCCGACACGTTCAGGATGCCGTTCGCATCGATATCGAACTTCACCTCGATTTGCGGCAACCCTCGTGGTGCTGCCGGGATGTCCGCGAGATCGAAGCGGCCAAGCGACTTGTTGTCCGCAGCGCGCTGGCGTTCACCCTGCAGCACGTGAATCGTCACGGCGGTCTGGTTGTCGTCCGCCGTCGAGAATACCTGCTCGGCGTTTGCGGGGATCGTGGTGTTTTTCTCGATCACCTTTGTCATTACCCCGCCAAGCGTCTCGATACCGAGCGACAGCGGCGTTACATCGAGCAACAGAACGTCCTTCACATCACCGGCGAGTACGCCGCCCTGGATTGCCGCGCCGAGCGCCACCGCCTCATCGGGATTGACGTCCTTCCGCGGTTCCTTCCCGAAGAAGTCTTTGACGGCCTCCTGCACTTTCGGCATGCGCGTCTGGCCGCCGACCAGGATCACGTCGTCGATTTCGCTGACCTTGAGGCCTGCATCCTGCAGGGCAATCTTGCACGGCCCCATCGTCCTCGCGATGAGTTCGTCCACGAGCGACTCGAGCTTGGATCGCGTCAGCTTGATGCTGAGGTGTTTCGGCCCGCTGGCATCGGCCGTAATGTACGGCAGGTTTACCTCGGTCTGCTGCTGCGTGCTCAGCTCGATCTTGGCCTTTTCGGCTGCCTCTTTCAGGCGCTGCATTGCGAGCGGATCCCGGGTGATATCGACACCGCTTTCCCTTTCGAATTCCTTGGTCAGGTACTGGATGACGCGCAGGTCGAAATCTTCGCCACCGAGGAAAGTGTCGCCATTGGTCGCCAGAAATTCGAACTGGTGTTCGCCGTCGACTTCCGCGATCTCGATGATCGAAACGTCAAATGTGCCGCCACCAAGGTCGAACACGGCGATCTTCTTGTCGCCCCGCTTCTTGTCCATGCCATAGGCGAGAGCGGCCGCGGTCGGCTCGTTGATGATGCGCTTGACATCGAGGCCCGCGATCCGGCCGGCATCCTTGGTCGCCTGGCGCTGCGAGTCATTGAAATATGCGGGTACCGTGACGACGGCTTCCGTCACCGGTTCCCCGAGGTAGTCCTCGGCGGTCTTTTTCATCTTCATGAGGACGCGCGCGGAAATCTCCGGCGGAGCCATCCTCTTGCCGCCGGCCTCGACCCAGGCGTCGCCGTTGTCGGCCTTGACGATCTTGTACGGGACCATGCCGATGTCGCGCTGTACGACCTCGTCTTCGAAACGACGGCCGATCAGGCGCTTGACGGCGGACAATGTATTCGTCGGGTTGGTCACGGCCTGGCGCTTCGCCGACTGGCCGACCAGGACCTGGTCGTCCTTTGCGAACGCCACGATCGAGGGGGTCGTGCGATCGCCCTCCGAGTTCTCGATGACCTTGGGCTTGTCGCCTTCCATCACTGCGACGCAGGAGTTGGTGGTACCCAGGTCGATACCAATTACTTTACCCATTTGTTCTGCTCCAAAAATCGGTTACGAATAGCTCGAATCCCGCCTTAGTGGGGCCGGGGGCCCCGGTTTCAAGCACGTTGCCGCGTTTTTGGCGGGGAAACGGCTTCAACGCCCGGTCGGGTCGGCGGCGACGATGACCATCGCCGGCCGAAGGAGGCGGCCGTTCAACACATAGCCTTTCTGGACCACGGACAGTACCGTGCCGGGCTCGGCATCAGCCGCGGGTTGCATCGTTATGGCCTCGTGATACTCCGGGTCGAATGGCGCGCCGTGCGGGTTCACCTCCTCGACGCCAAAGCGTTCGAGTGTCGACGAGAGAAGTTTCAGCGTCGCCTCCTTTCCTTCGAGGAGGCTTCCCACATCGGCGCTCGCGGCGGCCTGGATACCCATCTCGAGGCTGTCCTTCACGGCCAGCAGCTCGCGGCTGAAATTTTCCAGCGCATACCGGCGCGCGTTCTCGACATCCCGCGCCGAACGTTTGCGCACGTTCTCGGTTTCGGCCGCGGCCCGCAGGTAACGGTCCCAGTTCTCCCGGGCCAGAGCCTCGGCGGTGCCGAGTGCATCTCCCTCGGGCCCCGAGTCGTTGCCTTGCGCCGCGTCGTCGCCGACGTCCCGTTCGTCCCGGGGATCTGCCTGGCCGTTCATTGATCGCTTCTCCAGATCGGTTGTGCGCTGGCCCGGCGGGCCCCGCATCAAAACTCCGGAGTTTGGGGGTTCAGCGCCAGAATTCAAGCGCAGGGCGGCCTGCGACTCAACCCCGCGTCGCAATCGCCGATCGCAGCAGCCTGGCCGTCACATCCACGATCGGAACCACGCGGTCGTAGGCCATCCGGGTCGGTCCAATCACGCCGAGCACGCCGATCGTACCGTCGTCGAGTTCATAGCGGGCGGTGACGACACTGCAATCGTCGAGGATTTTGTAGCCGGACTCCTCGCCTATGAACACCTGTACACCGGTTGCGTGGATGCTCCGGTCGAGCAGGTCGAGGATCAGCTGCTTCTGTGAGAACGCCTCGAACAATCGCCGCAGCGTGTCGACATCCGACAGCTCCGCGAAATGCATGAGATTTGTCTCGCCGGCCAGGACGTAGTCGGATCCCGATTCCGGGTTCATCGCCGACTGCGCGACGGCAATGATATCGACCATCGCCTCATTCATTGACGCCCGCAGTTGCTCCAGGTCCGCCAGCAGCCGGTCCCGTACCTGCGGCATGGCTTCGCCGGCGTAGTGCTCATTAATGAAATTGGCGGCGCGTGTCAATTCGCTCGCGTTGTATTCACGGTCCGTGTAGAGAATCCGGTTCTGGACTTCGCGATCGTTGATGACGAGGATCGCGAGTATCCGCTTGTCCGACAGGGGCAGAAACTCGATCTGCCGGAGGATCGCCTGCTGCCCGCGCGGGACCGAGACGACGCCCGCCAGGCTCGTAACTTCCGACAGCATCCTCGAAACGGAGCTTACGAGACTCCCGGGATCGTCGGACGAGAAACTGAGTTGCGCCTTCAACTTCTCCATGTCGCCATCCCTCGGCTCGCGATAACGCACGAGGGTGTCGACGAAAAGCCGGTAGCCGCGTGGCGTCGGCACCCGACCCGCACTCGTGTGCGGTGCCGACACGAGGCCCATGTCTTCGAGGTCCGCCATGACGTTGCGGATGGTGGCAGGACTCAGGTCCAGGCCTGAATCACGGGACAGGGTTCGCGAACCGACAGGCTGTCCATCGCGGATAAAGCGCTGAATGAGCACCCGCAACAGATGTCGCGCACGTTCATTCGGTTGTGAAGTATTCGCTTCTGCAGACATTCACGGGAAACAACGGGACACGCCGCCATGTTAGGGTATCGCTGAACGCTAGCAACCGCTTGGCGGTCGGTCAAGGGTCTGCAACAATGCCGTTCTCAAAGCAGCATGCTGCCTTCCGGGTCGATACGATCGCATGAATCTCGAGTTCCAGCGCATTGCCGTGCTCGGCCGTCACGACGATCCCCGGGTTGCGGAGCCGATGCAAACCCTGATTCGGTATTTGACAGAACGGGGCGTTGAAGTTCTCGCCTCTGAGGATCTACCCACAGGCACGACGGTTACCCGCCTGCCGGAGCCGGAACTTCCGCGGCAGGCGGATCTCCTGGTGGCCATCGGCGGTGATGGCACGATGCTGTACGCCGGCCGCCTGGCAAGCGACAGCAACGTGCCGCTGCTCGGGATCAATCGGGGCCGCCTGGGATTTCTCGCGGACGTGAAACCCGACGAAATGCTGTCCAGCATGGACAAGGTGCTGAGTGGTGAATACAGCCGCGATTCGCGCTTGCAACTGCGCGCGACTCTCAAGCGTGCCGACGGTTCTACGGTGTTTGGCGATGCATTGAACGACGTCGTACTGCAAAGGGTTGAAACCGGTCGCATGGTCGACTTCGAAACGCGCATCGGGCGACACTACGTGAACACCCATGCCGGCGATGGCCTCATCATTGCTACGCCGACCGGCTCCACCGCCTATGCACTGAGCTGCGGCGGACCGATCATTGAACCTCAGCTCGACGCGGTGGTCGTCGTTCCGGTATGCCCGCATACGCTCACCGACCGCCCCATCGTCATTTCATCGCGGGAGACAATCGAGGTCCGCCTGCTCGATCGGGATTTCACCCGGGCCGAAATCACCGTTGACGGTCATTCCATTTCGGAAATACTGCCATCGGATCGGTTGTCGATCAGCGCCGCCCCTGCACGCATCACGCTGATACACCCGCCCGGCTACGACTTTTACGGCATCCTGCGCTCGAAACTTTTCTGGGGCAGGGACAGCCGTGTGCGCTTCGAGCAGGACAGCGAATGCTCCTGAGTCTCCAGGTCCGCGACTTTGCGATCGTCGACCGCATCGATGTCGAATTCGAGTCGGGAATGACGGTGTTGACCGGCGAAACCGGCGCCGGCAAATCGATCCTCGTCGACGCCCTGGGCCTCGTGCTCGGTGAGCGCGGCAGCGCACAGCTCGTCAGGCCCGGTGCGGCCCGCGCAGAGTTCAGCGCGGGGTTCGATCTCTCGGCATTGCCGGGAGCGCGCGAGTGGCTGACGGAGCGCGAACTCGAGGACGGTGACGATTGTCTGCTGCGCCGGCTGGTAAACGCTGATGGCCGGTCCCGCGCGTGGATCAACGGCAAGCCGGTGCCGGTTCAGCAACTCAAGGAAATTGGCGAGATGCTGGTGGATATACACGGCCAGCACTTTCACCAGTCCCTCGGGCATCGGGCGGTCCAGCGAAAACTGCTGGATCATTTCGGCGGGCTGGGCGGTCTCCGCTTCGAAACGGAACAGGCGTTTCATACCTTCAGGGCAATAGAGGAGCGACTTAACCGGCTCCTCGACGACGACGCCGGCCGCGCGTCCCGAATCGATCTCCTCACATTCCAGTTGCAGGAGCTGGACGCTCTCGACCCGCTGCCGGGCGAATCCAGCGCGCTCCAAATCGAGCGACAGCGGCTCCAGAACAGCGGCCGGCTGGCCGAGGGCGCCGCGCGCGCGCTGGCGGCTTTGTTCGATGCCGATACCGGGAACGCCAACAGCCTCGTCGCTGAGGCGTCGCACTCGCTCAGTGGGCTGACCGCATACGATGCCGCGCTCACGCCGATCGCCGAGCTCGTCGATAGCGCCGCCATCCAGATCGGCGAAGCCGCGGATCAGTTGCAGCGCTACGCGGAAGGGATCGAGATGGACCCGCTGCGGCAGGATACGGTCGAGGAACGGCTCGCCACGATGCAGGCCACCGCCCGCAAGCACCGCGTCGAAACGGCCGAGCTGCCGGCACTTCGCGAACGCCTCGCCTCAGACCTCGAGGGACTCAAGGATGCCTCCGGACTTGGCGCCACGATGGAACGGGAAATGAACAGTGCGCGCGCCGCGTTCGCCAAGCTTGCCGAATCCCTGTCGGACGGCCGCAAGCGCGCCGCGACGACCCTGGGGGACAAAGTCACCGACGCCATGCACGGCCTCGGGATGCCGGGCGGGCAGTTCGCGGTAGCGGTCGAGCGTCGGGACGAGGACCAGGCCCGCGCCCACGGTGTGGACGACGTGTGTTTCGAGATAAGCGCCAACCCGGGCCAGCCCTTGCAGGCTCTGTCGAAGATCGCCTCCGGCGGCGAACTCGCGAGAATGGGTCTGGCCATCCAGGTGATTGCGAGCGACGGCAGCACGATTCCGACCATGGTATTCGACGAAGTCGACGCGGGGATCGGCGGCGGCGTTGCCGAAATGGTAGGGCGCCGACTCTCGGAGCTTGCACGGTCACGACAGGTTTTGTGTGTCACGCACCTGCCACAGGTAGCGAGCCTTGCCGACCAGCATTTCAGGATTGCCAAGGTTTCCGATGCCAGGAGCACCAGGACCCGCATAGACGCGCTGACCGGTGATGAGCGCGTTCAGGAGCTCGCGCGCATGCTCGGCGGCGTCGAGATTACGAAGAAGACCCTCGCGCACGCCGCCGAGATGCTGGCAGGCGCACCGAAAAAACGCGCTTGAAAAGCCGCGGTCAGGACTGTTTGCCCCGCCGCCTGACGTACAGAACGAGGCTGTGATCGAGCAGCTCGAAGCCATGCCTTTCGGCGATCTCTTTCTGCAGTCGCTCGATTTCGTCGCTGACGAATTCAACGACCTCACCGGACTCGATACACACCATATGGTCGTGGTGCTCCCCGTCGTCGAGCTCGAATACCGAATGACCGCCTTCGAAGTTGTGCCGGGTCACGAGCCCGGCCGCCTGAAACTGCGTCAAAACGCGGTACACGGTAGCGAGTCCGATGTCCTCATGGGCATCGAGCAACTCCTTGTAGATGTCCTCGGCACTCATGTGCCGCGGCTCCGCCCCCTCGAGAATCTCGAGTATTTTGAGCCGCGGCAGCGTGATCTTGAGGCCGGCCTTTCGTAGTTCCTGGCGTTGCTCCATGGTGTGCCTCACCGGATTGTCGCTCTGGGTATCGTGACGTGAGTCAAGACGGTATCATGCGCGGCTATTATGACGCAGTCAGCGCCGGGTCACTACCGTCACGCCGCTGGTGCTGCACCGCATTCCTCCTGTTTCGTCGAACGCACCAAATGAAAAGACTCGTTTTACTGGTTCTATTGGCCGCAACCCTTGCGACGACCGGTTGTGTCTATCGCGCCAATATCTCCCAGGGTAACGTCATCAAGCAGGATGACCTGGACCAGGTCAAGCTGGAGATGACGCGCAACCAGGTGCGCTTCCTCCTCGGCACACCGCTCATCGACGATCCTTTCCACGCGGATCGATGGGACTATGTTTTCTACCTGAAGATTGGCCAGGACGACGCCGGCTTCAAACGCTGGGTGTCGATCTTCTTCGCCGACGACAAGGTGAGTGAGATCCGCAAGGAGCAGGAGCTCGCGCCGGATCTTTAGACCGTTGGAGCGGGCGCAAGCCCGCGAATCAGGCGCGGTTTGAAACTTTCTCTCCTTCGCGGCCATGGGCCGCTCCTACTTACCCGAAGCGCGCTCACGGCGAGCGTCGCGGGGATCGAGGCGTAAGGGCCGATAGAGCTCGACCCGGTCGCCGGTCCTCAGGGTCCGTGTACGGGGCACCAGCTGCCCCCAGATGCCGGTATCGCAGGTGCGCAGTGCGTGGGCAGGAAAGCGCGCGTAGAACCCTGATGCTTCGAGCGCATCTTCGACGGTAGAACCCTCCTCGAGCCGCAGGGCGACAAGGACCTGCGCCTCTGGCAGCGCGAAAACGACTTCGATGGCTAATTCACGTCGCTCGGACACGTTTCCCGTACATCTCGTGCGCTCGTCTCGTAAAGGCATCGACGAGCGAATTGCAGATTTCCTCGAACACGGACCCGAGCAGGAGGTCGGTCAGCCGACTTTCGAACGCAAAAGAGAGTTCGAGGGACACCTTGCTGCCGTCAACGCCGAGCGGACTAAACGTCCACGCGCCTGCCAGCGTCCGGAACGGGCCTTCGACGAGTTGTAGCGCGATCGATTCCGGCGGATCCAAACTATTGCGTGTACGAAACGACTTGCCGATGCCCCCGCGCTTTATCTCGAGGGTCGCTTCGACGTCGCGGCCGTCCCGTCGCTCAATTCGCGCGTCGTTACACCATGGCAGAAACGACGGATACGACTCGATATCCGCGACCAGCGCGAACATCTGTTCAGCGCTGTAGGGAACGATCGCGCTGCGGTTTATCCTGCGCATCCGGTTGCCAATGACCCGTAAGCTGCTTCAGAGACTCAGGTTACGGCATTGCCAAGAATCAGCAGGATGCCGATCGGGGCCAGGTAGCGTGCAAGGACCCGCCAGGCTTTGTACAGGCTTCCTGCACCGCCAAGCTCATCCGACGTTGAATTCCGGCACATGATCCAGCCGGCGAAGATGACAATCAGCAGGCCGCCAACCGGCAGGAGGATATTACTCGTCAGGTAATCGATATTGTCAAAAATGGTGCCGGCCAGGAATGTGACGTCGCTCAGAACATTGAACGACAGCACCGAACCGAAACCGATGGCCCAGATGAGCAGGCCGACGATGATGGCCGCCTCGGCACGGGTCTTGCCAAATTGCTCCACGAGCCAGGCCACGGCCGGTTCGACCAGGCCCAGTGCTGATGTCCAGGCCGCAAACACCAGCAACACGAAAAATACGGTGGAAAAAATCACGCCGCCGGCCATCTTGCCAAAGGCGAGCGGCAAGGTCTGGAACACGAGTCCCGGTCCGTCGGCGGGGCTCAGGCCGTTGGCGAAAACCAGCGGGAAAATGACGAGGCCGGCGAGGATGGCAATGCCTGTATCGGCCACGACCACAGCCGCCGATGCGCCGGTGATCGAGGTTTCCTCCGGCAAGTAAGCCCCGTAAGCCATGACGGCCCCCATGCCGATGCTGAGCGTAAAAAACGCCTGGCCGAGCGCTGCGAGCACGCTGCCCCAGCCAAGCTTGTCCCAATCGGGTGAGAACATGAAGGCTGCGCCTTCAATGAAGTGCCCGGAACTCATTGCATAGCCGAGCAGTGCGAGCATCAGCACGAGCAATGCCGGCACCATGAACCGGACTGCCTGCTCGAGACCCCGCTCCACGCCGCGTGCCACGACGAACACCGTCATCGCCATGAACACCGTGTGCGCCAGGGCGACTGATACCCAGTTTCCCGTGAACTCAGCGAAGATCGACGATATCGACTCGGCGGACGCGCCGGCAAACGCGCCAGACGCACTTTTCACGACGTACGCCAGGACCCAGCCGGCGATGACGCTGTAGTACGAGAGGATGAGTATGCCGGCAAGGACACCGATAACGCCCACCCATCGCCATGCCCGCGTGCTGCCCTCTTCTTTTCCGAGCAATGCCATCGTCGCGACCGGGTTCCTGCGGCCTCGCCGGCCGATAAGGATTTCAGCCATCATCACCGGCATGCCGATCAGGAAAACGCACGCAAGGTAAACGAGCACGAAAGCGCCGCCGCCGTTCTCGCCGGCGACATACGGAAATTTCCAGATGTTCCCGAGCCCCACCGCGGAACCGGTGACTGCCAGGATGAATGCCATACGCGATGACCAATGGCCGTGCAGCGAAGTGCGCTTGCCCCCGCCGTTTGCCTGGTTGCTCAACATTGGTTTCGGAGTTCCCCGCTCGAGAGACCCGCGATTCTCATACAAATGCCCGGTTCTGACAATAAAACACGACATTCCGGGCGAACCGGCGCAGCGTATCCGTATAATGCTCGGCCGCGCTGGCGCCTATAGCCATCGCCCTATTTAAAGAATCAAGCACCCGAGCGATGAACAAAGGCAAGGAATCGAAAGGACTGGCGCGCCTGATCGCCGTGAACCGGCGTGCGCGGCACGACTATTTTATCGAAGATCGCTTCGAAGCCGGCCTTGCCCTGGCAGGCTGGGAGGTCAAGAGCCTTCGCGCCGGCAACGCCCAGCTGACCGAGGCGTATGTGCATATCCGCAACGCGGAAGCCTGGCTCGTGGGCGCACACATCTCACCGTTGAAAACAGTGTCCACGCACATCAAGGCCGATCCCACGAGAACTCGCAAATTGCTGCTAAATCGTATGGAGCTCGACCGGCTGACCGGCCAGGTCGAACGCAAAGGCTACGCCCTCATCCCACTCGACCTGCACTGGACGAAAGGCCGAGCCAAGCTGGAGATTGGTCTTGCGAAGGGCAAAAAGCAGCACGACAAGCGCGCCACCAAGAAGGATCAGGATTGGCAGCGGCAGAAAGCCAGGATTTTGAAGAAATAGAGCGGTCGCTGGGTTAGCCGTGGTTCGACTCCGAAGCGGTGGAAAATGTGTACAATCAAGACGCCTGCTCGAAGTACCGGCGCTTGTCGAATTGTGGCGCTGGAGAGAACTGTCCGTGCGACGAACGCTACCCTGCACGTACGGGTTTGGTGCGCAGGTGCTACGTTCTGAAACCCGGTCAATGACGGTGAGCGACAGCGTCAATTGCGACGAATGGAGCACCTGTCTGAGACCGACGGCGATGTCATTGACTGGGACCGACAATCTATGCTCTGGGTTATCGGAATCACAGTGCTGGGCACCTGCCTGACGCTCATCTTGTTGCAGAACTTCAAGACTTCCGAGAAGGTCGTGGAGCGCAAGGTTGAGCACCGCTATGCCACCTCCGACCCACAGTTTCGGCGCGAGATGTCCGTCTTGCTGGGCCCGACGATAGTGCATGGCAATCAAGTGACCACGCTGAAAAACGGCAACAAGATTTTTCCGGCGATGCTGCAGGCCATTCGCTTGGCGCAAACATCGATCACTTTGGAGACCTTCATTTACTGGTCGGGTACGATCGGCGAAGAGTTTTCGCAAGCGCTGACCGAACGTGCCCGCGCGGGCGTGCCAGTCAGTGTCATCGTCGACTGGGTCGGTAGCAGTAAGATGGATCAGTCGCTGCTGGATGCCATGCAGAGCGCCGGTGTGCAAGTGCATCGATATCGGCCGCTGTATTGGTACAACCTCGGCCGAATGAACAATCGCACTCATCGGAAGCTGCTCGTGGTCGATGGCCGCATCGGATTCACCGGGGGCGTAGGCATCGCGGATCAGTGGGCTGGCGACGGGGGCGATCCCAAGCACTGGCGAGACAATCACTACCGAATTGAAGGCCCCGTAGTGGCGCAACTGCAAGCGGCCTTCAACGACAATTGGATCAAGACCACTGGCCGGGTGCTGAACGGCGTAAGCTACTTTCCGTCCCTGCAAGAAGCGGGCGAGATGGACGCGCACGTGTTTGTTGCCTCGCCATCCGGGGGGAGCGAGAGCATGCATCTGATGTATTTGCTTGCCATCGCGGCGGCCGAAGCGACGAT
Source organism: Woeseiaceae bacterium (assembly GCA_041743865.1). Taxonomy (GTDB): domain Bacteria; phylum Pseudomonadota; class Gammaproteobacteria; order Steroidobacterales; family Woeseiaceae; genus UBA1847. Next base: position 39,468 of record JBGTLY010000303.1, read on the forward strand.
TGACCTGGCCGCGTCCTACTTTGTACCTGACAAGCTGTTGATTGAGGCCTTGGTTGCTGCCCGCCATCGCGACGTTCGCGTGCGCATTCTTTTGCCGGAGCCGCACATCGATTCGTTTACCGTCAAAATCGCCTCCAAGGCCAATTGGGGCGCGCTGTTGCAAGCAGGTGCCGAAATTTACGTCTATCAGCCGACCATGCTCCACACCAAGCTACTGGTAATCGATGCCGGGTTTGTTTCGGTGGGCTCAACCAACTTCGACGTACGTTCTATTCGCCTCAATGACGAGGCCAGTCTCAACGTGTACAACGGCGACTTCGCCGCACAGATGACGGCGGTGTTCGAGGCCGATCTGTTGGCCGCCGAGTCGTATTCCCTCGCGCGTTGGAAGAGCCGTCCGCTGCGCGAAAAGGTCTCCGAAAAGGTTCTGCTTCCAATCAAATCGCAGCTTTGACTCCGAAATGGATGGTTGATGACCTTCTGGGATCCCCGGTACTGCAGGATTCCGGGAAGGCTAACCAATGCACTGGCTCGGCTTCCTGAGATGCTCGGCCTCCTGAAATGACTGAACCGCTTATCGAGCGGCGACCCTCGGCTCTTCGTCTACGGAAACCTCTGTGGTGTCGTTAATGTCCTGTGCACCGGCGTTCTCGAAAATCTTTTTGGCGCGGTCGATTTCGTCGCTGCTCTCTGCGTGTACCGCAAGCAGGATACTGCCGTCCTTCACCTTGCCTTCATAACGCTTGGCTTCGTGTTCGGGAATTCCGAGACCGATCAGCGTTCCGGTGAGGCCACCGACCATCGCTCCCGCCGCGGCGCCACTGAGCGCTGCCATGATGGGGCCCGCCGCGATCAGCGGCCCTACGCCCGGAATCGCCAGTGCGCCGATTCCAGCCGAGCCCGCCACCTAAGCAGTCGCGGGCTGCACAGCACGAACGCAATGGCAGCAGCGCGATTGTCCAGCGCACACCGACTGATGTAGCACATTCTTTTTTCATGCGGGATTCTCCGTGTTGAATGAAAGCCAGGACGCAATATTTTCGTATCCCGGAGCCTGGTCTGTACGCCGGCGCGTCTAGCTGCAGCAATCAACGGTGGGATCCCGGCCCTGTGCCGCCCCACCGGTGGTTGTCGAAGCACATGTCGGTTCGCTCTCGCGTCTGAAATTGAAAACGGCTCCTCCGCGGAAATCGCGGTCACCGGCAGCGAGCGCGTGGCTGGCGTCTCGCTATTCATGGGTGGGCTCGTCGCTGCGCGCGGATGCGAGGGCCTGACGAGCCCGAAGTGGCTATTGCCGGTTCGACGTCCCGACAGCCCCGATTAACTTCAGGACAGTATGACGCTCGTCCATACCGTTCCCTGGGTCGGCCCGAAAGTGACTGGAATTCTACGGAAGTCGTCACTTATTAATGACTTGTATTATGTTCCTCATATAGCTTCTTTGATGGTTTTGTGCTCAAAACCTGGCCTGATGCATTGAAATCGGCGCGCGCGCCCCTACACTAGGCGCTACCCGGGGGTGACATGGTTTCGACGTGGGTCGCGAACCTCCGAGTGCATGCCGAGGGACAGAGCACCTCGTAAATCCAACTGTAAAACTCATAGTTGCCAACGACGACAACTACGCACTAGCTGCCTAAAAACCAGTTTGGTGTCCTCTGACCGATACGTGCTCGTGCGTTCGGAACTCAGGGGTCATTTACACGAGACCGCGTCCGATGCGTGTCCAGGGTAATCGGGCGTTAAAACAAGACTGGACTGGCTGTGGGTTTTCCCTGCCCGTCGGGTAGCGCACAGCGAGACTAAAGACGGTATAAGCATGTAGAGCTCGGAGCAGAGGACTTGCGGACGCGAGTTCGATTCTCGCCACCTCCACCAATTGGCTCTGTTTTCAGAGAGTTATGGATGACTCTCTGAGAATCCAACAAGCACCCGACATAAATTCCGCGAAAGTACGCGCCGGCAGGATCGTGCCATGCATGCGGCGTTCATGGAACGTGGCGAATCGCCAGGAATCGAACCAGCACGGCGGCCGCGATGCCGTAGACCAGCGTAAGAGAGCCGGCAAGCAGGACGCCAAAAATTTCAAAGGCGGCCATCAGGATTGGCCTAGCAACGCCGGGTCGCTGTCCCGCGATGGGTGGCGATGGGCGGCGATCCCATCGATGCCTGCGGGCGCGATCCCGGCAGCATCGGCGCCCACCGCCCACAGGATGCCCGGGTCGTCATCCATGGCTGTCCGGATGCCTGCCATGTCCAGCAGCTCCCGTCCGGCACCCAGCGCAAGAATCGTCTTGCCGTGCCTGAACTGATCCTTTACGAACTCGATCGTGTGCCCGTTGCCCGCGAGCGCCCGGATCGCCTCACTTCCATCAGGCACCACCAGCGCATCGAACAGGACTGCCGGAGAATTCTCCATGGACTTGTTCGCTTCAATTTCTTCACCAGATTCACCCACGAACATACCTACTCGTGGCCCGACGAAATGAACGACTGCACCCGCGTCAACCAACGCACTATGAAGGGCGAGAAGTGAAGCATAGTGGACTCCATCCGAGACCAGCACGGCAATCTGACGTGAGCGGATACCGCATTCGCCGGGCAGCGCCATCAGCGACAATGCCGGGGAAACGGTCACCTCCGGCGTTTCGGGATTGGCGATGGCCTTCGGCATTGCATCGGGCACGTCCATACCCAAACCGGCTGCGACTTCTGCAGCGAGTTCGAGTGAGACGTTCACCAGCGAGGACAACATCCGCTTGCGTATGGCGGGAACCCCGACCTTGCTCAGTTCGAAGCGAAACGCGGCGGCAATATGCGCTTTTTCGATAGTCGTCTGACTGTCGTAGAACAAGGCGGCTTGTGCATAGTGCTCGGCGAACTTTTCCGGCTTTCCTCGTACTTTGTCGTCGGCAATGGCCTCCGGAAAGGACACGAATCCGCTTGTTCCAGCCTGAAAGGGGCACCCACCCGCCAATGAGTTCGGTTCGTAAGCAACACGCCCGCGATGCAGCGCCTGCCGGTGCATGCCATCGCGTTGATTGTTCTGTATCGGCGCAAGCGGCGAGTTGATGGGGATCTCGTGGAAATTGGGGCCACCGAGTCGCGTGATCTGCGTATCCACATAGGAATGGATTCGACCGGCGAGCAACGGATCATTGGAAAAGTCGATACCTGGAATGACGTGCGCCGTGCAAAACGCTACCTGCTCGGTTTCTGCGAAGAAGTTGTCAGGGTTGCGGTTCAGAACCATGCGTCCGACGGTCATAACAGGCACGAGTTCTTCCGGGACTATCTTGGTGGAGTCGAGTACATCGAAGCTGAAGCCTTCGGCTTGTTCCTCAGAAAATAACTGCAGTCCCAGTTCCCATTCCGGGAACTCGCCCGCCTCGATGGCTTCCCACAAATCGCGCCGATGATAGTCGGGGTCCGCGCCGGAAATTTTCACAGCTTCATCCCAGACGAGTGAATGCGTGCCTTGGAGCGGCGTCCAGTGGAATTTGCAGAATACGGATTGCCCCTGCTCGTTGATCATGCGAAACGTATGCACGCCGAAGCCTTGCATCATCCGATAGCTGCGTGGTATCGCGCGATCCGACATCACCCACATCAGCATATGTGTGGACTCCGGCATCAGTGAGACGAAGTCCCAGAACGTGTCGTGCGCCGACGCCGCTTGAGGCATGCCGTGATGCGGTTCCGGCTTGACGGCATGGATCAGGTCGGGAAACTTCATCGCATCCTGAATGAAGAAAACGGGCATATTGTTTCCGACCAGGTCCCAGTTGCCTTCGTCGGTATAGAACTTCACTGCGAAGCCACGCACATCGCGCGCGGTGTCTTTCGAACCGCGTTCCCCAGCCACAGTTGAAAAACGCACGAACACGGGCGTAATTTTACCTTTCTTGGCAAACGGCGCCGCACGAGTGTGCTCGGCGAGCGAGTCGTAGGCTTCGAAGTATCCGTGCGCTCCGGAGCCGCGTGCATGGACGATTCGCTCCGGGATGCGTTCGTGGTCGAAATGCGTGATTTTTTCCCGCAGAATGAAGTCTTCGAGCAGCGATGGGCCACGTAGCCCCGCTTTCAACGTATTCTGATTGTCGCCAATGCGAACACCTTGATTGGTCGTCAACGATCGATCGCTGGCATCGACTCTGACCCGGTCGAGCGACGCGACGGTAACGTTCGATCCGAGTTTCGCTGCACCACCGGTTTTTGCACTGCCGGTTTTCTCCGTCGTCGTGCTCGCGGTCAACGCCCTGGAGGCTGGCTCTGCCGTTTCGCCAGGCGGCGGCGCCACGGCGTTGTCGAGACCGTACTCGAGCTCTTTGTTGCTGTTGTAGGGCATGGCGGCGACGAAATCGTCGCTTGCGTTGGCTTGCGTCGCGACGACGTCGTTGGTCCTGAGCACACCATCGGCAGCGGGTTTCGCAGACCCGGCACCTTTGCTTTTGCCTCGCGGCGGCCGAGCAGATTTTCTTTTCGTGGGCATGGTTCTTCTCCGGGGACGTGGGCAATAAACGACGATTCGTCTTGACGATCGCCGGTGAAGGATTTGCTCGCGGTAACGCGGCGCGATGGCCAACCCGTGCCCATTGTCACGCCGCTCGCCAAAACTCTCTGTGCGCTAACAGACCGTGCAAAGTTCCGCCACGATCCTGGTGCTTCGACCTACCCCCTGGGTGCCGGGTAAACGCCGATCGAACGCCTGTGCGGACCTGGCGTGTAGAGTCCGCGCTGGCAATCTGTGGTAGTTTTGTCGCTATGTGCGGTGCCAGACGGTGCAAACCTGCGGGCTGACTACAATCGGGTACCAGCTGTGCTGGGGTTGAAGCGCGAAAGTCGGTATGCATGGGCCACTTGATACCAGGAATGTGACCCGTTCAGATCACCTGTCGGTCCGAGTCCGCGCGTGTATTGCACGGGCGCCCTGCCTGGATGCCGCGAACTATCAGAAACCGAGGCCGCTCCGGGATTCTGAAGAACTCTCCGGGATTCTGAGGAACTCATTGAACAAGTCCCCACCATCGACCATGCCGCCGCCCACGGCGAATCGCCTGCTCGCATCGCTGCCCGAGGCGGAATACCAGCGCCTGGCGCCGCACCTGGAGTCTTTTGCCTTACCGCTCGGCCTCGCGCTCTACGAATCCGGCACGCAGTTGACCCATGTGTATTTCCAGACCGATGGCATCGTTTCCCTGCTCTACGTGATGGAAAACGGCGCTTCCGCGGAAATCGCGGTCACCGGCAGCGAAGGCGTGGTGGGTGTCTCGCTGTTTATGGGCGGAGGTCACACCACCAGCCGTGCCGTGGTGCAATGCGCCGGTCACGCCTACCGGTTGCGGGCCGCTTACATGATGGAGGAGTTCGAGCGCGGCGGCTATCTGCAGAATGTCCTGTTGCGCTTTACCCAGGCACTCATTACCCAGATGGCGCAGACCGCCGTGTGCAACCGGCATCACTCGATTGATCAACAGTTGTGCCGCTGGCTGCTGCTGAGCCTGGACCGGCTGCCCGACAGTCAGATCAAAATGACCCAGGAACTCATTGCGAACATGCTGGGGGTGCGCAGGGAAGGCGTCACCGCCGCGGCCAGCCAATTGCGGAGTGAAGGATTGATGACCTACCAGCGAGGCCTGATCACGGTGCTGGACCGGCCGGCACTGGAAGAGCGGGTCTGCGAATGCTATGCCGTGGTCAAGAGGGAGACCGATCGTTTGCTCTCCCGGCGGGCTCTTTCGCAGCCCAAGCCTCAGAACTGGCTAGCCGAATTACTGGCCTGACAATCAGAACAACATGTAATGGAGTCCAGATGACCGAACACTCCGAGCAACCGCTGAAGCAACAGGTACTGCGAAAGCACGCTGAGGAAAAACTCAAGGAAGGTAATGCGCTGCCGACGCACGGCTGGCTGACCAGCCTGGATGCCCTGAGCCTGCTGCACAAACTTGCCAGCTCACCCGGAAGCGCAAGCGATGCCCTCAAGCTCTTGCATGAGTTGCAGGTTCACCAGGTTGAACTGGATCTTCAGCATGAGCAGCTCGAAGCCAGCGAGCGCGAGCTTACCGAAGATCTGATTCACTGTGCCCGGCTCTACGACTTTGCGCCGGTGAGCTACTTCAGCATCAGCCCTGAGGGCAATATCAACAGGGTCAATGTCGCTGGGGCGGCGTTGTGCGGGGAGGATCGCGCCGAACTCATCGGCCGGCGCGTTGACGACTTCCTCGCGACGGAAAGCCAGCCGGTTCTCGAAAAGCTCGTGGCGCATCTGCGCGAAGGCGCCCTGAACGCAACCTGCGAAGTGCGTACCAGCGCGGGCGCAGCGTTTCATGTCAAGGCCAGCCTGGTTCCCGGCGAATCGTCCATTCTGATGGTCTTCATGGACCTGGCCGATGCCATCAAGCCGGCCGGGAGCGCCTGATGTCGTACGTCGGCCGCTCCTGGTTACATTGAATCCCCCGACGCGATCCACGGATCCGGTTGCGCCCCGCATCGTCGGACTTGGCGCCTCGGCTGGCGGCCTCGTTCCGCTCGAACAGTTCTTGGGGCACGTCCCGCCGAACAGCGGCATGGCCTACATCGTGGTGCAACATCTTGATCCCTCGCAGAAGGCCTTGCTGGCCGAACTGCTGCAGCGGACGACAGCGATGCCGGTGCGTGAAGCGGAACATGAATTGCGCGTCGAACCCGACTGTGTCTACGTGATTCCGCCGAACGCCGAACTCAGCGTGGTCCAGGGCATGCTGGCTCTCAAGACACCTGCTGCACCACGCGGCCTGCGGTTGCCGATCAACGTGCTGTTCTCATCCCTGGCCCGCTACCAGGGCGAACAGGCGGTCGCGGTGGTGTTGTCCGGAATGGGCGCGGACGGCACCCTGGGTCTGCAGGCGATCAAGGCGGTCGGGGGGCTGACGGCCGTGCAGCAACCCGATACGGCGCAGTTTGACGCGATGCCCAAAAGCGCCATTGCTGCGGGTTACGCCGATATCGTCGCGCCGCCCGCTGAGTTGCCGGCGCGCATCCAGACCTACCTCACGCGGTTGACCGCGCTGGCGAAAGAGCCCGGGAACAAGGCCCGGCAAGAGGACGCGGACGCGGCGCAATCGTCACCGGGACTGTCGCCCATGCAAACGGTCTTCCGCGTGTTGCGTGAGCGAACGCGGCATGATTTCTCAAGCTACAAACCCAACACACTCCGGCGCCGGGTTGACCGGCGCATGGCGATTCATGCGATCCCCACGCTGGCCCAGTACGCCGACTTTCTCCAGGACAATTCCCAGGAAGTCGACCTGCTGTTCAAGGAAGTGCTGATCGGGGTGACCAAGTTTTTTCGTGACACCGCAGTCTGGGAACATCTGGCAGAAGAGGTGATGCCGGAGCTACTGGCGCGGCGCAATAACGAGCACGCGCTGCGGGCCTGGGTAATCGGCTGTTCCAGCGGCGAGGAGGCCTATTCCCTTGCCATCGAATTCACCGAGGCGATACAACGGCTGCCCACGGCGCATGAGTTCAGCCTGCAGATTTTTGCATCCGACCTGAGCCCGGATGCCATCAGCGTGGCTCGTCGCGGCCAATATCCGCTGTCGATCCGCCATGATGTATCGGATGACCGGCTGGCGCGCTTTTTCAGCGCCCATGACACGTACTACCAGATCAACAAAAACATCCGGGACATGGTGCTGTTTGCACAGCACGATGTGCTGCTCGATCCGCCCTTCACCAGGCTCGACCTGATTGCCTGCCGCAACCTGATGATCTATCTCGATGCCAGCCTGCAGCGCTGGCTGGTGCCGTTGTTACACTACAGCCTGCGTCCCGGCGGCGTGCTATTGCTGGGCACTTCGGAAACGGTGGGGCGCTTCAATCGTCTGTTCACCGCACTGAACTCGAAGCTGCGAATTTATCTGCGCCAGGACAATGTCAGTGCTGTCGGCATCGACTTCCCGGTGCAACCCCGTCGTCCGGGGCCCACAGAAAGCAAGGAGATTTACGTGTCGCCCTCCAACTCCACCGCAACTACCAGGAACCTGCAGGAGGCAGCCGACCAGGTGCTGCTGCAGGTGTATTCGCCAGCTGCCGTCGTCGTCAGCAGCCAGGGCGACATCGTTTACATCAGCGGGCGTACAGGAAAATACCTGGAACCGGCAGCCGGCAAAGCCAACTGGAATTTCCACGCCATGATGCGGGAGGGCCTGAGCGCGCGTGTGGCTGACGCCCTGAACCAGGCCGCCGCGCAGAAAGAAGCGGTGCACTTACGCGGCCTGAAGGTACAAACGCCCGGTGGCGCGATCCAGACCGTCGACGTCACCGTGCAGGCGCTTCAGGATAGCGCCGCACTTAAGGACATGTTCATCGTGGTGTTCCGGGATGTCGCGCCTTCCCCGGCTCGAAGCAAGCGACGCAAGTCGCAATCGGCAGAGCAGGCGGAAGAGTTGCAGCAGTATCTCGATGAAGTCCAGTCCTTGCGCGAGCAGAACCACACTACCCGGGAAGAGCTGCAGACCACTAACGAAGAACTGCAGTCGGCCAACGAACAACTGCAGTCCACCAATGAGGAACTGCAGTCCAGCAACGAAGAACTCTCGACTTCGAAGGAGGAAATGCAGTCGATGAACGAGGAGCTGCAAACCATCAATACCGAATTGCAGACCAAGCTGGACGATCTTGCGCTGGCCCAGAGCGACCTGTCCAACATTCTGAACAGTATCGACATCGCCATCCTGTTCCTGGATCAAGGACTCAACGTCAGGCGCTACACCGATCGGGCGGCGAAAATCATCAACATCAGGGAAAGCGACCTTGGCCGGCCGCTCAGCGACCTGACGACGAAACTCGAGTACCCGGCCCTGAATGACGATGCCGCCGATACCCTGCGTACGCTGGCGACTTGCGAAAAGGAGATACACACCAGTGACAATCGCTGGTTCTCGGTGCGCATCATTCCCTATCGCAGGCTGGACAATGTGATCGACGGCGTCGTGGTAACGCTGGTCGACATCTCGGCCAGCAAGGCACTGGAGTCGTCGCTACGCGCGGATGCCAGCGCCTGAGACTACTTTGTGGGTGGACTGTGCGCGGTTACAGATCCTTCAGCGTGACGGTGGAACCGATTTCCGCCCCGTTCCCGGTAAAGCGCACGACCGTCGACATGCGGTCATAGAACCTGGCCACGGCAGCGAATACCCGCTGCACCGCCTCCTTCTGCTCGGGCGAAAGCGGCTCTTCCCCCTCCGCTGCATCCGCTGTCATACCTGCGCCGATCAGTTCGTAGTACTTGCCCGCATCCAAGGTCATCGCGAACACCGGCGGAGGCAGCATGGATGTTGCGACTAGTGCGCTCGTCACCCGGCTCTCCGCCGCCGGCCCGACCGCAATCGACAGCGCATCTTTCGCCATCGCGGCGAAAGCATCGATCCCCATCGCCTCGACCTGCGGAAGTGCCAATGCTACGGCCTCGCCGTTCGGCTGCAGATTCAGCGCCGCGAGTTCCGGGCTGAACATCATTCCCATCGCGACAAGGGCGGCCGCATCCTGCATGGCGACGACAATGCCCGCCTCCATGGTGGCGGGATCGGGTGGCTGCCCGCTCGTGAGCGCCGCGATATCCAGCTTGTCGATCACGGCGTTGAACCCGCGAATGCCGTAGACCATCGGCGGCAGCGGCTGCGCGAGCATCTCACGGCCCTGGGCCACACCTCCCTGCAGTTCCGCAAAATACTCGCATTCGAACGGGTCGGCCTCCATCGCATCCAGACGCGCCGCATAAAAGTCGCGCAGCGCCTGCATATTGACGCTCACCCCGATGGACAGTACGCCGCCCTGGTCCTGACCGAGGCCCGGTACCTCGGCCGGGACGCCCTGCAATGCCGTCGCGATGTCTTTGCGCAGTTCGACGACGAAAGAACCGCTCAGCTTCTCCAGGGTGATTTCGTCGTAGCCAACCACTGTACGTGGCGCGATTCCCGCAAGCTCCCGGATCTCGTCCCTGCAGACATCAGACACCGATGACGCGTCGAAATCCATGTGCTCCATGAGGGCGGCATTGATTGGTGTCGGTTCGGCGAGGACGCTGTCCACGAGTCGAAGCGTGTCGATGAAACCCGTGTAGTGCTCCGTATACCCATACTTCTCGACGATGTCGGATAGCAACGTTGTATCGGCGATGCTTTTCGCCGGCAGATCGAGACCCAGGAGCTCACGCGTGCGGTCGTCGTCGAACCCGGCTGGGATAGCGGTCAGCACCGCGCTGCCGTCAAACAGTCCGATGATCACGCGGACCTTGTCGTCCTCGACATATCGGTACTCGGTGTCGTCGATCGACGCCGTCGGCATCGGTTCACCGGCAGCATCCTCAATGCCGGCGATCGTTTTCTCGAAGGCTTCTGCGTCAGCCACCTCGATGCGAAACACCGGCAACAATCCGTTGCCGTAGAGCACCATTTGCCCGTCCCGCGTGAACCCGGCTTCTTTCCAGCCTTCAACGGAGAACAGCGGCGACAACGCCGACATGAGGGACGTCATTGCCTCGTCAACCCCATCCTCGCTCGACTCCGACTGGGCAACGCCTTGCAGCATATCCCGGTACGCGGCGAGAATTTCATCGATGTGTGGCTCGATAGCATCGAGAAATTCGTCATCGAGCGGTTCACCGCTCGCAAACACATACGGAGTATCCGCCGGCACGAAACGGAGCAGACTGTCCGAATCGACGAACACATCGTCGGAACTGCCCGAACAGGCGGAGAACACGAGCATCGCCAGCGTCCCGGCAAAAGCCGCGCGCAGGTTCACATTTCCAGTCATCGTTGTTTTTTCCTTACGGGACGAAACCCGACATCATTTACCCGGCAATTACAGTTCAGCCGCGGCAGCCGCAGCAGGTTCGAGTGGCGAGTTTCGTATGACTGTCTCTGACAGTCCGCAAACGGTCTGCTTAACCGATGGGGCATCGGCTGCCGTTTGCCCGTAGTATACGTCAATCGACAGGGGGTTTTCATAGCCCTTGCGGGGGCTGCAGCGTTCTCTACACTGCCCGGATGTCGATCACTATACGAAGCTTCAGGCCGCCGGACCTTGATCCGGTACTCAAACTGAACGAAAGCGCCGTACCGGCTGTGAACAGCCTGGGAGCCGAGGATATGCAATGGTTCGCGGACCATGCGGCGTACTTCCGGGTCGCGGCCGACGCCGACGGAATTGCCGCGTTTCTCATCGGCTTGCGTGCCGGGAGTGCCTATGCGAGCCCGAACTATCGCTGGTTTTGCGCGCACTACGAGGATTTCGCCTACGTGGACCGGATCGCCGTGGCCGAACGGGCGCGGCGCCAGGGACTGGCATCGCAACTGTATGATGATTTCATGACCATGATGCGTCCTCACGTGACCATCATGACCTGCGAGGTCAACCTGCGTCCGCCCAACCCCACGTCGTTGCGATTTCACGAGAACCGCGGCTTCTGCCGCGTGGGCACGCAGGAGACCGAGGACGGTCGAAAGGAAGTGGCCCTCCTGGCGTTGCGTCTGTGACTGCCGCCGACCCGGCCGCGCTGGCATTCCGGGAACTCGAGCCCGGCGATATCCTCGACGCACTCGACAATCTCGGGTTCCCCTGCAATGGGCGGTTTCTTGCGCTGAACAGTTACGAGAACCGGGTATACAAGGTCGGTATCGAGGACGCCCCGGACATGGTCGTCAAGTTCTACCGCCCCGGCCGCTGGAGCGACGCCGCCATCCTCGAGGAACATACATTTTCGTTCGAGCTGGCTGAAACCGACATCCCGGTCGTGGCGCCGCAGCGCATCGACGGGCGCTCGCTGTTCCGCTCGGGGCCGTTCCGGCTCGCCGTGTTCGAAAACCGCGGCGGCCGTGCGCCCGAGCTCGACAACCGCGACCAGCTGCGGCAACTGGGTCGATTCGTGGCGCGAATTCACGCGGTGGGAGAGACCGCAGAGTTCAAAGCACGGCCGGCAATCGATATCGATACATTCGGCTCCGACTCCTGCGACTATTTGCTGGACAACGGGTTCATCCCCGAGGAGATGCACGACGTGTACGTCGGGGTCGCGGAAGCCGCTATCGACGGTGCCGATGCGGCGTTCGAGCGCGCGGGCAACTTCAGGGAACTGCGCCTGCACGGCGACTTTCATCCGGGCAACGTGCTCGTCGACGCGGACCGCTTCCATATCGTCGACCTGGACGACACCCGCACGGGGCCTGCTATCCAGGATCTCTGGATGTTCCTCTCCGGTGATCGGGAGGAGCAGACCCCGCAACTCACCGCACTGCTCGAGGGCTACCAGGAGTTCCGGCGTTTCGACGCTCGCGAACTTCATCTGGTCGAGGCGCTGCGCAGCCTGCGGATCATGCACTATGCAGCTTGGCTGGCACGCCGCTGGGAAGACCCGGCGTTCAAACGCGCGTTTCCCTGGTTCGATTCACGGCGCTACTGGGACGAACACATCCTTGCGTTGCGTGAGCAGGTGGCACTGATGCAGGAGCCGCCCCTCGAATGGCGCGACTTTTGAACGCCCTCTAACGCGAGGGGAGCAAGCGTCGCCGCGGCACCGCCGCGTCGAAACGATCGATCCAGCGACCGAAGGTCTCCCGGCTCAGAGATTGGAGTTCGTCAATGTGGTGCGGCACCTGTTCCCGTATCTGCTCCGGCGTGACACGGCCACTCTCCTGCGCCACCATGGGCTGATTCGCCGCAACGCTCAGCCAGCATTCTATCAGGTGACTGTCGACTTCGAGGTGGAACTGCAGGCCGTAAGCGTGTTCGCCGAATCGAAACGCCTGCACGCGGCTGGCCGCCGAATGTGCCAGGTGAGTGCAGTCCGGAGGCAGTTCGATGCCGTCCTCTTGCCACTGAAAGACGCGCTGCCTGTAAGCAAAACCGGACAGCACCGGGTCAGCCTCGCCAGCAGCGGTCAGGTGGACGTCATGCCAGCCAATCTCGCGCAACTCGTTCTGCGCCACCGCGCCGCAGAGGGCCTTCCCGAGCAGCTGGGCCCCGAGGCAGATTCCAAGGATCGACATCTCCCGCTGCAGCGCCTCTTTTAGTAATTCGACCTCGGTCCGGAGGTTCGGGTAGTCGTCGATCTCGTCCGCGTTCATGGGGCCACCGAGGACGATGAGCGCTGCGTAGCGGTCCAGCGACGGACGTTGCGTGGCATCTCTGCCTAAGTTGACGTATCGGATGCGAAAACCTGCCTCCTTGAGCAACGGGTCAAGAGTACCCAGGGGGCTCATAGGGAACGTGTTGAAATACAAGAATTTTCGGTCGGGCCATCGTGTCTCGTCATAAGCCAGCGCTGCTTGCGGCGTGCGGGCATTTTCGTTCACTTCAGGGGCACCGGGAGTGCACCGGAGCTTGTTGCACTGGCGTGCGTCCAGCACTACAGTGGAATCACGATTAAAGCAGTGTGGCGGTGGAACTCTCAAGCGCGATTGCGCTCTGAATCAGAGACGGTGACACCGTGATACACGCGGGAAGTGAACATTTGAAAGCTATGCTCCGCAAGGTTCTGCCAGGAGTCGCAGTGAGCCTGCTTGCCACCGCGTGCGGCTCAAACGTGCGTCTCGATCCTCCGACGATTCCCGAACCTCTCATCAACACCGTTCCGCTGCACGTTGCCGTAAGAATTCCGGTCGAGTTCCACGGCTTCGTGCATAAAGAAGAGGTCATCGGGAACGAGGAATGGACGATCGACCTGGGGCGATCAAACGCCGTCTTTTTCGAGCAACTGTTCCGCTACATGTTCGATTCCGTGACGGTCCTGGGTCCGGAGGACGACGAAACGGTAATCAGTTACGACGCCCTGGTCGAACCTTCGATCGACGCGTTCGAATTCTCTGTGCCTTCGCAAACCAAGACGGACTCGTTCGCGGTATGGATCCGATACCGGCTTCGCGTCTATGACCCTGACGGCAGGCTGGTCGGTAACTGGCCCGTGAGCGCTTACGGCAAGAGCCTGACGACAATGATGGGCGGCGACGAAGCGTTGCAGCGCGCCGCGGTCCTCGCGATGCGTGACGCGGCGGCACTGATGATCTTCCGCTTCGACCCGGACCAGTTCATGCGGACTTTGTCGAGCGGTACCGAAGTACCGGAAGACGCTGCGCCAGGCAACGATGACAAAAGTGCCGCCGCCGCGCGTACCACGCCGATGGAAGGAGGGAGCAATGAATAGGTGCGCCGCGGCCCGCCGCGCCGGAATGCTGTTTGTGGTTGCAGGGCTGATGCTATCGCAGGCATGTGTGACCTCACGCGTCGAGGACTCTCGAGAGGCCGTTACCGGCATTGCCGGCGACGAGTCAATAGTCATCATGGCGAAGAGCTACCACCTCGGCAACGAGACCGAGGACAACTACATCGCCTGCGTCGAAGAAGCGCTCTCCCGCGGCAAGCAAGGCCTGAATGTCATACCGCACCGGCAGTTCGTCGATTCATTGTTCCCCTGGTTCGAGCCGCGGACGGCTCCGGCCGAAACCGGCGGCCTGCCCAAACTGATGGATCGTCCCGGAGTAAAGGACAAGATCCGCGAGCATGGCGTGCGCTATATCGTCTGGCTCGATGGCGATACCGAGAAGGTCGCCGGCGGCGGCAGCCTGTCGTGCGCGGCGGGACCCGGTGGTGGCGGATGCTTCGGCTTCGCCTGGTGGCAAAAAGACGCCGACTACACTGCATCGATCTGGGATCTCGACGAACTCGAATCGGCCGGCACGGTGTCCGCAGACGTCAGTGGCACTTCATTCCTGCCGGCCCTGATCATCCCCATACCCTTGATTGCCCGGACGCAGGCCGCGGCATGCAAAGGCCTGGCGAGCCAGCTGCGCATCTTCATCGTCGCGGGCGACGCGGAACAGAAAGCCACCTGACGTTAGCCTAGGGCGGGCGTCCGGCCCGCAGGAACGTGTCGCGGTAATAGTCCGACGACAGCGAAGCGAGCGTCACTGTGCGGCCGGACGTCGGTGCATGCACGAACCGGCCGTCACCCACGTACAGTCCAACGTGTTGCATCTTGCCGGCGATTTCGAAGAACAACAGGTCGCCCGCCTGCAGGTCGTCGCGCAAAACGGTGGACGTATGTGCCCAGAGCTGCCCCGTGGTCCGCGGCAAGATTTTTCCGGCGCGGAGGTAGGCGTAGTGCACGAGGCCGCTGCAATCGAACCCGCCCGGACCTGCTCCGCCATATCGGTACGGCGCGCCCAGTTGTTCCAAAGCGGCATCTGCGGCATCCCGGCCGACGGCAGGGGTCGAATCAGGCGCTGTTCCAGCCTCAGTTTGTACGCGCTCCGAACCGATGTCGGGCGGCAACGACGCGCATCCCGCGGTCACGACGAGAGCCAGCGACAGCGCACCCGGAAGGCGACCGGCAAATTGCTTCCTGTTCATGGTGTGAGCCTAGCGTGTGGCCCATGAGTCGGGAATGAACGGCGTCTCACTGGCCTGCGGCGTCGACGGTGAGGACAGACGCGGGCACTTGTCCGCGGACGGAGTTGACGACGACGATCGATTCCGCGCGGGCGAGGTCGCTGACGGCAATGTCCCGCTCTTCCAGGTCCGTGTTTTCGAGCAACCAACGCCGAAACGTCCCCGCCAGCAATCCGTTCGACACCGCTGGCGTGAAGTCGCGCCCCTGCAGTCGCACGACGATATTGGCGCGCGTGGTTTCGGTGATGCAACCCGCGGAATTCCACAACAACACGTCATCGCAAGGGCCCACGTCCATTGCTGCGGCAGCATAGACCCGTCGCTGCGTCGTCTTGTGGTAGAGAAACGGGTTTCGGTCATCGACCGGGTATCTGGCCAGCCGCAGGCGCCAGTCGCGAGCCCCGGTTTCGGTCAGTGGCCCGGCGTCCATGCGGCACTCGCCGCCGCGGTCAACTTTGAGGCGAACGCGCATCGGAGCCTCAAACCCGATGGCGGCGGCGTCGAGTACCGAATCGACGTACGAACGGTCCAGCTTGAAATCAAAGTAGCGTGCGGAATCCAGCATCCTGTCCAGGTGGAAGTCGCGAAGGAAATAGCCTTCCCCGGGCGTCCAGCGGAAGGTTTCGAGCAATTCGAAGGTACCGCCCGGGTCGTCCGGTAGTTCTAGCACGCGAGCCTTGGCCTCACATTCCTGGTACTCATCGTCGGGATCGGAATCCCAGACGATCCCGCCGCCGACGCCATAGGTGGCAGCGCCATCGAGCCGGTCGATGACGGCCGTCCTGATCGCGACGCTGAACTGCGCCTTCCGGCCCGGCGCAATCCAGCCGATCGCTCCGGAGTACACCTCCCTCGGCGTGTCCTCCATCCGGGCGATCAAGCCCATCGCCGCGGTCTTCGGGGCGCCGGTTACCGACGCGCAGGGAAACAACGCTGTGAAAATTGCGTCCACGGCCGCATGCGTCCGTGCTTCAATGGTCGACGTCAATTGCCATACAGTCGGGTACTTCTCGAGCTCGCAGAGTGCGAGCGCGCGCACGGTTCCAGGAATGGCTATCCTGCCGAGGTCATTGCGGATCATGTCCGCAATCATCACGTTCTCCGCGCGGTTCTTTTCCGACACCTGCAATGCCATCGCAATGGCGTCGTCGCTCGCGGTCGTCATCCCGCGGCGAGCCGTGCCCTTCATGGGCCGGCAGCGGATGTGCGACCCGTCCAATGCGAAGAACAGTTCCGGTGAAGCGGACGCGATGGCGAAATCATCGAACTCGAGAAAGGCGCCGAATCGGGCGCTATGGGCGATCTGGAGAAAAAGCGGCCATGGATCCCCGATGCCCGTGCTTCGTTTGCGGATGGTGAAGTTGACCTGGTAGCAGTTGCCGAGAGCAATCTGCTCCCGAACCGCACGAATCGACTGTCCGTAGGCATCGCGGCTCGTCGTCAGTCGCCAGTCATGTGCCGGGGCATCTGCAGGCGCAGCAGGCAATCGCTGGAGCGGTTGAAAGCCGCTGAAGAGGCCGAACGCGGCGAGAGGCAGCCGGCCGTTTTCTCGGGTTCTGAGCGAACGGTCGAATGCCGGTGCCGCCTCGTAGCTGACAAAACCGGCCGCAATCAGGCCGTCCATGTCGACGGCGCGTTGAGCTTCTGCAAGAACGCTACGAACCTCCTCCACCGCGTGCGCCACAAGCATCCGGACCGGCTCGTCGAAGCAACGCCAGCCGGTGGACTCACTGTCCCGAAGTATTATCCGTTTGAGCATGCAGGTCCGAACGCTGAATCAATCTCGACGTGCTGGGCTATGATAGCGCCCGGCCGACGCCGCGCGCCGGTCGAAAATGCAGAAGGTCAGGTTACAGATACCACCTAGCGACCAGGACAATACAGAGTGCCTACATCGGTCCGACGACGCCAGCCCGTGTCACCCACGCTGCTGCTCGCCCTGATCTCCCTGGCAGGCGCAGCCCTTGCGGCGGGCAAGGAGGACGGCCTCCCCTATCGGCTCAGCTACGAACTCGAGCCGCAACCCAACGACGGGACGGTCGAGATTCGTCTACGCCTGGACCAGGATGCGGCGCTGCTCAAGGAAATGCGTTTCAGTGCGAAACACGTCATCGACGTGGATGGCGATGGCGATCTGCTCGAAGAGGGAGGCGTGTACGTCTGGCGGCCCCCGGAATCCGGCGGCACTCTCCGCTGGCGCGCGAACGCCCGTCATGAGCGCAACAACGGCGGATTCGATGCCTGGCTGGACGACGAATGGGGCCTGTTCCGTATGGAGGACGTGATCCCGAGGGCATCGACCCGCGTGCGAAGCGGCGCCTTCAGCGAAACGGACCTGCGCTTCGACCTGCCGGCGGGATGGTCGACCGTCACAGAGTATCGCGACGTCGACGGAATCATGCCGGTGCCCTCCGGTGACCGGCGCTTCAAGCAACCGTCCGGGTGGATCGTGATGGGCCCCCTCGGTGTGCGCCGCGAGACGATTTCGGGAACGCGCGTCGCCGTCGCGGCCCCCGTCGGCGAGAACACCCGGCGCATGGATCTGCTCGCGTTGCTCAACTGGACCCTGCCGGAACTCGCCCGGCTGCTGCCGCAACCCCTGCCACGACTGACGGTTGTGAGCGCCGGAGAACCTATGTGGCGTGGCGCGCTATCGGCACCGCAATCCTTGTACATCCACGCCGACAGACCGCTGATCAGCGAGAACGGAACGAGCACAACTTTGCATGAGGTGATGCACGTCGCCATGGGAGCGAATGCAGAACGCAGGTACGACTGGATTACCGAGGGCTTCGCGGAATATTACTCGCTCGAGCTTCTTCGCCGAAGCCGCAGCATCTCACTGCCGCGCTACGAGGCCGCCCTGGGCCAGCTACGCGAGTGGTCGAAATCTGCTGAAACACTTTGCGATCGAAATTCGACGGGCCCGGAAACGGCCCTTGCGGTGACGATCATGCATGCCCTGGACAAGGAAATTGACGCAAGCACGGACGGCAGGAACAGTCTCGACGACGTGCTCTACGCAATGCTCACCTCCGGGGACCGACTGTCGCTCGAGAAGCTCCGGGAGGCAGCCCGAACATTGATCGGCGAGAACCCGAAGGCATTGCGCGACAAGCACCTTCCGGGTTGCGATAAGAGCTCCGGCTGACCGGAAAAGACGTTCTCCCATGAACCAGAGACACGACCTAGAGCTGATCCTGCGCTCCGGCACGCCAGTGGTCGTGTTGGAAACGGAAGACGAAGCACGAATTCTCGACATGATCCAGTCGATGCTCATGAAAGGCGGCGGCAGCTACGTCCCGTTGTTTCGATGGACGATCACTGACGGCCTGCAACGGCAGGACATCGCGCTCGAACCGCAAAAATTGAACTCGGCACCCACTGACGTACTCAAGCACATTCGCGCTGTGGAGAAACCGGGGATCTACGTCCTGCTCGACTTTCATCCGTTTCTCGACGATCCCGTTCACGTGCGACTGTTGAAGGACATCTGCATACAACAACCCGGAATTCGGCGACAGATCGTGATGATCAGTCACAAGATCGCACTGCCATCGGAACTGGAGCCGTATGCAGCGCGGGTCGAAATGGCGCTTCCGGACGACAGGGAACGGATGGCCATCATTCAGCGCGTCGCCGACGATTGGTCGCGCGACAACTCGGGCGCGAAAGTCCAGGCAGATCAGAAAGCCTACAAGCTCCTGGTCCGGAATCTCGCGGGCCTGACCTATCGCGACACAGAACGTCTCGCCCGCAATGCCATTTGTATCGACGGCGCCATTACCCGCAGCGACCTGCCCGAAGTCATGAAGGCAAAATACGAACTGTTGAACAAGGGCGGCGCACTACAGTTCGAATACGAGACGGCCCGATTCACTGAGGTTGGCGGTTTGTCGCGTCTCAAGCGCTGGCTCGAGCAGCGCAGGGCTGCATTCCGCGGCGATGAAGATGCCCGGCACCTCGACCCGCCGAAGGGACTGCTACTGATCGGGATCCAGGGCTGCGGCAAAAGCCTCGCCGCCAAAGCCACGGCCGGCGCTTTCCAGGTACCGCTCCTGCGCCTGGACCTCGGCGCCGTTTATGACAAATACCATGGGGAAACGGAACGAAAGCTGCGCGAGTCCCTGCGCACCGCTGATGTCATGGCGCCTTGCGTGCTCTGGCTCGACGAAATTGAAAAAGGGCTCGCCGGCCGTGGCGGTGAGACCGGGACGACGCAGCGAGTGCTCGGTACGCTGCTTACGTGGATGGCCGAAAAAAAGACACTGGTGTTCGTCGTAGCTACCGCAAACGACATCAGTGCCCTGCCGCCGGAGCTCGTGCGCAAGGGGCGCTTCGACGAGATTTTCTTCGTCGATCTGCCCGATGGCGATATCCGCCAGGCCATCTTTTCGATTCATCTCGCCAACCGCGCGCAGGCGCCGGCCGGGTTCGATCTCGCCTTACTCGCGAAGGCGAGCGAGGGCTTTTCCGGCGCGGAAATTGAACAGGCGATCGTCTCCGCGCTGTACGCGGCCCATGCCCGGAAGCAGGCACTGACGACCGAACTCATCGACGAAGAGCTCCGCCAGACACGGCCCTTGTCGGTGGTCATGGCCGAGCGGGTCGATGCGCTGCGTGACTGGGCGGCTGGGCGTACCGTAGCTTGCGACTGAAGCGCCAGCCGTCGGCAGGCGCTTGTCGACACCCCGGGTTCGGGCTAGTATCCGTGCATGACTAATGAAAACAAAAAGATTAATGAGTTAGTCGAGAACGATGGTGAGCCCACCTCGGAAATTGAGGCGCTGACGGCTCGCCAGTTCCGCTACGAACTCAGTCGTGGACAGGCACTCGAGGTCGACGAAGCCACCCTCGCGGTCGGCGGACCTGAAGTCGTGCCTACGGGGCCATCCCTGCTGCGGCAAGCCGATCCCGCCGAGCGTACGGAACTCATCGAGCGATTGCGCTACGATTTCGAACAGGTCCGCAGCAAATGGCTCGGACTGCAAGCGGAAATGCAGTCGCGCGAGGAGCTGGCCGACCGGCTCGACAGTGACCTCCAGGGCATACGCAGCGAGCTGTCCCACGCCGCCGCGCTCCTGCTGGAAAGGGACACAACGATCGCGACGCTCCAGGCGCGCATCGAGGAGCAGAATGCTGAGTACCGAAGCCTGCAACGGCTGTTCGAGGAAGTCCGGATCGCCAAGTCCACACTGGAGTCCGGCAACGAGATCTCGGCAGCGCGCGAGCAACTGATCCGCTCCGAAGGCGCCATTGCGGGACTGCAGGCGACGCTCAGCGGCGTCCGCAACCAGCAGCTCCAGACCGAATCCTATGCCGATACACTACGCCGCCAGCTGTCCGACCTCCGCGCCGATTCGCAATCGGCATTCAGCGAACACGCCGCCTTGCGTGTGGAGCTCGAGAATGCCGGGTCGACGACTGCGGCGCTTCAGGACAGGCTGGTTGCCGCACTCCGCAGGGCCGAAAGCGCGGAGAAAGCCCTCGCAGCGGTACGTGATGTGCACGAACAGGAACTCCGGTCACTCCGCTTCGAACTGAGCGAGGCGCAGGAAACCCTGGCAGAATCGTCAGAAGTCACCGGGCGGCTCGCCAGCGACCTCGCCCAGAATCGCGGCCAACGGATTGAGCTCGAACGCATCCTCACGGATCACGACCAGCAGAGCCGGGATCGCATTGCCGCACTCGAGAAACAGCTCGGACATATGGAGAAAGCACTTGCGGACTACGAGCGCAAGCTCGAGACAAAGAGCAACGCCATCACGGCGCTGATGAATGAACTATCACGACGGAGCAGTGCGGACGACCAGTCCGATGTCGACGACGGCACGATTTTCGATGCGATGCCGTCTGCCGACAGCGCAATGGAACGTCCGGCCGGAAGTGACCGGGTCACGCGCCTTTTGATCGGCAATTTCGGTGGCCAGGAGTTGCGATTCCCGCTGTTCAGGAAGCGACTCACGATCGGTCGCACTCGCGACAATGATATTTATCTCAAAGCGGAATACGTCAGCCGGCGCCACGCCGTCGTCCTGAGCGAAAACCAGACCACCCGTATCATCGACTGGGGCAGCAAGAACGGTGTTTATGTCAATTCAAAACGGGTGACCGAGCATTTCCTCAAGAGCGGCGACAGGGTCAGGATCGGTTCCATTGATTTTCGTTACGAAGAATTTCAGCGCCGCGACTCCGCTTAGGCTTACGCCTCACTGACTGTGAGCACAGTCACGGACTGCGCCGGCGGCATGCGCTAAGCTGACAGCGCAATAGCAGGACGCATGGACCACCGCAATGCTCAGCCGTACCGCAGGGAAGCCGGTAACGCTCACCGACACGCAACAGGTCACCCTGAATACCGGGCGGCTCGCGACCCGCAAGATCTGGCTGCCGAAAGTCATCTACGATGCCCTGCCCTGGTTCTACCTGACGTCCGGCATCATCGCTTTTCTGACGACGCTCTATATCAGCGAATGGTTCTGGGTACTGCCGCACTATCTCCTGTTCTCGGCCGCATGCATCCATTTCGGCGCAATCGTCATCAATCGGCGCCGTGCGCAGCCGGCGCCGGGCGGCGGGACAGACTGAGCCCCCTCCGCTTGACCGGAAGACAACGCTAGGCAAGGATACGGCCCTTCGCGTCAATGCCGGTGCCGCATGCCCCCTACCGACAAGGATTTTCGCCGTTCACTCGTTCGTGAGCCTGTCGTCATTGGCACTCTGGTTCTGTCCGGCGTATTGCTTCTGCCGGTCGTCGTCTACTTTGTGGGCAAGCTTGTCTTCGGTGACTATGAAGGCGGCGGGTATGGCGACTTCTTCTCTGCCCTGATTGGCCGGCTGCAGGGCGGCGAAACCTCGGCGTGGTTTCTCGTCCTCTCGCCCCTCCTGCTGGTGTTGCTCCTTCGGGGGCTGTGGTGGGGATGGCGCGCAAGTGCCAACGTACGGCCGGCGCCGTTACGCCGGGAGAATGCCGAACTGTGAGGCCGGTCACGCCGGATTTTGCAGCAATCCGCTAAGTAGTGTGTTGGAGGGCACGTTACGCCGGGATCGCCACCCGCGCGGAGCAATAAGTAGCTGATTTATGTTTGAAAGACTGATCAACTGGTTCACAACGCGGGATGATGACGAGCCCGTGGGCCGCGCTTCGGCCCTGAATCGCTCGGGTGCATTCAACGTGGCGCGCCCGGGAGGCACGAAGCCCGCGGCCGTCCGCCCTGCAGATCCGAAGCCGCGGCAGACGAGCGAAGGTCGAGTCAGGACCGGACTCGACGGTGAAATCGAGGACCTCGGTCCGGGCAAGAATGTCCTGGTCAGGCACCCGAACCCGCACGGGGATCCCGGGTCGCAGGAAACCCTGTCCCTCGTGGATGACTCGCTGGTCGAGACCAACGACGAAGCTGGCATCGATCCCTACAATACAGGTAAGTTCGACCGCTCGAGGAACTGGGACAAACGCTTTCGATGAGACCATGAGCCTCCGGGTGACTTTTGAACTCGACGAGTCGGACCTCCAGCATTTTCGCCTGATCATGCAAGCAGCACGCCAGACGGCCGCGCGGCTGGCGCCGGGCGATGTCGTCGCC